>CAZFAL010000219.1:0-4392 GCA_964516945.1 uncultured Ignavibacteriales bacterium
TGAGGTGCGTGGTTTGAAAGCGCCACCACGGAACACTTTACCGCCAACACTCTTGACTGCGCGGGCAATTTCAAGTGTGATTTCGAGCGGTTCAACTGAACACGGTCCGGCCATTAACACCACTTCCCTGCCGCCAAACACGACGTCGTCAACATGCACCGCGCTACTCTGCGGATGAAAGTCTCTGCCGACAAGTTTGTACGGCGCGGTGACATGCACTAATTCTTCCACACCGGCCAGCGCACGGATGTGCGAGTCTTCGATTTTTGCCTTGTTACCGGTGATGCCGATGGCGGTGCGGTTGGCGCCGGGTATCGGATGGCCATTTAGTCCCATCTCTTCTACTGCGGAGACTACTGCGGCGACCATTTCAGCGGTTGCATCAGATTTCATTACCACAAGCATGAGTAACTTCTCCTTGCTTTTTGGAAGTGCTCCCGGAGCGAACCACCGGAACTTATCGTATCACGAGTGTTTTGCAACTCCTCTATCAAAGCGTCAAGGCGCTGACAAAGTCGTTCGTTGTTTTCCGCAAACACATCACGCCAGTTTCCGTAGGGTGAGCCACCGAGCCGTATCATTGACTGCAAGCCGGTTCCGGCGAGATGAATTGTTTGCCTGTTATAGTTACTTACAAATGCGCTCATCACAGTTGATAATACTTGTGGGAGCTGAGATATGTCTGTCATGACCGAGTCATGGCGATTGTTGTCAACATACATAGCGTAGGACCCCAACGACGCGACGAACGCTTCGAGGAGGTTACGTTCCGTCTTGCCCAGCTTTACTGAATCGTCAAAGAAAAACGGATGGTCTTCAAAGAGGAAGCTCTGACGATTCGCCAGCCCCTGAACTTCCCGTCCGGCCATCGGATGACCGGCGATGAATTGCGCCTCGTTTTTCCACTTCAGCGCCCTGTTGAGTTCAGCAATTCCTGTTTGTGTTGAACTGGTGTCGATTATGAGCGCTTGTGTGTCAGTCTTGCGCTTACTCAGTCGCCGGAGAAAGCTCTGGTTTGTCGCCGGGTTCGCGGACAGGATAATTACATCACAGCGCTGCAACATATCTTCAGGTGTCAACCGGGCGCTGATGACACGCTCTTTGAGCGCCTGCGCAATCACAACGCTCTTGTCATGTCCGAAAACCTGCGGTTGCTCTTTGAGTTGCTTGAGCCGCTCGGCAATAGAGCCACCTATCAATCCGACACCACAGATTCCGATAGCGTCGATTCCCGCTTTGTGCAGGGACAGGGGGCTTTTGGGACGCTGTATCCTGCTTCGGGAGCGCGTTACAAGTGACGACGGTTGTTTGTGTGTTGACGCGCCCATTGTCTACATTTCCTCCGGCGCTTCCAAACCGAGCAGTCGCAATCCGCTGGCGATGGTTGCGCGTGTCATGCTGACAATGGCCATCAGAGAATCAGTCAAGGCGACATCATCCGAAAGTATTTTTATAATTCTGCCGTTCGCATCGCGGCGTTGATAAAACGAATTGAACAGCGACGTCAGCTCCAGCAAATACGACGAAATCAGGAACGGCTCATATTCTTTCGCCGCGGCCTCAACAGCAGTCGGAAAGCGGGAAAGCGTCACCAGCAATTGATGCGTGATTGTGTCATTGACAATGCTGAAGTCCAGTTTGTCATGCTCCGGCAGTGCGCGCTCGGATTTGTTGTATTTGCGCAATAAGGAGCTGAGCCGGGCGTGAGTATATTGCAAGTACGGCCCGGTTTCACCTTCAAAACTCAGCGCGCCCTCCCAGGTAAAGTTGACGTCTTTTTGTTTGCGGACCGAAAGCTGGCTGAACACAACCGCACCGACACCTATTTGACGGGCGACCTGTTCAGAGTTCTGCAATTCCGGATTCTTTTCGCGGATCTTGTCCGCCGCCAGCGTGATGGCTTTCTGCAGGACATCATCAAGATAGATCACATGCCCGGCCCGTGTTTTCAACGCCTGATCTTCAAACTTTATCCAGCCGAATGGAATATGTTTCACTCTGCCGGTCATTCGTTCTTCAGCGGGAATCTTCTCTGCTTCTTCAAGGAGTTCAATGACTTTGAACGCCTGCTTGAAATGGTCCGCCTGTGAGGCGCCAACGACATAGAGCGACTCATGGAAGTGATATTTCTCCCAGCGATAGAGCAAACCGGCGATATCGCGCGTGGCATAGAGTGTAGCGCCGTCCTGTTTTTTCAAAAGGCACGGAGGCAGGTTAAATTGCTCCAAATCAACAATGAGCGCCCCTCGTGATTCTGTTGTGAGTCCCGCTTTATCGAGGCGTTCAATGGCCTCCTCCATTTTGTCATTGAGAACTGACTCACCGGTGACCAAATCAAATTCAATCCCGAGGATATCATAGACCCGTTTGAATTCCTCCATGGAGACATCCTTGAACATCTGCCAAAGCGCGACCATTTCCGGGTCGCCGTCCTCAAGCTTCTTAAATGCCAGCCGCGCTTCTTCGGTCAGCGACGGGTCATTCTCCTCTTCCTCGTGAAAACGCACATACAGCGCCAATGCGCCTTTGATAGCATCCTCGGCTAGGGCCTTTGCGCCATCCCATTTCTGGTAGGCCACAATCATCTTGCCGAATTGTGTGCCCCAGTCACCGAGGAAGTTGATGCTGACGGTGTCATAGCCCAGAAAATCAAAGATACGGTCTAAGCTGGCGCCGATGACAGTTGTGCGCAGATGGCCAATTCCGAACGGTTTGGCGATATTCGGCGAAGAAAACTCAACGAGAATCCGCTTGCCTGCGCCAATAGTTGAGGCGCCGAAGCGCTCCGGAGCGGGAAGAACCTCCTCCGCCAGGGCCTGCGCCAGATGTCCGGTATTCAATTTCAAATTGAGATACCCACCGGCAAATGTCACTTCACCGAGAGTCGCAGGTAGCGCCATCCTTTCCTGCAACGCCTTAAAGACCACCGGCGGCGCCTGCTTCAACGCCTTGACATAGGGGAACAATGGAAACGCGAGATCGCCGAATTCCGGTTTGCGCGGGCGTTCAATCTGTGATACAACATATTCGGAATCCAGCAAACGCTTATCTGCGAGGGCAGTTCCATAGGCGTCCTGCAACGCTGAGGCAATATGACCGGCAAACTCATCTTGTAGCCGCAGGAATGTTGTCGGGAGGGGTTTGCTATCTGTATGTTTTGTCTTTGACATGGTTTGTGTCATCCCACATTCACCCTTTCCGGTTCAGGGGCGATAGTTCGGTCAACCGCCTTGGAGATTATGCGTAACTGTTTGACCAGCTCGGTTAGTTGCTCAGGGTATAAGGACTGCGCGCCGTCAGATAGTGCGTGGTCGGGGTCCTGATGCGCCTCAATCAGCAGGCCATCAGCTCCGGCGGCGACTGACGCGCGAGCCATCGGTGTGACCTTGTTGCGAATGCCTGTCCCATGACTCGGATCGGCAATCACCGGCAGGTGTGACAATGTCTTGAGAATCGGTATTGCAGAAATGTCCATTGTATTGCGCGTATAGCTTTCAAACGTCCGTATGCCCCGCTCACAGAGCATCACTTCATGATTCCCGCCGGCCATAATATACTCCGCAGACATCAAAAGCTCTTTAATAGTGGCCGACATGCCACGTTTAAGCAGAACCGGTTTGGGCATATTGCCCAACTCACGCAGGAGCGTGTAATTCTGCATGTTTCTGGCGCCGACCTGAATGATATCAATATATTTCAGGGCTCCGGTCAAATCCATCCGGTCCATGATTTCAGAAATCACGAGCAAGCCATTCTCGTCAGCGGCTTCGCGCATATATTTCAAACCCTCCATGCCAAGACCCTGGAATGAATATGGGGAGCTACGGGGTTTGAAGGCCCCGCCGCGCAGTATCTTCCCGCCGGCTTCCTTAACAAACCTGGCCGCCTCACGGATTTGACTGCGAGACTCCACCGAGCAGGGACCGGCCATCATGATGATTTCATTGCCGCCGATTTTCACACCACGGATATCAATGACTGTGTCTTCGTTTCTGAACAGACGTCCGGCGAGTTTGTATGGTTCGCTGACCCGCACAACCTCACCAACACCTTCGAGGAGTTCATAATCCCGTGGATCAACAGCCCCGGCGCCGCCGACCACGCCCAGCACCGTGTGTGTGGCGCCGGTGGACTTGTGTATGTCAAACCCGTGCTCTGTCAAGCGTTCGACAACCGCCTGAATATTTTCGGTTGTCGCTGTGGTGTTCATTACTATTATCATCGTCGATGTGACCTCATCCACTCTATTGCTCTTTGTCATAGACTTCAGTCCGCTCAACCCGGCGTGACTCGTCTATGATTCGTTCAAACAGGCGCAAGACCGCTTCTTTCGCGAGTGGCCCGTTATTCATTTCTACCAGACGTTGCAAGACTTTTTCTTCCCGCTGTGGG
>CAZFAL010000220.1:0-4331 GCA_964516945.1 uncultured Ignavibacteriales bacterium
GATGATGAAGCGGCTCGGAACGTGCCTGTGCAAGACAGTTTCATTTGCAAATGTTCCTCGTGCGATTATTACCGGTCGCACTGAGGGCGCGATTACGATTGTCGCAGACCCGGAAACGCGCATTATTCGCGGAGTGCATATTCTGGCGCCACACGCCGGGGAGTTGATTGCACAAGCGATGACGATTGTTAAGAACCAGAATACAATTTCTGATGTTGTTGACTCATTGCCAATGTTTCCGACGCTTGCGGAGTCGTTGAAGATTGCCGCTATATCATTTGATGTGGATATTTCGAAGCTCAGTTGTTGCGTGTAACTATTGAAACAAACTACTAACTATAATATGTACTAACTTACAGGAGTGTACAGATGGCAAATCAGAATCTGACAGACTTTGACCCGGCGCTGGCGCTGATGGGACAATTCGGCAAACTAACCGGTGGCTCAACTGCGGCAATGCATGCATTGCGCACAAAAACATTGTATTCCGACGGCGATGTGCCATCGAAGTATAAGGTCCTCGCCGCCGCGTTATGGTCGGTCAGCGCGCGTTGTGAGCCGTGCATCAAGTATTATATCAATGAGGCCATCAAGCGCGATGTCACAGAGAAAGAACTGGCGGAGTTTCTCGCTGTGGCCACCGGTATGGGCGGTTGTGTCGGCGAGACCTGGGCGATGAAGGCGTTCAAGGCGTATCATGATATCAAGAATGGCGTCAAACCGGAAGCGGATTCGGTCGATGCCTGCGGATGCGGGTGAAATAGCGCTTCAAGGACGAAGAGAACATATTGTCTTGTAGAGGCATAGTGCGCTGTGCACCTGTCACTGTTAGAAGAACACAACGTTTTGTAGGGGCGTCGTAACACAGGTCTTGACAACGTACAGTTTCGGCGCCCTTGTCACGATTCCGGCAGAACGCATGATTCGGAACAAAGGCAGGGACACCCTGCCCCTACGTCATCACAATGTCCTGCTTGAATCGCGACAGGGCTTAGTGCGCTAAGCCCCTACGGACGGGACTGTTTGCGTGTCAGCAGGAGAGCCGTCACTATGCCGATTGTGAATCCTGCAAATGTATTGACAGCGAGGATGCCGACGGTTGTGAAGAGCATGACTGCGAAGCCACGTGTGTCTTTTACTGTGCGCGCCGGTCTTGCTAATTCCAATCCGGCGAAGAGCAGTAACACGCCGAGGATGGAAAGCGGATAGTATTGCAACAGAGTCATGGCTCCTGCGCCGAGTAGCAAACCGACCGCAAGTTTCCCGACACCGAGCATCACGACCGAGCCACCGGTTCTGGCGCCAAAATGGTACTGACCGGCAAGACCACCGGAGCCATGACACATTGGCATCGCGCCGAACCAGCAGAAGAGCAGATTCATGGCGCCGACTGAGGTGGACATGGACTTGGTGGAAATCCGTTTGTCCGGAAAGAGGTCACCGGAGAGGGCACAGACGGCAATGACTGAGTTAAGGATTGTCAGTGGCGCCTGCGGTAGCGCTCCCCGCAGGAAACCCTGCTCCCATTGCGCAATGTTCGGCGCGATGACACTTAGCTGTAGACTTCCGGGTTCAAAGAAGTGGGTTCCTGACGGCAAGTTTATGAACATGATGACAGCGCCGACCGTGAACATCCCCAGCGCCACCGGAACGCGTTTGGTGTTCATCAATAGTAGCGCAACAACGCCAAGCGCAACAGCCACTGCGGCGCCGTCGAGTGTGAGCCATGCGCTGTCAGTAATCATTGCCAGGCCTTTGATAGCCAGCTTGAGTCCGACACCGAGTTGAATGCCGCGCACTACTGCGAGAGGTACAAAGCGCTCTATTTTTTCGACTGCTCCAGTAACACCGAGCGTGAACATCAGCGCGCCCATCAACAAACCAGCAGCCGCAATTCCCCCGACACCGAGTTGTTCGGCGATGGCCACCGCCGCAATAGCTTTCATCGGTTGCACAGGAACCGGTATACCAAAGATGACACCGGTGAGGATATTCGCGATGCCGGCGAAGATGAGAATTACACCGATGTCCATGCCGCTGGCCAGCGCCATTGCTACGGCGAGCGGAATGAATGTTCCAAGATCACCGAGTCCGCCGGAGAGCTCCATCAGATTGAAGCGCATTGAGCGCAGATTTGTGAGAACACGCTCCATTGAGATTACCTCAACAGATCATCCCAGAACAGGACATCAACAGGTGTTCCGTCCATTGGCGCTTCATCAGAATCGGGAGATTCGTCACGAGCTTTTTCAATGATGAGTCCGTCAGTGTTACGCAGAGCAGTAAGCGCCGCAGAGGATTTTTGGGGAGAATACTCGGCATAGAGCGTTGCGCCCTCGCGCCGGATTTTTCCCGGCCAGAGCAGGAGACGTTTGCCGGAACGTGACGGTCCACGTAATATTGCTCTCTGTGGTAGCGGAGTGGCGTTGGGCGCCCCTGTCATCTGTTTGAGGGCGGGAATCACGAGTGTAGCGCATGACACGGCTGTCGACAGCGGATTGCCGGGCAGACCGAAGAGCAATTGGTTGCCCCGTCTAGCGAAGTACACTGGCTTACCGGGTTTGATGGCGATTTTGTGAAACAGTTCCTGCCAGCCCAGCTCTTCGGCGACTTGTGGCACAAGGTCCTTGTCACCGGCGGAGACGCCCCCGCTGGTAATGATGACATCACTGTCACTATTGAGCGCTTCTTTGAGCGCAGTGGCGGTGTCTGCAACCGGAGCGTTGTGTTCTATGTGGTTGCAAAACGGCGCTATTAGTGCGGCAATTGTGTAGCGGTTGGAATTGTAGATCTGCCCGAAACCAAGTTGCGCAACGCCGGGTTCGACAAGTTCGTCGCCGGTGGTAAACACTGCGATTGACGGACGACGTATAACATCCACTTCTGCAAGACCGATGCTTGCGAATACTCCTATGTCAAGGGCGCTGATGCGCTGTCCTTTTGCAAATACTGTTTCGCCTTCGCGAACATCCTCACCGGCCGGACGGATATTAGCGCCGTGATTGACAGGGGCTGTGAAAGTAACAGCGCCATCGGTGAAGGTCACGTCCTCTACCTTAACAACAGAGTCATACTCATCAGGCACAGGCGCTCCGGTCATGATTTTCAACGCGCAATCAGCGTGGTTCCTGGCAACTTCCTCCCCTCCGGCGTAGGCCACACCAGCAACCGGCAATGTCACAGGATTCTCAGATGAACATCCGGCCAATAATTCCGCCCTGACTGCGAATCCGTCCATAGCTGAGTTCCGAAACCTTGAGACATTGATTGAAGAAACAATATGACCGGCGAGAACCCGATCGACTGACTCGAGAATGGGGACACGCTCAGTCCCTGACGGAGTTATATTGGCGCTGATTGTTTCAATGGCTTTTTGCAAAGAAATCATTTCAGTATGCTCAGATATCAAGGATTGATCTCGTCAGCGCAATCACTGACCTGATTCGCGAGGAGTTTGAGCGGATGTTCGAGTGTCGTTAACAGAAATTCCACGAGTTCCCGTACTGCTTTCGGGGAACCGGGAAGATTGATTATCAGAGTTGATCCGGTGATACCGGAAACACCACGTGAATACATCGCGAACTTCGCTTTGTCCGCGCTGAAGCGTCTGAGGGCTTCGTCGATACCCGGTGTCGGTCGTTCAATGAAGCGCATGGTTACTTCCGGTGTGTTGTCACGTGGCGCGCATCCCGTGCCTCCGCTGGTAAGAATGAGATTGACATTGCTTGCCAGCGCTGATGTGAGAGCCGTTTCTATTTTTGACGGTGTGTCGCTGACGAGCGCTGTGTGTGTAATTGCAAATGGTGTGTTTTGTAACGCCTTGGTAAATGTCGGAATGCACAGGTCTTCGCGTTCACCGGAGACGGCGCGATCGGAGATGATTAGTATGGCGACATTGTATGGCATGGGTAGTGTTTCTTGACTTATGAGATTGCGGAATCGCTGTAGAGGTTGTGACAAAAGGCGCTTCACATCTCGTAGGTCGGGTTCCGGAATCCCATTCATGGGGTGGAGAAACCCGACATTCTCCGTTGTCGCAGTTATGTCGGGTTTCTCCGTCCGGCATTTGCCGGACTACGGAACCCGACCTACGACTCTTGTTGATTAACTCCGTACGCCATGGCGGGGAGCGAGGTGGCAATCTTCGTGCCAGGGATCAACGAGATTGCCGCGCTTCGCTCGCAATGACGGCTTTACTCTTGTGTTTTCCTATTCTTTCGGATGAAGTCGCCGGACTTGCCGCCGTGTTTTTCGAGTAGTTTGAAGTCGGTGATGACAATGTCTTTTTGTAGCGCCTTGAGCATATCGTAAATAGTCAGCGCCGTGACACT
>CAZFAL010000221.1:0-4316 GCA_964516945.1 uncultured Ignavibacteriales bacterium
TTTTGTTTTTCGAGCAGTTTGCGTTTGCGGCTGATATCACCGCCGTAACATTTGGCGGTGACATTCTTGCGCATGGCTTTGACTGAATTACGCGCAATAATCTTGCTGCCTATCGCCGCCTGTATTGCTACCTCATACAGTTGTCGCGGAATCAACGAACGAAGTTTCTCGGTCAGCGCCACACCATAGTGGTAGGCCTTGTCGCGATGAATTATCACAGACAGCGCATCAACCGAGTCACCATTGAGCAGGATATCCAGTTTAATCACTTTGCCGCGCTGATATTCCGGCAGGCCATAATCAAACGAGGCATAGCCGCGAGAAATCGATTTCAGTTTGTCATAAAAGTCGAAAATTACTTCCGCCAGTGGAAAGACAAATGTCAAATTGACTCTGTCAGTGGTCAGGTACTCGGTGTTCTTGAACTGGCCGCGGCGCTCGGTGGCGAGTTTCATAATCCCGCCGATATATTCCGCCGGAGTGATAATTGACGCATCCACCATCGGCTCCTCGATATAATCAATATCCGCCGCAGAGGGCAGTTGCGCCGGAGAGTCAACAATCACTGTCTCTCCCTTGTTGGTATGCACAATATACTCAACATTCGGGACGGTGTTAATAATCGTTTGATCGTATTCGCGGCTCAGCCGTTCGGTGACAATCTCCATGTGCAACAAGCCGAGAAAGCCACAGCGAAAGCCAAAGCCCAGCGCCACCGAGCTTTCGGGAGTGAATGTCAGCGCGCTGTCATTGAGTTTGAGCTTTTCGAGCGCGTCGCGCAGGACAGTGTACTCTTCCGATGTCGCCGGATAGATACCGGAGAAAACCATCGGCTTGATAGGAATGAAACCGGGTAGCGCCTCGCGGGCCGGATTTGCCACTGTGGTGATAGTGTCACCCACCTGCGTGTCAGCGACTTCCTTGATTCCGGCATACACATAGCCGACCTCACCGGCGCCTATTTGCTTTATCTTGTAATTCGTCAACTTCCGAAAACCGATTTCGTCGGCGTCAAATTGCTTGTCATGCGCGAAGAACTTCAGCTTATCATGGATATTCATAACACCGTCAACGACCCGCACATAGGCCGCGGCTCCCTTGTAGGGGTCAAATACCGAGTCAAAAATCAGCGCCCTCAGTGGCGCCTCACGGTTTCCTTCGGGGGCGGGAATCTTGCGCGCTATCGCCTCCAGCAATTCTGTGATTCCTTCGCCGGATTTGGCGCTACAACGGACAACGTCATCAATATCACAACCCAGCAAGTCGACTATTTGCTCAGTGATTTCATCCGGTCTGGCTGAGGGCAAATCGACTTTGTTGAGCACCGGCAGGATTTCAAGGTCACTCTCGAGCGCCAGATACAGGTTTGAGACTGTCTGCGCTTCGATTCCCTGTGAGGCGTCCACTACCAGCAACGCCCCCTCGCAGGCCGCCAGTGAGCGGCTGACCTCATAGGTAAAGTCCACATGCCCGGGAGTGTCGATGAGATTCAACTGGTAAATCTGACCATCACTTGCTTTGTAGTCCATCCGGATGGCGTGGGCTTTAATAGTAATCCCGCGTTCGCGCTCGAGGTCCATATCATCAAGCGCCTGCGCGCGCATGTTCCGCTGTGCGATTGTGTGCGTCTCCTCAAGAAGACGGTCCGCGAGTGTCGATTTGCCATGGTCAATATGGGCGATAATCGAGAAATTTCGTATTTGCTTTTGCGCTATCATAATGCGTTCGCTACATCTTATACCGGAGACTTCATATAAAACGCTGGTTTGGGGACTATTTATATGTATGTCGGCAGATTGTCATCTCTCAACTATGTTGGCGGCTCTTCAGAGCTATGGGGCGTCAACAGAGCCGCCAACAGAGCCGCCAAAATAGGGCGCCGACTGCGCCCGGTCAATCAGCACAGTCAATCAATCGTCAGAAACATCCGAAGTATAGGAACAGGAGCCGGATAGCAAACCGATATCCCTTTCGGGAGCAATCTTGTGCGCTTCTTCTTGACTGCGCGTATAGAAGCGCTGATTATTAGCAATCATATCGGTCGGGTGCCTCAGTCCGAATTGACTCGTCCAATTTGAAACAGGCAAAGGGGCCTGAGACACGTAAGCATATTACTACTATGTTCTGCCAGAAGACAATTGTCAGCAAGATTACCTATCCGCTTTTCCTGCTACGCCATGGGCGTCACGGAACATTCCGTCATTTGCGTGAATTGCGCAAGCTGGATTTTCGCCGGGAAGCAGAGACCGACATCAAAGCCAGACAACAGGCCTTGCTGACCGGTATCCTGCAGTACGCCTTTGACCATAGCTCCTGGTATCGCAAGCGCTTTCTGGATTCAGGTGTCAAGCGCGAGGACTTGCATCTGCCGGATATCCTGCAATCTCTCCCGGTAGTGTCGCGTGTCGATTTGCGTGAGAATATGGAAGAGATACTCTCCGATGAAATCCCGCGGGACAGGATGTTACAGTCAAAAACCGGTGGCTCGACGATGGAGCCGCTGATGTTCTATCGTGACGGCAATGTGCTGGATTATCGTATGGCCTTTGAGCTACTGCTCAATGAAGAAGCAGGCTGGAAAGTCGGTGAGCCCTGGGTGAATTTCTGGGGACATCTCGATGATATTCCTGACGAGGAAGTTGTTCGCAAGTTCAAATATACTGTTGCGAACGGACTATCACGACGGATGATACCCTACAATGCGACTTTCCTCGACGAGGACAAGTTGGCGGCATTAGCGCAGAAGATTCGTGAGAAGCGACCGACATGGATATTTGGTTACCCGAGGGCAATCGCTGCATTCTCACGGTTTGTCACCAGAGAATCAATTGAGTTGCCACCGGTCAAAGGCGTTCTCGTCACCGCCGAGCCGACTCCCCCGGAGGATCATGAGGCAATTGAGCGTTGCTTTGGCATCCGGGCGCTCGATAGATATGCCTCACGTGAAGTCGGCATGGTTTCGCAGGAGTGTTCAGCCCATCGCGGCCTACATATCATGACCGACAATGTGCTTGTTGAGTTTCTCGATCACAGGCCGGGACAGGTTGAATCAGACAGCATCAAACGTATCGTAGTGACAGATCTACACAATCACGCCATGCCACTGATACGCTATGAAACTGATGATGTCACCAGCCCGTTACCCCGACCCGAAGAAGACTGCGGGTGCTGTTTTTCCGGTATGCCATTGATGTCACATGTCGGGGGGCGAGTCACGGATATGTTTATCCGCAAAGACGGAAGCTGGTTTACCGGGCTGGACGTGCCCGGAATGCGGATGGCCGAAACCGGCTGGGTGAATCAAATCCAGTATATTCAAACAGGAATCGACGAAGTGACTGTGCGGATTGTCAAAGGCGCGCAGTTCAATGATGAGGTTCTGCCTTATTTGCAGAAGGAAGTTGACGATGTCTTTGTCAGCTCTGTGCGACTGAATCCGGAATTTGTCGACAAGATTGAAAAGACCAAATCCGGCAAATTCATGTACTCCATTCGCACTATTCCTGAGGAAGAGATTCGCCGCATCACCGGCTCTGCGGCGCCAGAATCTCCTTCGTCCTGACCAGCGTTTACAATTCTATTCCATATTCTCTTCCAATTCGACCGGAATCTTCTTCATCGTTACGCCACCAAGCCGCTCAACCACTTTGCACAGAGCTGACATCTATCAATTCCCTTTGAGCGAACCTCAGTGTACACTCGCCTATATCAGCGCGTACCGGTCGGTACATTTAGAGCCAACGGGAGGCGCACAAGCCACCTTTCGCTCTGCGTAACTCAATGTATTACAGCGTGATATGTCCCCAGTGGCATTCTTGGCGCCATATTTGACTCTCTGTAATCACGAATGCAGGAATGAACTGTTATTCTTGAGCAGAAATCTGAGAGAAGAGAAGCGAAACCCTAAAACCACATCACATCAGGGAGGTACAATGAGACACTTTTACATCAATCAGGAACGCGCCGAGCAGAGCAAAGCTCTTTCGGCGGAAAAGCTGGGAACGCGAAGCTACTTCGCTTTCTCAGCGCTGGTCGGTGTTCTCATGCTTTGGTCGGTCGGCTGTAGCGACACACCAAATCAGCCGGAGAACACAGACACCGCGAACAACAGCGCGGAATTCGGCGGGTATACCGCCACCAATGAACAACCGGCGTTCGGTAGTCCGGAGTTTGCGGCAATCGAAACAGAGGCCGCCGGAGTAGAGGTCGCCGACCCTGTGCTCGTAGAGCCGGAAGTTGTTGACATGGAAAACGATCCCGAAGCCCGCTCGTATGTTGTGCGGATTCTCTGGGGTAAGCTGGATTTTGATTCAACC
>CAZFAL010000222.1:0-4307 GCA_964516945.1 uncultured Ignavibacteriales bacterium
TAAACCGTCTATAGATCCTACAAACTGGATAGTTTCCGAAAAACTTGATGGTATAGTTATCTGTAGTAGACAGGGTGATGAGAAAGTCATGTACTACAATCCAATGTTCTCAAAAGAGAACCTTGTATCGGCATTCGTAGACGTTTTACCAGAAGAGGATGATAGGTCAGATACGCCGCTAAAAGAAGCGATTGATTACGTAATCACGCAGACTAAACTTGGTCATGGCAAGACCGATGAAGAAGTGTTTGAGGCGATAAAGCGCCATGCGTTAGAGTCTCGAATTACCATAAGGGGCTTCTTCTGGAATAAGATGATAGGTGACTTGAGCCGCAAAGACCGAATAAGAGCGGAAGCAACAGACAGAACGGTTGTTCCGAACGATGCTCTTTCAGAAAGCGTGTTTAGAAGGCATGACCCAGACAATCGGTGGGCTGTAAAAGTGCAATACAATGCACGGGTTCATGGCGAATCAGCAACTGCTGTTGTAGAATCAGAAAATGTGTATTTTGATCCTATAGTTGACATGAAAGAGCTCAAAAGCGTGTTCGCTGACAGATAGCTAACTCACGAGTTCCTGGTGTGTCACGTTCTCAGAAGAAATCAATGCGGCCTGGTGGCCTACCCCTCTGGCAGGTTTCTAGAGACGTGATTGTGACTTACTGATAGAGATTGCAATGAGAACCAATGACTCACTAGAAACCCGTCGCAAATCGGACGGGCCACCGCGGCTAGGCTACCTGAAGAATTGAGATAGAACATGACAGATATAAAACTGTTCAGATTAGACAATACTGGAGCAACGGAAATCCACGGCAACTCAGTCCCTTTGGAGCGTTCTTTGCAAACCTTAATGGAAAAGAACCTTGAAGAGCTACTCGGTGTTAGATTCCTCGCAAGCGAGTACAGCACGGGACCTAAGCACAAAGGACGAATAGACACGCTTGGCCTTGATGAAAACGGTAGCCCAGTGATTATCGAATACAAACGCGCTACAAATGAAACAGTAATCAACCAAGGACTGTTTTACCTCGATTGGCTTATGGACCACCAGGCGGAATTCAAGCTATTAACGATCAAGGTCCTTGGAAATGAAGTTATTGAATCCATAGACTGGAACTCACCACGTCTACTCTGCGTTGCCGGAGGATTTAACCGTTACGACGAACACGCAGTAATGCAGATGAATAGAAACATAGAATTGATACGTTATCAAAAGTTCGGTGAAGACCTACTCCTTTTGGAGCTAGTGAATGCAACAACTGCGACAGAAAACAATAATCCAAGAAGTAAGTCCACCGCTGCCATCGAATATAAAACTGTTTCTGAAACCATATCTGAATTATCCGGTCCGTTGCTGGATTTGTATGAACAATTGCGTGCCTTCCTAATTGCTCTCGGTGACGATGTGCAAGAAAAAACGCTCAAGTACTACGTAGCGTTTAAGAGGATAAAGAATTTTGCATGCGTCGAGCCACACACTAGTAAAGGTAAGATCACAGTATTCATAAAAGTAAACCCAAAGACAATAAGTCTCGAGGATGGATTCACACGAGATGTGGGAGTCAAAGGCCACTATGGTACTGGCGATCTAGAAATAACTTTGCGAAATTCAGCAGACCTAGAAAAAGCCAAGCCGTATATCGAGAGAAGCTATACTACAAACTGACTACCCTCTGAGCAAGACCAACGTGTCAGCGTTTTGTTGCAAACCAGCCTTGCAAATCGAAAGCAACAAGACCCAACCTACTCGAACGAATAAGACATAGATCCCCCCCATGAACCTAGAACAAATCCTAGACCGTTTCCGCAATGACCGCGCTATCGCCGGCAATATCGCGCTTTGGAAAACACTGGAGCCAATCGCCGGGCGCTATGCGGCGTTTCCGGAGTATCTTAATCCGGCGCTGACTCAGGCGCTACAACAACGCGGTGTCAAAGAATTATATCTGCATCAACGTCTCGCGCTTGATTCTGTTTCCGGCGGCGCTGACACGGTCATCGTCACACCGACCGCCTCCGGCAAAACACTCTGCTACAACCTGCCGGTGCTCAATTCCATTCTCGACAACCCGTCAGCGCGCGCCCTCTACCTCTTCCCCACCAAAGCGCTCGGGCAGGACCAGTCTGTCGAACTCAATGAGCTCATCACCGAACTCGGCGCCGACATCAAAACCTACACCTTCGACGGCGACACCCCCGGCGCCGTGCGTCGCTCCATCCGCAACGCCGGACATATCGTCATCACCAACCCGGACATGCTCCACTCCGGTATCCTGCCGCACCACACCCGCTGGATAAAACTCTTCGAGAACCTGCAATATATTGTCATCGACGAAATGCATCACTATCGCGGCGTTTTCGGCTCGCATCTCGCCAATGTCATCCGCCGCCTCAAACGAATCTGCGAATTCTACGGCTCTTCCCCGCAGTTTGTGCTCAGTAGCGCCACTATCGCCAACCCTGAAGAGCTCGCCGAGCGCATCATTGGCGGCTCGGTCAAACTCATCACCGAAAATGGCGCCCCGTCCGGACAAAAACATGTCATCCTCTACAACCCGCCGGTCATCGACGAACGCCTCGGCGTGCGCAAATCGGCGCTGAACGAAACCCGCCGTCTCGCCGAATGGTTTCTGCGCGAAAAAATACAGACCATCATCTTCGGCCAGTACCGCACACAGGTCGAAACACTCCTGCTCTATCTGCGCGAATCCACCGGCAAGGCCTTCGGACGGGGAATCAAAGTCGCCGGCTATCGCGGCGGCTATCTGCCCAATGAGCGCCGCGCAATTGAACGCGGCCTGCGCAACGGCTCAATCACCGGTGTGGTCTCGACCAATGCGCTGGAACTCGGCGTGGACATCGGCTCGCTTGATGTCTCAATCATCCTCGGCTACCCCGGCTCGATTTCCTCACTCTGGCAACAGGCCGGTCGCGCCGGACGGCGACGCGGAACATCGGTGACCATTTTTGTCGCCACCAGCGCCGCTATCAATCAATTCCTCTGCGCGCACCCGGAATACATTTTCGAACGCTCACCGGAGATGGGCATCGTTGACCCCGACAATTTGATAATCCGCGCCAGTCATCTCAAATGCGCCGCCTTTGAAATGCCGGTGCGCGTCGATGAAGAATTCGGCGCTGATGACGGCGGCACACTTGGCATGCTCGAATATCTCGAAGACGCCAAAGTCCTGCGCCGCTCCAATGACAAGTTCCACTGGTCCAGCGAAATCTACCCCGCCGAAAATGTCTCCCTCCGCTCGGCCTCACCGGAAAACTTTGTCATCCTCAACATGTCCGACAATGACCGCGCCATCGGCGAGGTGGATTATTTCTCGGCGCCATACTATTTGCACGAGCAGGCCATCTACATCCACAACGGCGCTACATACCAAGTTGACACACTCGACTGGGACGGCCGCAAGGCCTATGTCAAGGAAGTTCGCATCGACTATTACACCGACGCCGAAACCAAAACCGACCTGCATGTGCTCGCAGTCAATGATGAAATTGCCAGCGACCTCGGCTCACGCTGTGTCGGTGAGGTGACAGTGCGCTCGGTGACCACCATGTACAAGAAAATCAAATTCCACACGCATGAGAATGTCGGTTTTGGTCAATTGAATATGCCCGAAATGGAAATGACCACCGAGGCCTTCTGGTATGGCTTCCCCGAAAACCTGCGCGAGTTACTCGGCTTCGCCGGCGAAGAACTCGGTGGCGCCCTGCGCGCGACTGCGACAATTCTCGGCAAGATAGCGCCGCTATGGGTGATGTGTGACCCGCGTGACTTGCGCCGTGTCTCACAGGTGCGGGCGCCATTCACCGAAAGGCCGACAATCTATCTCTATGAAAACATCCCCGGCGGTGTCGGACTCTCGCAGAAATTATTCACCATCTCCGACGACTTGTTCGCGGCCTGTATCGACCACATCAGCGCCTGTGCGTGTTCAACCGGCTGTCCCTCCTGCGTCGGCCCCTCCCTCGAAGTCGGCGCCACCGGCAAAACAGGCGCCATCAAACTCCTACAACTAATGCGCGGCAAAATAGAAGCCCCAACCCAAATCGAACCCCGTATCGAACCGTAGCTCAAAACCCTTGCGGTTTTGAGTCTCCGCTTCCTGTGTTCCGTCAGTACCGTAGGTCGGGTTCCGAAGGCGCTTCAGCGCCGGAGAAACCCGACATGCCCACTACAACCTAACATGTCGGGTTTCTTGTCCGGCATCTGCCGGACGCCGGAACCCGACCTACAAAACTTCGCGTGTATGACGAAGTTCTGTCGGTTCCTCAGAACCGACACCCCC
>CAZFAL010000223.1:0-4299 GCA_964516945.1 uncultured Ignavibacteriales bacterium
AGACGCGCGCGCCATGGTCGGCGACAAAGACAAACAATGTGCTGTCAAAAAACGCATGTGATTTGGCGTCAGCGATAAACTTGCCGATAGCATAATCGGCATAGCGCACGGCGAATTTGCGCAATTGTGTTTTCGGGTCAAACGGAATCTTGCCTTCGGGATAGGTGAACGGCGTGTGATTCGAGACAGTTATCATGGTTGCAAAGAACGGTTTGTTTTGCTGGTGCAATGAATCAAAAGTCAGCAGGGCGTTGTTAAACAGGTCTTCATCACAAACACCCCAGATTGTCGAGAAGGTTTTAACAGTGAAGTCATTCTCATCGATGACTTTATCATAGTGATTGTGCGCGGCAAAATAGGCGAAGTTATCAAAATAAGAATGGCCGCCATAGAGAAACACTGTCTGGTAATCCTCGGCCTTCAAAGCCGAGGCAATTGTGAACAAGTCTTCATTGTGTGGCCGTTTGACAATCGATCGTCCCGGAATCGGCGGGAAACTGATAACCGAGGCCTCCAGCCCGCGCACCGTGCGATTACCGGTGGCGTAGAGGTTCGTAAACAAAAGCGAGCTGTCAGCCAGCGAATCAAAATGCGGCGTGATGTTCTTGCCGTCGGGTTTCAAGGCCCCGATAAACTCCGAACCGAAACTCTCCTCAAGGACAAGGACGACATTGAAGCGCTTCGGCGCATTTGGAGAAATGATTTGTCTATCAAGCGCATGTGATGTGAGCGCTGTTACACTGGAATCAAGAAACTCTGCGTCAGGAGTTTTCACCTGACGGCGCAGTCGCGTAACCGCATCAGCCCCATCCATTGTGGCATAATAGGCGTCATAGTCCAACTCGTTGGTGACAAAAGCGTGAAAGAAGTTGTAGACACCGTTACCGGCGATTTCATTGAGGATACGATCGTCTGAGATACGGCTGGTATCGATATTCAGTGAGAAATACAGCGCGACACATACAAGCGTCAGTCCGATGGCCGGTTTGGCGCGACTACCGAAGCCACCTGTATCTTCAAGCGCTGTTCGTATTATTCTCCGCAAGATCCACAGCGCCGCCACGCTCAACGCCAAATCAATCAACAGGACCGTCAACACCGGATAGGTGTCCCAGAGATTGACGAACACTTCATGCGGGTAGAGCAGATAATCAACAGCGACATAGTTTAGCCGCGAACTGAATTCAGCGAAGAAAAATAATTCCAACACCATCAGATAGATGGCGCCAAAGACAAAGACGAACAATCCGGCGAATGTCAGCCAGCGTCCGACTACCGAGCGAAGCCACTTACGCGGGAATACAAGCATGAACAGCGCATAGAGTAACGTGAAACACAACGCGACATAGAGGTCAAACACAATGCCTGAAAAGAGCGCCTGCAGATAGTCAACAAAGGAAGCGCTGACATTTCCCGCCTGCATAATCAGCAAAGACAGGCGGGTGACTGTAGATGAAATGAAATACACAAGCGCAACAAGCGCCAGCAGCTTCTTTGAACCGGTCAAACACATGGAAAGTGATTTACGCAAACTCATCTGCACTTCAACTCCTCTTATTCCACTCGGCCTTCCGGCGCAGGGTTCTTCAGTGAATACATGCGAACTCGCACATCGTCCATGACAATGACATCCCTTTCATAACGCATTCCAACTCGTTCGGCCACTCTCTGCGAAGCGACATTGTCCGGATAGATTAATGACACCATGCACGAAAAGTTCCGCTTGCCGAATCCCCAGTCTCGAGTAGCGCAGGCGGCCTCGGTCGCGTATCCGTGTCCTTGATACTCCCGTCCCAGTAAATAGGCGATTTCATACTCCCGCACACCGTCGATTTCCCAGAACAGCACACCGCAATGCCCCATCACCACACCATCGGCTTTACCGGTAACAGCCCACAAACCGAAACTATGCTCCTGATAGTGAGTTTTCTGATGACGCGCCAGACTTTCGCGAACTTTTTCCTCAGATTCAGCAACCTCGCCTTTACCGATATAGCGCATCACTTCCGGGTCTGAGTAAAACCGGTAAAACGCCGGAGCGTCAGCAGTCGTAATCGGACGCAATACAAGCCGTTCTGTTCTCAGCGTTTCTATCATGCGCGGAAGGTAGTCTGCGCATGGCGCGCGCACAAGAGTTCCGGCTTGTCAGAGAGACAGTAGAGCGCTACTTTTGTTCCATGGCGCCAACTTCCTCAACTTCTCCTATTCCGAAAATCCGCCAGGATCTGGTAAGCTCCCGTCAGGAAACACAGGGGCAGGTATACATTGTTATCAAAGACCCACGCACCGGACGTTATTTCCGGCTCCGTGAGCCGGAGTTCTGGCTGATACAACAATTCGACGGCCAACGCACCGCCGGGAGTCTGGCTGACTCCTTCAAAGAAAAATTCAACTTGGAGTTGCCGACTGAAGCGGTTGAGGCGTTCGCAAAAAAACTGGATTCACTGTTTTTTCTGGACACTGACCGCGCGGAATATGAATCCAACCGCGCTGTCTACAACACGGGGCATAACACAGACAGCGCTGAAGACCGCTCTTTGTTCTCGAAGATTCTCTTCATAAAACTCGTGGCGTTCAACCCGACGGGCTTTCTCGACAAATTGACGAAGCTGTACCGCCCTGTACACGGCAGAATGTTGTTCATATTTTCCTGGGCCTTTACGCTCTTCGGATTAGGTGTCCTGTGGGCCAATCTGGACTCTTTTTCCTATACTCTTGGTGAAATATTCGCCCTCGGCTCGATTTTCACCGCCATGTTTGCGCTGGCTCTGGTGATTTTTCTGCATGAACTGGCGCATGCGATGACCTGCCGTATGCATGGCGGACAAATCAACGAAGTCGGGTTCCTGCTTCTCTATTTCCAGCCCTGTTTTTTCACCGACCTGTCCGACGCCTGGCTTTTCCCGGAAAAAAAACACCGTCTTGCGGTCATTTGGGCCGGGCCATTCATGCAACTGCTGACGCTGGCGGCCATGGCGCTGCTCTGGCGCGTGACCGTCGTCGGTTCGACCATCAATCAAATCGCCCAAATCAGCGCCATTGTCTCACTGGTCACGATTCTGTTCAATTTCAACCCGCTCATTAAACTCGACGGATATTACCTGCTCTCAGACTGGCTGGAAATCCCGAATCTGCGGCGCAAGGCATTTCGTTACTTTGGCGGGCGGCTGAAACAGGTCGCGCTGGGAATTCCGGATGAAATCATTGAAAATTCGCAATACACAAATCGCGAAAAGAAAATCTTCACCCGCTACGCTCTGGCCTCAATCATCTATTCTGTCGTTTTGCTGGGGTATTTCGGCTATATCCTTGGTGTCTGGTTGATAGAAACCCTCGGACTGACCGGTGCGCTGGTTTTGATTGCGGCGCCGTTGTATATTCTCCGCAGAGAATTGATAGCCACACTTCGCTATCTCTCAAAACCTATGGCAGTTATCAAGAACATATTCGCCAACCCGTTGAGGGGCATTTCATATCTACTGGTCACAGTAGCTCTGATAATCCTCGTTTTCTTCGTGCCTTTCACCGAAAAGGTCAGCGGCACAGTTGAATTGTATCCTCTGCAGCGGTTCGCAATCAGCGCCGGGCCAGGCGGGCGGATTTTCACCGAACGACGCATTTGTGGAGCGAATCCGGACCTGCAAACCGGGTATCTCAATATGAGTTCTTTTGACCTTTCCGCCTTAACTATCCGCAAACGGGTTTCAGCCGGGGATTATGTCCAAACCGGCGACACACTACTGGAATTGCAATCCAATCAGGTGACATCCGATTTACAAGTCGCTCGCTCGGCTCTGGCGACACTCGAGGCGCGACTGGCGTTGCTGAAATCCCCGCCGAAAGCTGAAAGCTTGATGGTGCTTGTCGCCGACGCCAGGGCAATCGAATCCGAATATGAACGCGCCACACTTGAATTGAAACGGAAGCGGGAACTCTACAGCAAACACTTGATAGCCAAAAACGAATTGGATGACGCAGAGGCGGCTGTGGATGTCAGCTCATCAAAGTGGAACTCAGCCAAGTCGATGGTGAAGCTCTATCAGGCGCCCCCGAAGCCCGAAGAAGAGGCGGTGATTCAGAGTGACATCACTCAACAGCAGGCGCGGATTTCCTTTTTGGAGTCACAGGTGTCAGCACAGGTTATCACCGCCCCGTTTACAGGCAAAGTCGTTGAAGGAACCGACGAAGCCGAAGCGCTGGTGGTAATTGACGAAAGTAAGATTGAAGCGAGGATTCATGTTTCTGACTATGACCTGACCAGAGTCCAAATCGGTCAATCGGCGCTTCTGCGGGTTCGCA
>CAZFAL010000224.1:0-4296 GCA_964516945.1 uncultured Ignavibacteriales bacterium
GCTCACGAATACCCGGATGCGGAAAAGATTCCGATAGAGTTTATCACAGAATCAATAAGTAAGACTTTAGAAGGTGTTTCTGTTTTCATTGAGAGACTCGATCATCTCAGACACATCACTCGAACGAGCCTATCGTATTTGGGGTCTCAGTCACTCGAGCAGAAGAGAACAGACATAGAAACCTCGTCTCACTAAATTGCGGACTAGTCGGCGGGTTTCTCGTTGATGTGCAAATCCATGAATTGGGGCGAACTCCAAATCTTAGCTTCTCCCTTGAAACCTGCCAGGATAGACCTGTTGAAAAAGTTCCGTAGGTCGAAACCCTTGTGGTTTCGACATTATGCGGCTTGCAGGGAGATTCGAAGCCGCAAGGGTTGCGACTTGCAAAACCTACAGTGTCATACCCGCGTAGGCGGGTAACCAGTCAGGCTTGCGAGAGTAGACCATGTATGACTGGATTCCCGCCTGCGCGGGAACGACGTGGCTGGAGAGCCACATGAAAACAATCGAAACCACAAGGGTTTCGACCTACGTGACTTGATTCTCGCAAAGCGAGAATTGTGACCCGACACGTTACCCCAGTACAAGCGGCAGGCCGGGTGGCCCACCTTTCAGGTGGGTTTCTTTTCGATTGATTTGTCATATCTTACACATTACATCTATTGCACTCCGTCATAGCAACCCACCCAAAGGGTGGGCCACCCCGCCTATTAGTTCCGTAGGTCGAAAATCGTGGCCCGACACGTCACGCCAGCGAAGGGTCAGGTCACACGACAGCAAAAAGCGCTGTCGCAAGACCTGACACAACCCGATATGACCTTTTCAACAAGCCCGGAGGCCAAGCCACCGGGCATCCCGGCCCTGCCACACGCGCACTTGCCCAACCTCCCATAGCGCCTGTATATTCCACCCGCGATGGTTCAGCCGGGCGGTGATTTCAGCGGTGCATTTTTTGCGAAATTCTTCCCTGTCGGTTAAACCTTCGACGGTTTTTGTGGTATAAAACCAATTGAGCGAAACAAACACCACAGATATAAACAATTGCAGGACAAAGAAATGAGTGAAGAACACAGTAAGCCGTTGCAGAGTGCGACGGGGGCTGGCGCGCCGATGATTGAGGCGCGCGGGCTGTCGAAGTATTACGGCTCGTTTGTCGCCATTGAGGACATCACCTTCTCTATCCCCAAAGGACAGGTGGTGGCGTTTCTCGGACCCAACGGCGCCGGCAAGTCCACAACCATGAAAATCCTCAGCGGCTTCCTCGCCCCGTCGAAGGGCTCCGGGGCAATCGCCGGCCATGATGTCTCATCCGACCGGTTGGCGGCCTCGCAGGCGCTGGGGTATTTGCCGGAAAATGGCCCGTTATATGAAAATATGACCCCCCGTGAGTTGCTGGACTTTTTCGGCGAGGCGCGCGGCCTGAAAAACCGGGCGCTCTCCGACAGCATTGAGCGCGTTGTCTATCAGACGGACCTCCGTGAAGTGCTCGAAAAGCCGATTTCCAAACTTTCGCGCGGCTATCGTCAGCGTGTCGGCCTCGCGCAGGCGTTGCTACATGATCCGCAGGCGCTGATTATGGACGAGCCGACCTCCGGGCTTGACCCGAACCAAATCCGTGAATTCCGCAAAAACATCAAACAACTGGGTAAATCCAAGACCATCATGATTTCGACACATATTTTGCAGGAAGTCGAAGCGGTCGCCGACCGGGTATTGTTCATTCACAATGGACGGCTGGTGTTTGACGGCGCCCCGGCTGATTTGCACAAAGACTGCACACTCGAAGAAAGTTTCTATCGTCTGACGGCCCCCGCACCGGCCGCAGTTGCAGGAGGTGCGCAATGAGCCAACACGCTAAGAAACAAGGCGCAAACAAACGGAGCGTCAATATGAATCTGATACTCGCAGTCGCCAAACGTGACTTGCGCGCATATTTCATGAACCCGTCGGGCTATGTTTTCCTGACACTGTTCATTTTTCTCAGCGCCGCCGCGGCGTTCTGGAGTGAGGACTTCTTCAGGAACAATCTGGCAAACCTTGATCAGCTTAACAAATACTTCCCCTATCTGCTGTTGTTTTTTATCCCGGCGCTGACCATGAGCGTCTGGGCCGAAGAGCGCAAACAGGGAACTGATGAATTATTGCTGACATTACCGGCGACCGATTTGGAAATCACACTCGGCAAATATCTCGCCGTTCTCGGAGTCTATAGCGCATCGCTGACCCTGTCACTGAGTCATGTCATAGTGCTCTCGTGGCTGGGCAGTCCGGATGTCGGCCTGATGTTCGGGAATTATTTCGGCTACTGGATGATAGGCGCGGCGTTGGTTGCTGTCGGGATGTTTGCCTCGTCACTAACTTCCAATGTCACAGTCTCTTTTATCCTCGGCGCGTTGTTTTGCTCACTGCTGGTGTTCATCGACTCACCGCAATTCGCCTTCAGTGAAGTTCTCGGACCGGCTCTCGCGCCGCTGGGACTGTTCAGCCATTTCAATGATTTCAGCCGGGGTGTTATCAGTTTCTCAGGCGTGATTTACTTTGCTTCGGTGACAGCCTTCGCATTGTATTTGAATGTAGCCATTCTCGGACGACGACACTGGCTACGTGAAAAAGCCGGGGCGCTGACGATGCGCGGACACTATGCGGCGCGCGCGATCGCTCTGATTGTTGTCGTCATTAGTGTCACATCAATTGCGGCGCATTCGGCGTTTCGTCTTGATGTCACATCAGAGGGATTGCATTCACTGTCAGACAAGACAAAAGAATTGCTCTCAGAACTGCCCGACGACAGACCGGTGTTGATTCAGGCGTTCATCAGCCCGGAAGTCCCGCAGAACTATGTGGAAACCAGAGAGAATATCATTGGCTTCCTCAGTGAGATAGACGCTCAGGCAGGTAACAATGTGCAGGTTATCATTCGCAAGACCGAGCCATTCACTCAGGACGCACAGGATGCGCGTGACAAGTTCGGCATCACACCCCGTGAGCTGGTCTCCGGCGAAGCCGCCCGGACAAATACCGAAAAAGTGTTCCTCGGTGTCGCATTCACCTGCGGCGCGCGGGAGGATGTCATTCCGTTTTTTGAACGCGGCATGCCGGTCGAATATGAATTGACACGCAGTATTCGTTCAGTTGCGCAAACACAGCGCAAGAAAATTGGGATTGTCACTACTGAGGCAAAACTATTCGGCGGCTTTGATTTTCAGACATTCAAGAGCAGTCCGCCCTGGCCGATTGTCAAGGAGTTGCAGAAACAGTATGAGGTAATTCAGGTCGCCCCGACTGATTCGATCACCGAAAAGCTCGACGGCCTGCTCGTCGCATTGCCATCGTCGCTCACCCAGGTTGAGATGGACAATGTAATGACCTATATCAAAACGGGAGCCCCGACTTTGATGCTCGTGGATCCGATGCCGACATTTAACCTCGGATTGGCGCCGATGTTACCACGCGGAGCGGATGCCAATCCGTTTCAACGCAATCAACAACCAAAGAAAGATCCCAAAGGTGATGTGCATCGTTTGTTAGGCGAGTTTGGAGTTGAATGGAATCCGGGCAACGCCTTCTGGGACGCCTACAACCCACATCCGGACTTAGCGCAACTGCCGCCGGAACTGGTATTCATTGCGCAGGGTAACGGAGCGCAGAAAGCCTTCAACAGCAGTGAACCGGCCAGCGCCGGACTGCAGGAGGTCGTCCTTCTTTATCCGGGATTCGTGCAAAAATCAAACATCATTGATGTCAATTTCACACCGCTACTTTCGAGCGGACCGACATCCGGCTCACTGGTATTCCAGCAGTTGGTGCAACGCAGTTTCTTCGGCATGTCACTCAACCGGAATCCGCGTCGTCTGCAGGATGCGCTGCTCTATACTCCCGCCGCACGGGTTTCCGGAAGTCTGCCGGTGATTGATTCGACTGCGGCTCCGGCCAGTGTCAATATGATTGTCATTGCCGATCTGGATTTCATTGGTGACCAGTTCTTCCAAATCAGAAATATGGGACGTAAGAATCTTGACTTTGATAATATCCCGTTTTTCCTGAACTGCATGGATGTCCTCGTCGGTGACACATCATTCATCGCCTTACGTAAGAAACGTGTCAAACATCGCACGCTGACAACTGTTGAAGAGCAGTCACGTGACTACTATGACAAGCGTGTCACCGAGGAACGCAAGGCCGAGGAAGAGGCGCAGAAAGAACTCTCCGAAGCCCAGCAACGTCTCAATGACAAAGTCGCCGCCACTGCTTGACCAAGCATTCCAGCGCGGTGCTGCGAGGTTGCCCTTCTTCATC
>CAZFAL010000225.1:0-4142 GCA_964516945.1 uncultured Ignavibacteriales bacterium
AGAATGATTCGGAAGAATGATTCGGAAGAATGATTCGGACGAGCATGAATCAGGCAAAAGGCGATTTGGGTGAAAATGACTCAGGATGAAAGGACTTAGGATGAAAGCAATCTAGAAAGATCCGCTGACCATACGTCCCGTTTGTCCCTGTGGCGCCTGCTGTTGCATTGGCGCATTAGGCAACGGTTGAACGATAATCTGCGGGACACCGACAACCCGCTGACCAACCGGTGCACAAACGCTGGGGCCGCATTGGAAAACAACACCGCCGACAGGTCCGATAGGCGCGCCATTGGCGTCAAATTGCATGACACGAAAATACGTTCCACGACGACAAAGCGCTTCGGCGATATTCCAAATTCTGCGGGAACGCTCAAAATCACGCGCGAACTGCCAGCGACGGGAGCTGGATAGTGGACGGCTTCCCTGAGCGGAAACTAAAGACGCATTGTTTCCGGTAGACGGGGTTGTAGTGTTTTGTGAAGCGGACGGTGTAGCCCCGGCATAGACCGGGTTGTTAACCGGCTGAGCGGTCATGTATTCATCGCTCAATCCAAGCCGCTCACCGAGCGCCGGGGCGTCAAGCGCCGGGTCATGCGCAGGAGTGAATGCAACGTTTGTTTGTCCACTGTTCTCCTGTGTGGCGATTTGGTTTTTGTTCGTATCAATCAGTCCATTAAACAGTCCCTGTTGCGCCGAGATAAATGCAAGCGCCGCGACGGCGGTTACAGAAACCAGAGCAGGGACAAGTCGACGGTAAGCAAACAGCGGCGCCTTTTGTGGCAGAAACGCCCTGGTATGCGCCTTAGCGCGGGTTTCGGCATAACGCTCCTGAGCGATACGCTCCATCAGGCGATTATTGAACTCGCCGGAGACCTTCAATTGTGTAAATTGTGATAAAGATTCAGACTTCATAACATCCTGTTGTTCAAATAAAGGGGGAGATACAACTTCAGAAGCGTCCTGCTTCTCAGCCATAGCGGAGTCAGCCAGATATGAAACGGTTCTGGCAATCAGGCGATGCGCCGCGAGGTCTTCACGACACTTCTCGCACTGATGAAAATGACGTTCAATCGATGCGGTTACAGACGTAGTAAGTTCGTTCTTACAATACGCCGGTAGCAAGGAGCGTAGCTTTTGACAGCGCATCCTGTTCCTCCACTTTCGGCAATAATTTTTCTCTCAGGATTGCCCGCGCCCGATTGACGCGAGACTTGACGGTTCCCAACGGGACAGACATCACCTGTGAAACTTCCTCATACGACATCTCCTGCACATCACGCAGAACAAACGCCGCCTTATACTTCTCCGGCAATGCCGCAATTTCACGTTCAAGCGTCGGGCCGAGCCGTGACGGAATCTTCATTTCCACTGCGATTTCTGATTCATGTCCCTGCATATCAAATATGTCCTGGAATTTGAAACGTTTGCGTTTGCGCAATTCATTCCGCGCCAGATTCAACGCAATCGTGTAAATCCAGGTTGAAAAACAATGTTTGAAATCAAAAGACTGACGATGCTGATAAACACGCACAAAGGCCTCCTGCACGACATCCTCCGCCTCTTCGGTACTCGAAAGCATCCGCCCAATTACATTCATCAAACGGTCTTTGTAATTGTCAACCATCTCATTAAAGGCCACCATGTCGCCGTCCTGAATGCGACGCATGATTGCGAAATCTTTGGCCTTGATAGTCTCGCTCTTGTCGAGCTTTGCATCAGTCAGCGCCGGAGACAACTCCTGAGTCTTGGATTTGGTTCTACCGTTTATCGCCATGTTCGTTTGCCCTTATGCTTCAACGTTTGTCTGTGCGAAGGAGACCTTCATAAAGGTCAGTCAATTCTGATTCCAGTTTTCAGAGGGCTCGCCAAAAAGAAATGTGAAGAAAAAAAGAAATGTGCAGAAAAAACCTGTAATGAGAACCCTCTCATGAAACTTCATGAACTGTGACTCAGATTGTGGCTCCTTGCTTTAAGCGTTTTTACTGTTGTCCGCCAGTCTTTGGCCTGTATTTGGCTTTTCCGGCGACTGTCTTTCAGGGCTGGCGCAGTTTTGTTGGAGTATCGCATCTGCGATTCTCCTGACTACGCCGTATTGTAATATATACAATCGATGACACTTGTGGTTCCAGAATCTTTGATTATTTCGCCATGCGTTTTTCTTGTCTTTCAACAAGTTACGCTGTTTGCAAAACTATGCGGCGGATTCAGCGTCTGATTGACAATTCGTCCTGTGACCTCTATTGTCGGCAGTATGTTTAACGGAAACAGCCAGCATAGCACAGTACTTCCGGAGGGCGCTCCGGCTAATCCACAGTCTGATAAGAAGTTGAGTCAATGGTTTGCGGAATTCGCCGGGCAGGAAGGGGCTGTCCTGCTGGAATCGTCTCTCTCCGCCTATGGACGCGGCGGCAGGACCTTTGCCGCCGTCAATCCCGCAGATCGATGGGCGATAGACCACAATCAGCGTATTCCGGCAGACTGGCGGAGTCAACTGGACTCGTTTCTATCCGATGAGACTGCCTTCTATGCGTTGTTCTTCTCCTACGATTTCGGCGCAGAGCTTATCGCCGGACTCAATGAGAATTCTGCAGACGGAATTTCAGCGAGACGGGAATACAAAGCTCTGGCGCTCAAATATCCGACAGTCAAAGTCCTTGAGTCCTCATCCGGCTCACCCCGCCAACAATGTCTCCCTGCGAAACCGGCTCAATCAGAGACACAATCAGAGACAAATATCGTGCGGCGCCCGGACAGGAGAAAATATCTCGCGGATGTAGCCCGCATCGCGGAACATATCTTTGAAGGTGATATCTATCAGGCCAACCTGACCGCTGAATGGATAGTGGAGTCTGAGTCCTCTCCGTGGGACGTCTATTGCCGCCTGCGCGCGTTGAACCCTTCGCAATATGGTGGTTATGCGAATCTGGGGCGGTATACAATTCTGTGCTCCTCGCCGGAGCGTCTGTTGACAGTCAGCGACGGTTGTATTGTCGCCAACCCTATCAAAGGCACAATCGCAACCGGTTCAACGCAGGCAGAGACGCAACGGAATATCGCTATGCTTCAATCAAGCGAAAAAGACTGCGCAGAGCTATTGATGATTGTTGATTTGCTACGCAATGATCTCGGCAAAATCTGCAAGACCGGCAGTGTGCGGACTCGCTCCCTCTGGCGCCCCGAAGTTTATTCATCTGTTGCGCATCTTGTCGCAGAGATTACCGGCGAACTCTGTGATGATGTCTCAGTGTCACAGATTGTTTCAGCGGTATTCCCCGGTGGCTCAATCACCGGCGCTCCGAAACGCCGGGCTGTACGAATCCTGCAGGAGATAGAAAAACGCAGACGGGGAATCTACACCGGCAGTTTTGGTTTCAAATGCGGCTCAACGCTGGACCTGAATATCGCAATTCGCACTCTCACGTATCAGCCGGGTGTAGAGGAAAGCGCAGGTTTGTATCATGTGCAAGCCGGCGGCGGGATAGTCGCCGATAGTGACCCTTGCGCCGAGTATGAAGAGGCCTGCCTGAAAGCGCGCAACGTATTAAAAGCGATTGACATGGAGCTTGAGCCATAGGGTTGCGCTTATGTCGCTCTCCAGTAGTTCGAGACACACTATGGACACAGCCAACAGCGCCGGAGACAATTCACCGGTAGTCTCTCTCAACGGACAGATTGTTTCACCGGCAAGCGCTTCTATTTCAATCTTCGACAGCGCGGTTTTGGCAGGATGTGGCGTTTTTGAAACGATGCTTGCTGATGGCAACTATGTGTATCGGCAGGGTCAGCATTTGCGGCGTCTTGAGCGCTCAACAAAAGCTCTCGGAATAGCAACCCGTTTCGATAGCAATCGAATAGCAGAAATCCTTTCAGCCACGCTGGGGCATTTCAATAATCAATACGCAGAAAAGAGTATAGCAGAGAGCAATAGATACCGCCGGATTCGAGTGACCCTGACCGGCGGCAACAGCGGCGAGGGGCTTTGGGGCGCTCAGACGACACCGGAGCCGCTACCGGGTTCGCTGATTGTGATTGTGCAAAGTCACATTCTCCCGGATGAGTCTGTGGTCTCTCCCGCTGAAGTTCTCTATTCTCCTATCCCGATCCGCTGACTGGACGGACAGAAATCTCTTTCTAGCATT
>CAZFAL010000226.1:0-4084 GCA_964516945.1 uncultured Ignavibacteriales bacterium
AGTGTTCCGGTTTGTTCGCATTGACACCGGACTCTCTGTTTGGATAGTACGCCGGAGATTGATATTCCGCAATCGCCCAGGGCAAACTTGGCGGAATTGTTGATTTGATGGCCAAGTACGCGTCGTATCAGGGCGGATTCTCATTGTATTCTGCGTTTTGTCGAAAACTTTGTCGAAAACATTTTCTGAAAAAAATCAGCTAACGATGCAACAAAATTCTTGACAATTTCGAATAACGCGGTAATATGCCACGCTCAAACGGCTCCGTTGGTGTGCTCTGGAGTGATTGCGCCTGCGAAGTGTCTGTGGCAAAAGAAAAAAAGCCGCTATACATGATAGCGGTTTACAGTAATAATCACTCTGTATGAAAGGTCAGATATGACAGAATGGCGTAGCTGTTTACCGCCGAATATATGTCGCGTGAGAGCGACACGGTGGTGAATGCGGAGGAAGATTTTTTGTAAACTTTGTATGAACGGAGCGTCTACGCTCCGGGGGTGTCACTGCCCCGCTCAGTTCTACCTGTTTTTCTTGAACTGAGCTAACATCAACCCCTCCTTGTCGTTAGCCTGCTTCTCTCATGAGAACGGCTGACACATTTTCTTTCTTCTTCCGCAACGAAATAGTCTCACAGCGCGAGTCGCTGTGGATAGAATGTTACAAACTGTACTGTGACCGACTTGTTCAGGGTCGGCGGGGCTTCGTTGTGCGTTTATCGAACGCGAGTCCTACAGGCAGGTGTGTCAACTGCAGGAGAGAAGAGGAAAGGATAATGGAAGTCATCGCACAATTCATCATGAAGTTCCGCAAGCGTCGTTTGCTGAAGACCCTGACCAAGGCGCAGGAAATGTACAACGATGACAAGTACGTCAAGGCGATTGCGCTCTATGAGCGTGTGTTGGCCATGGTTGATGCGTCCGAGTTGAGCCGTCGTGTCAGCGCGTATGAGAAAATCGCCGAGATGTACGGTGAGCATGAACTGTACGCAGACGCACAGGATGCGTATCGGTCTGCGGTGGCGCTTGCCCCGAACCGCTCAGATCTTCGTTTTGCGTTCGGTGTGTGTTTGCTGAAGCTCAATGAAGCCCAGGCGGCGCGTGAGCAGTTTGGCCATGCGTTCTGGCTTGTTTCCAGTCGTATCTCTGAGTTGCGTCAGGGAGCAGAATATCTCTCCAACCACGGTCTCTCTGACCTTGCCAAAGCCTGGAAAGAGCGCGCCGAAGATCTGGAGGACCGTAAGTCATGGAAAGAAGAATAGCAGGTCATAGTCAAACGACAACGCCAGATAACCCCGGATAGCCGGAGGCAGAACCTTACAAGATATGGGCCTGTCTCCGGCTTTGCTGTCTGTGGTAGCCCGAATATGTCGAAGACTCAAAGCCGCATTGCATAAGAAATTCCTCTTGACAATAGCCGATTGCCCGGTATACTACTAAAGCGTTCTACGCATGAAAAAACGCCAATAGATTCAATTGTTGAAAGCGATTCCCCAAATGCATCACAAGTCTAACATGTTGCTGGCCTTACGGTTTGCAGTATTGGCTTTGGTTTCACTGACTTTGTCCCTTTCCTGCGGACAGAACACGCCGACTGGAAGTGGGCCGAATCCCAATCCACCCAAGCTCGGTAAACTGCATATCACTATCACCGGACTACCGACCGGGTTGCAGGCGAATATCACTGTAACCGGGCCACAGAGTTTCTCCCGAACTGTCACCGCGCAGAAAGAGGTCCTGCTTGACAGCATCCCGGTCGGTCAATACACCGCAACAGCGAACTTTGTGATTACCGGCGCCGGCGATACAATTCAAGTCGTAGCGCCTACCAGGACAGCGCAGATAAAAGAAGGACAGACAACAAATATCACGCTTTCCTACCAGTCGCTACTGTACGGCTCGCTGGGAATCTCTGTCTCCGGCCTGCCGGGCGGTGAGGACGGCTATGTCAGAGTCTACAAAACCGTGAATCAACCTATAGTGAGATTCTTCAAACCACACGCCTGGACTCCCTCTTGGCCGGTTCGTACACGGTCATCGCCTATGGTATTGTCGCCAAAAGCGGTATTGCCTATATCCCGGATGTTGACACACAGACAGTGCAGGTCACGGTCGGAACAGTTACCAATGTTGCGATTGTCTACAAGGAAAAGTATGGCCGTCTGCAGGTGAATGTCACCGGCTTGCCTTCCGGTGAAGACGGCTCAGCGCGGGTGTATCGCTCTGACTGGAATCCCGCCAACGGAGAGTATTTTGAGATTACCAAGACCGTTCTGCTCGATTCATTGCTTGAGGGAACGTACCACATTGACGCAATCGATGTGACTATCTCGACCGGGGAGATATATCGTCCACAACATTACTTCCAGTAAGTGACAGTTGCCCCCGGCAACACCTATGTTGTTGACATTCCCTATTCTCCCAAATACGGCTCGCTGGATGTGACTATCAACGGCCTGCCATTTGACGTTGACGGCAAGGTGGTGGTCACCAGTCAGGCGAACTCCTCGCTGAGTTGGACGCTTACCGACAGCAAGGTGTTGGATTCACTCGAAGAGGGTGTTTACCATCTGCAGGCCTTTGATGTGTACGGCTCCGACAGCATGCTCTATAAACCGGACGTATACAACCTCGATGTCACGGTGAACGGCGGACAGACGACGCATACGACTGTCACCTACAAGCCGGCTTATGGCAGAATGAATGTGACAGTCACGGGACTACCCGCTGATGTGCCAGCCGACATAATCGTGGATGGTCCAAGCGGAACGGTAGTTTTCACTCATCACAGTCAGTCTATCGATTCGCTGTTGGAAGGAAACTATGACGTCATTGCCGGCGAAGTCACGGCATCAGACGGAATACCGTACATTGCCAAGCCAGACAGTCAGAAGGTGGCCATATCCGCCGGACAGACTACAAATGTCACAGTTACCTACAAACCCAAGTACGGCAGGATGGACGTGACAGTAACCGGAATACCCTCTCAATATAACGCCCCGGTTACTGTCGTCGGGCCGGGCGGGACATTCCCTGTTACAGAGCATCATAAACTGATAGATTCTCTGCTTGAAGGAGACTATGACGTTTCAGCGGTCGAAATCACCTATAGCAACGGCCAAACGTATGTGCCTAAGTCCCAACACCAGACGATTGCTGTTGTTGCGGGCCAAACAACGCTGGTAACCGTCGAATACCATCCCAAGTTCGGCAAAATGGACGTGACGGTAACCGGAATACCATCACAATATGACGCCCCGGTTACTGTCGTCGGGCCGGGTGGGACATTCCCCGTTCTTGAGCATCATAAACTGATTGATTCTCTGCTTGAAGGAGACTATGATGTTTCAGCGGTCGAAATTACCTATAACAACGGCATAACGTATGTCCCCAAAGCCCAACACCAGACTGTTACTATCATAGCCGGTCAGACAACACCGGTAACAGTCGAGTACCGCGCATTAGGCAAGATGAATGTGACGGTCACGGGATTACCCGCTGATGTTCCCTCTGACATTACCGTGGACGGTCCAAGTGGCGCGACGGTGTTTACCTATCACACCTATCTGATTGACTCACTTCTTGAGGGTAATTATGACGTCATTGGCTATGAAGTGTCCGGCGCTAATGGCAAAAGCTATATCGCCAAACCCGACAGTCAGAAGGTCACCGTGATCGGCGGACAGACGACAGAAGTCACGGTGAAATACATACCGAAGGAGGGCTGGCTTGATCTTAATATCACCGGTCTGCCGAATGGTGTTACGGCCTCTGTAATGGTGGAGAAAGATGACCACAGTCTCGGCGTTGCGGTGACACAGTCAACAGTCCTGGGGGCGCTGAAGCCGGGCTCATACACCGTGTCCGCCAGCGCTGTAGTTGACAACGCCGGCGACACGCTCACTCCAAAGCCGGACTCACAGGTTGTCGTCATCACAGCCGGAGACACCACGAAAGCAAACGTGAACTACTCGAATGGGTTCAGTGTGCGGGTCTTTTATGGGCCGTACGATGACAGGGTTGTGAATGGCTATGGAGGTGGCACACAAGTTACTCTATCATACTATTCTGACACCATACCTCCGGAC
>CAZFAL010000227.1:0-3985 GCA_964516945.1 uncultured Ignavibacteriales bacterium
ATTGTCCGGATAGGTGCGGAACAAATTCAATCGTTCAAGATACACGTTCTCCGGTCGTAGCTGAGCGTGTTGCAGTAACATTTTCAATGTCAGGCCTTCAGAGCGCTCATAGCGTCCGGCGTGTTTGACCATGCCATTGACAGCAACATAATTGCGTTGCACATCATACATGGTCTGAACTGTGATGTGATCACCGTCTCGAACGGCGAAAGCGCTGTCGTAGGATGCTGATGTCGTATCCAAATCAATATCAAGCAGTCTCGGCTCATCTCTTTCAACAACACGCTCGACAGTCACTTTGCGCAAGTATCCCTCAGCGGTGGCGCCTCCGGCAAGAGCCAGTATATCTGTCCCGGTTTCTTTGCCTTTCAGCTCATAAATCGCCGGACGTTTCACCTCGCCGTCGATTGCAACCTGTGCGCCGACAACCGGCACAAAAATCGCATCTCCTGATTTCAAACGCATATCAACGCTATTGTCACCGCGGGCCAGAAAATCATACAGGTCGATTTCCCGTTTGAGTTTTCCGCCACGGAGCAATTTGAGCGAACGCATTGAACCCCGCTCGTTCGGTCCGCCGGCCTGATAGAGGGCGTTAAACAATGTTGTCAGCGAGCTGACAGTGTAGGCGCCGGGCTTGTTCACCTCACCGACAACATAGACCCGAATCGAGCGGATCTTGCCGAGTGTGATATTCATCTTGAATTCTGAGTAGACCTCAGAGAACTCATTACGCAGATTGGTCTGAAACTCGCTCACCGTTTTACCCCAGACAACCATTTCACCAATCGGCGGCACAAAAACTTTGCCTTCACGGTCAACGGTGAGATTCAATTCGCGCTCTACTCTGCCCCAGAGATAAATGATGACATTATCACCGGGGCCAAGCACATAATCTTCGGCATTGGCCAGCTCGGTCGGTGAGGTAAGTTCCGGAGTTTTCTGAAACAGGTCATAGCCAAATGGTTTCAGTGCGCTTGTCTGCCTGCCATTTGTCTGCCGGGAATACCCGACATCTTCCTGATTGTCTCTGCCCGTGTCGCCTCTGTCCTTGTCATCTCTGCCCTTGTCGGTAGCGACTGTCTCATCATTTTGCCTTGAGTTACGGAGAGAATCAAGAAGTCTGGTTTTTTGTTTCTTCGACACTCCCGGTTTCTTGTCGTTGAAAATCTCCTGCGAGGTATATGTGCGCGGAGACTTTTTCTTGCGGGCGCCCTGCAATAGCTTGTGTGCGGCTTCGGGATTATTCTCCAGTTGCTTGATTTCCTCGTCGCTCGGGAGCGTTTGCGCGCTGAGCGGTTTGAACCAATAAATAGAGACAAGCACGAGAATCAGCGCCGCTAAGAGTAGTCTTTTGTTCATTATCAACCTTCCGTGTTGAGTCATTTTCACCTGCTGTGACTTCTGACGCCGGGAGCGCGAAATCACAATTCACTTTTCCGGAGACTGGCTTATGCATGACAGGCGCCCAAACGGAGACGGATGTGGTTTTCATTATGAAACAACGACTTAGCGGCGTTCGAGGTCTTCAGCTTTTGCTGGACACCAGCAAAAACGGAAAAGTCTTCCGATATCAGAGGAAGGAATTGCAGTATTCATCTTCTTGTCCGATAATGTAGTACAAGAGGACGCACGGAGTCGTCTGCGGGGCGAATCTTGTTGAGCGCCCGATGGAGCGCTTGGGGAATATTTTCAAGGAATAGGTATAGAATGGGCAAATTGCAGGGTATGATATTTGAGAATTCAGGATTCCGCGCCCGTATTGGCGCAGGAATCAATGCGCAGGTGGTGACGGACTTTGGCTGTGCGTTTGGCACAATATTCAGAAGCGGCTCGGTTGTTGTCGGCCGTGACGGTCGGGACACCGGTGAGCATTATGCGCGTTCTGTGATTTCCGGTTTGAATTCAGTTGGGCATGAAGTGTATGCGCTGGGGCTGGTTCCCTCAGCGACACTGGCGGTAGCCGCCAAAGAGCTGGGTTGCGCCGGGGCGATTTCAATTACCCCCGGCCCGTATGACGCCCCCTGGTCGGGATTGAAGTTTTTCGACAGACGCGGTCAGGCGCTCGACGGCGCGACATTCAAGAAACTGCTCACTGTCTATCAGTCCGGCAAGTTCAAGCATGTTGCATATTCGCGCATCGGGAAATTCAAAATGAATTATTCATGCATCGGCAGACATATTCAGCAAATCACCGAGATGCCGTCGATAAACCTGATGGATATCAATCGCGCACAATTGCATGTTGTTGTCGACTGCGCCAATGCCAGTGGAGGGGCGATTGTAGCGGAGTTCTTGCGTTGCATTGGTGTTCGTGTGACTGAGATGCATTGCAACCTCGGAGCGGCATTCCCGCACACACCGGATATCAGCGCCAAGAGCGCCGCCGCGCTCGGCAAACGGGCGCTCAAAGAAGGCGCGCATCTCGGAATCCTCGTTGACGCTGACGGTTCCCATATCGGCCTGGTGGACAATCGCGGACGGGCTCTGTCTGTCGAGGAAGTCCAGCTGATGTGTTTCCGGCAAATTGCCCGCAGTCAATCCGGAACTTCCAAAGCAATCCTCGTAGAAAAAAATAAACTGTCCAAGTTGAGAAAACTCGCCGTGGCGCTGGATTTCAAAGTGAACAATTGGCCGGAGTCCAAATCCGAAAAGCGCTCGGCGGTTGGAATTCTCAAAGGCGGTCGGGCGCTGGCGGCGTTCAATTCCCGTGGCGGCTTGCTGTACCCACAGGGGAATCTGACCCGTGACGCATTGGTGAATATCTCGCTGGCGCTCTCGGATTTGACTTCGAGTCGCCTGTCGGCGGTTGAACATATTCGGCGATTGAAAGAGAGTATCAAGTGATTCTCAAGAACGATTCTGAATGAAGAACACAACTCCTTGCCGCTGCCTCCGGCGTAACCTATATTCTGAGCCGCTTCGGCGCTGACCTCGGTTGACAAGCAACAGTTCGAGCGAAGCCGGATGACCAAAACCGGGCGACAGTAAACATTTAGCAAACATTCGGCAAATAATCTCAGACGGAAGAAATCATGCGCGCGCTCATTACAGGTATCACCGGACAGGACGGCTCGTATCTTGCCGAATTATTGCTGGAAAAGGGCTATGAAGTCACGGGAATGGTCAGGCGCAACTCTACGGAATCAAACCAGCGAATTGACCATCTGCAGAACAAAGTCAATTTGGTACAGGGGGACTTGCTCGACCAGCTCTCGTTGATAAATATCATCGAGGAAACCAAGCCGGATGAAATCTACAATCTCGCCGCACAATCGTTTGTCCCGACCAGTTGGAATCAACCGACTCTGACAGCCGAATTTGACGCAATCGGGGTAACCAAACTGCTTGAAGCTATCAGATATACCAATAAGAAGATTCGCTTTTACCAGGCCAGCTCTTCGGAGATGTTCGGTAAAGTAGTGGAGACACCGCAAAGTGAAAAGACACCGTTCTATCCGCGTTCACCTTATGGAGTGGCGAAAGTGTATGGGCACTTTATTACCGTGAACTATCGCGAATCCTATGGCATTCATGCTTCATCCGGAATTCTTTTCAATCACGAGTCACCGCGCCGCGGGCTGGAGTTTGTCACACGGAAAATCACCGACGGCGTTGCTCGGATTAAACTCGGTCTGGCCAAAAATCTGGCGCTGGGGACATTGGATGCGCGCCGGGATTGGGGCTTTGCCGGTGACTATGTCGAGGCAATGTGGCGGATGCTCCAGCAGGAACAACCGGAGAACTTTGTTATCGCCACCGGGGAGACACATTCTGTGCAGGAGTTTGTGGAGGAGGCCTTCGGGTATGTAGATCTGGATTACAAGGAATATGTGGTCAGCGATCCCCGTTTTATGCGTCCGGCCGAAGTGGATTTGCTGCTCGGTGACGCATCGTACGCCAAAGAAAAGCTCGGCTGGGAGCCGAAAGTATCCTTTACGGAATTGGTGCGGATGATGGTTGATGCGGATCTGGCGCTTCTTTC
>CAZFAL010000228.1:0-3959 GCA_964516945.1 uncultured Ignavibacteriales bacterium
ATGTCGATTTGCCGACGGAAATGACCCGAGCCATTGCTAAGCAAGCTGAAGCCGAACGTGAACGGCGCGCCAAGGTGATTCACGCCGAAGGTGAATTCCAGGCCTCACAGAAACTCAGCGATGCCGCGGCTGTGATTTCGAAACATCCTGAGGCGCTGCAGTTACGCTATTTGCAGACATTGACAGAGATTTCTGTGACAAACAGCAGCACGGTCGTTTTCCCGTTGCCGATTGAGATTATCAAGCCCTTGCTGGAGTCCAGGGCTTCCCGGGGTGATTAAGCTCTGCAAATACAAATAGAAACGAGTAGTTGATATTTTCGATTTCCTGGACCTTTCGCGTACCCGTTTTGTATAGTAGTAGTTGAGCGCCTGGTTAACGAGCGCTACAATTGCTGAACTATTGTACATGATTCAAAGGAGGGTGTTGTGAAAGAAGTATCAACGATGTTGCAAGTAGGGTTGGTAGCTGTATTGTCGCTGGCGATTGCCGGTTGTAACAATTCTACCACGCCGACAGGTGGCGCAAATGTCCCATCGGCTCTGGTAAGAAGTGTCAGTCCGGCGGATGGGGCCACTAATGTTCCGTTGCAGACAACAATTTCGATAGAATTCTCCCAGCCGATGGACGCGAACGCCATTCGGGAAAGTGTTCACCTCGTCGGGGGGGACGGAATGCGGGATTGGCTGGATTTCGCTCACCCTGAGAGCGGGTTTGGCAATATGTCTTACAATGACTACATGCATATGATGGGTCTGTTGGACTCCCTTGATATGTCGGGTGAATTTGTCTGGGAAGACGGGTTCGAACGCTGTGAGTTTCATCCTGACTCCGGATTTGTACCACAGGAAAACTATATGCTCATCATGGATGAAGATGGCATGATGAATGGGGGCATGGGTCACATGGGTCACACTGGAAATATGGGGATGAACGGCGCTAACAGGGATTTGTTGATGTATCGTTTTGAAACAGGTCGGCGGTAAGGTGGCGGCTAATTAGCTGCAGGTGGGCTTTCTGCTTCTTTGCTCCGATAGTAACTAATAGCACAATGTCGCGCTATAGAGCAGTGGGTGTAAGAGTTGTTATACCCGCTGCGAAGAGGCATTGATAGCAATTGGATATAAGTCGCAGACATGTCACAGGTAGCTGAATTGATTGCCAAGTCGCAAGAGGAGTCGAGAGCGCGAGGTGTCGCCGCTCGGTCATCCCTTGATTCTCAAAACGCTCAACCCAAAGATCGAGTTGCAATCGGTATCGCAATCTCGCTCTTTCTGATTACCGCCGGTCACTATCTTGCGCCCGAAGGTCACCATATTCTGCATAATATCCTTCAGCGCCTCTACTACATACCGATTATATGGGCTGCCTATCACTACGGAATGCGGGGCGGGTTACTCGTAGCGATACTCAGTGGACTACTCTATTTGCCGCATATCATTTTTGCTTGGCAGTCACATCCGGTGTATCAGGTCACACAAATTGTCGAAATCATCCTGTTTCCTATTGCGGGCGTCGCCACAGGCTTTCTCTTTGAACAGAAACTTCGCAAGCAACAGCAACTGCAATCGTATGAGAAAATGGCGCTGTTCGGGACATTGTCCCGTTCGATTATCCGTTCTCTGAAACGCCCGCTCAAGTCTCTCAAGGGGATGTTGATTGCCATGGAGCCGATGGCTGAGCGTGACCAGGGACTCAGCTCATTTCTGGATGTGATGCGTCAGGAGGTCGATACAATTGAGAAAGTTCGGATTGAGCTTATTTCTCTTGTCGAGAGGAAACGGCTCAGGCTCAAGCGTCATAGTGTGACAACCGTTCTCTTCGATTTCGCCTCTCAGATTGAGCCGAATCTCAAAATGCAGGGCATACGTGTTCAAAAGTCGGTCAAAGATCTGAAACTGATGGCGTTGTTGAATCAGAAGGCTGTCAACGAAACACTGCAGCAATTGGTAGAAGCGATGGTCAAGGATAGAAACGGCTCAACCGACTTGACTCTCTATGCCGGACAGTCATCCTCATTCTCGTGGATGGGAGCAACCTGGAATGAAGTATTGTTGGATAGCTACTTCAAAAGCGACCTCGCCACTACCAGATCAGAAGACGCTCATGACTACAAAATGATCGCCGCGATAAACGTGATGAGCAATCACTTCGGGGATGTAAGAATCCGCCGAGATGGCGACAGACTCGTCGAATTCATCCTCGTTTTCCCCCGCAAGATCAACCTGCCGTGGTATCTCAAAGACGCCGCGACCTCGCCGGTTTTGCCTACCTAACCAGAGCAGGTGTCGCGACACGCAGATTTCTCGCTTTCATGTAGAGAGTTTGTGGATAATCAAGACTCAATTGTCTGTTACTTCGTATTCTGACTCACTTGCAGAACCGGATTCCTGCCCTATATTACCTCCGAGGGTGGCTCGAAACTATCAACGGGGGATAACCTGGTATTATGAGTCTCAAAGCAAAGATTATCACAGGCGTAGTCGTTCTGGCCGGCGCCTCTTTTCTCGTTTTCAAATACGGTCTCAATGCCTCAACCGGTCATGATGACGGTTCCGGTGATGTGCGCTACAAAGAATTCGTCGTGCGGCGCGGGATGTTTCGTATTGATGTCTCTGCGAATGGCGTTGTCAAACCGATTGACCGGGTTGAAATCAAATCCAAAGCCAGCGGACGTATCGATTATCTGCCTATCGAAGAAGGTGACCCGGTACACAAAGGTGAAATCATTTGCCGTCTCGATCCGGTCGATGTGCAGGCGGATTTCGACCAGCGCAAAGCGGATCTTGATATTGCAGAGGCCGAACTCAAACAGGCCGAAAACAATTTCGCCCGCCGTCAGAAACTCTATGAGAAAAAACTGATTTCCCGCGAAGAGCTGGATAATAGTGAATTGTCAGTCGCCCAGGCCAAAGGCAAACTTGTGCGGGCGCGGGTTGCGCTTGACCAGGCGCAGGTGCGACTCGACGAAACTGAAGTGCGCTCGCCGCTTGATGGAATAGTTCTCAAGAAGTTCGTTGAGGTCGGGCAGATTATTTCATCGGGTATCAACAATGTCAGCGGCGGCACTGCAATCGCCGCGATCGCCGATATGAGACGGATTTATATTGAAGCCGGTATCGACGAAATCGATGTCGGCAAGGTGCGTGTCGGACAGGAAGCCAAAGTTGTCGCCGAGGCCTATCCGAGAAGGAAGTTTCGCGGCAAAATTGTCCGCATCGCGCCTGAGGCGAAAGTTGAGCAGAATGTCACGCAGTTCAATGTGATTGTTGAAGTCGCCAATGAGGACGGTCTGCTGAAATCCGGCATGAACGCTTCAGTGGAAATCACCATCATCAAAGAAGACAATATGCTTCTTGCTCCGGTGATGGCGCTGTCACCGGTTCAAGGACGCCCCAAAGCGCGTAGCGCCCGTGACGTGACGGTGAAAGAAAACGGTGAGTTTGTTTCGCGGACGATCGAAGTCGGTCGCTCAGATTTCAAAGATGCCGTGGTCATTTCCGGCCTGCAGGAAGGTGACACGCTCGGTGTGCCGATGCGCTCACGGCTCAAGGCCGACAACGACCGGCTTGAACAGCGTATCAAAAGCTCACGAAGTTTTGGCGCGAGTAGCTCTAAATCATCAGGTAAGTCTTCAGGCAAAATGCCGAAGAAGCCATCGGGCGCAAAGAAAAAGTCAGGCCGCTAAGACATTACATTGAGGAAGGTCTGATTATGGCGATTTTCGAAAACTTCCGGCAGGCGACACAAAGTCTGATAAGCAACCCCCTGCGCTCTATCCTGACGTTGATAGGCATTGCAGTCGGTATTGCCGCAGTTCTGTATGTCGTGATTCTCGGGGAATTGACTCAACGGAGAATCAATGACCGCATGGATGCGCTCGGTGTCAATGTGCTTTCAATCCGGCCGGGGTATTCCTATATGCACGGGGTGCGCACCGGAGCTAATTCGTGAAGAGA
>CAZFAL010000229.1:0-3956 GCA_964516945.1 uncultured Ignavibacteriales bacterium
GGTCTCTTCGGGGCCGGAAACGCCGGCGCCGCGTTGACCAGCATGTTCGCGCCAAAGATACTGAACTGGCTGACAGACGGCGGCGTTAACCTTGAGGGCTGGCGGATGATGCCTCGCATGTATGCCGGATTACTCGTAGCGATGACCATCATCTTCTGGCTTTTTACCCACTTCAAGAAAGTCGATGATTCGCATATCACCAGTCTGGCTCAACGTCTCGAGCCACTCAAACACATGCGTGTTTGGCGTTTTGGTTTGTATTACTTCCTCGTTTTCGGTGGATTTGTTGCGCTATCCCAGTGGCTGATTCCGTACTATGTCAATGTCTACACCATGAGCGTTGCAACGGCTGGCTACATGGCCGCAATTTTCAGTTTTCCGGCCGGTGTGGTTCGCGCACTTGGCGGTTATATGTCTGACAAGTGGGGCGCGCGCAAGGTGATGTATCTCGTGCTTGGCTCAATCCTCGTTGCGTCTCTTTTGCTCATCGCGCCACGGATGGACATCGAGTCTCCCGGTAAAGGGGTGATGGCCTCCGCCAAGGGTGTGGTGACCACGGTTACCGACAGTGAAATCGTCGTCGGTTCGAAACACTACAAGCTGATTTCATCAGATGGTCAAACCATGACTGAGGAACAAAAAAACTCCGGCACACTTATTTGGCCGACCCGCGCTGTCTGGCAGGCTCCTGTGGTTAAAGTCGGGGATGCGGTTCACAAAAAACAACTGCTGGCGCGTGGTGTGACACATATCTACTTCCAGGCCAATGTCTGGATTTTCACGGCGCTCGTGTTTGTTATTGGCTTCATGATGGGCGTCGGTAAGGCGGCGGTCTACAAGCATATCCCGGATTACTTCCCGAATGATGTCGGTGTGGTTGGGGGTATTGTCGGTGTGCTCGGCGGTCTCGGTGGGTTCTTCGGGCCGATTATCTTCGGTTATTTGCTCAAAGGCACAGGCCTCTGGACTACCTGCTGGATGTTCTTCGCAGTTTTGACCGCAGTCTGCCTCTGGTGGATGCACCGCACTATCACCCGTATGACACACGAACATGCGCCGGACCTCAAAGGTAAGATGGAAGGAGTCCACGGCGCCTGAAGAGGGCTCAGCAGGTCAAGTTCCCGCTTTAGGGGCTTGACTTGCTCACTGTGCGAAACTGGAAACTGACGGAATAGCATTTGAACAGATAGACGCAATACACTATATTAAACAAGCTTCGAACCCTGCAAGGCCCACGTGGTCGGCAGGGACTCTACGGCCGGAGGAGCAATCGTCCGACCTGCCCGGTTTGGCAAAGGAGCTATCACGAATTGTTTTTCCCTGCAGAGCATCCCTCAAACTCTGCACGGAGCCCTCACAATCCGTGGCCAGACCGGTCACGGATTTTTTTGTGGGGCTGGAAATGCAAGACGAAGTATTCATAAAGTCACCCGCTAACGCGTCGCCGGATAGCGCCTACATCCTCGCCGGAGGCGCGAGCCGACGAATGGGCTCTGACAAACTATTCGTAGACATCGATGGTGAACAACTCCTCGCACGCACAATTCGTATCTGCAGAGAAGTCTTTGCCCATGTCACGCTAGTAGCCAAAGAGCGCGAAAAGTTTGCAGAATTCGGTGTCCCAGTCATCATTGACGCGCCAGACGCCCCGGGACCGCTCGGTGGTTTGATTGCCGCGCTTGAGGATTGTAACTCTGCTTCGTGCTTCGTCATCGCCGCCGACCTCGCTGACATTGACACTACAATTATTCAAACGTTACTCAAGCGCTATAATGGTGAAGACTATCTCGGTCTCAGTGAGTCCGGCAGAATCCAGCCACTCTGCGGAATCTATGGCAAAGAAGCTCTGAGTGCGTTGCGCTCTGCAACAGAACATGGCGAGCGCTACCATCTCTGGCGAATCGTCCGGAATATGCGCTCAGTTTTCATCCCGGCGCCGCAACAACACTGGCGCAATATCAATACACCGGCGGACTTGCACAAGGAGAGCAGATCATGATTGAATTTGGTATCGTCGGCGCCAAAAATTCCGGCAAAACAACACTGCTGGAACAACTCATCCCGCTGTTTGTCGCCAAAGGGCTGAAAGTCGCCACAATCAAACACACCGGTCACGCGCACACCTTCGACACCGAAGGCAAAGACTCATACCGACATCGTCAAGCCGGAGCGGGATTGACGATGGCTGTCGGGAAAGCCGAAATGGGAATCTTTGCGCTCCCGGATGAACAATACCAACAAATCGCCTGGAAAATCATAGAAGAACGTTTTGATATCTGCCTCGTAGAGGGAGATAAATCCTCCGCAAGGCCAAAGCTGTTTCTGACTCGCAATCAGGAATCGCTCAAGGGAAACATGCCGGAGAACATTGTCGCCAGCTATGGCGCCACATCACTTGATAGCGCCACACCGAACTTTGACTCAGAGCGCCTTGTTGAGCTTGTCCGGTTTATCCTTGATTGCGAATATGCAGGCGCGAACACAAAAGGGGCTGTTTCATGAATGAGAGAATGAAGTATTTGCGTGTGTCATTGTTGAAGGCCTGCAATTTCAACTGCTTCTATTGCCGGCCGCCGTCAATCAATTCCTACAGCCCGGGTGACTTCACTGACCCGGAGCTGTTCAAACAATCAATCAAGCTGATGCATCACTGTGGAATTCAGCGCGTGCGTTTCACCGGCGGTGAGCCGACACTTTACCCGCAGGTAGAGGAACTTATCGCCTATACCAAGTCACTCGATTTATCAATGCCTGTCTCGCTGACCACCAATGGCCGCCTGCTCAAACGCAAAGCGCAGGCGCTCGCAGACGCCGGACTCGACAGCGTCAATATCAGCATTGACACGGTCGACCCCGACAAGTTCCGCGCTATCACAACAGTCGATTGTTTCGACAAAGTTGTCGCCGGGATAGAGGAGGCGGTCCGCGTTTTCCCGACAGTCAAATTGAATTGCGTCGTTGTCAAAGGTGTTAATGACCATGAATCACGCGCGATGGTCGACTTCGCCAATGAACTCGGTGTGGATATGCGCTTCATCGAATTCATGCCCACCCGCTACAGCGCTAAATCAAATCGCGGCTTTGTCTCCGGAGCGGACATTATGCGCCACATTGGCTATGCCTTCGCCCCGGCGCCCACTGAGAAGGCCTCACCGGCGCGCTACTACAGTTCGCCGGAGTTAAACATCAAAGTCGGCTGTATCAACTCAGTCAGTGAACCGTTTTGTGATAACTGTAATCGAATTCGTCTGGCCTCAGATGGACATGTTTATAGCTGTCTATTCTCCGGCCATAAGATGGATTTGTTCGCCATGCTTGATGACGGTTACGACGTCGCAGAACAACGCCTCGATGATTTCATGGCGAATAAACGCTTTGTCGGCTGTCACACCGCGCCGGTCAAGGGGCAGTTTTTGCCGTCACTTTCTGAAATAGGAGGGTAACAGATGGCTTCTCTCAGTCATGTAGATGAACACGGTCGCGCCCGAATGGTAGATACTTCAAACAAAGACATCACTGAGCGCTCAGCAACAGCGACGATTAGAGTGTCTCTCAACCCGGCGACATTCACCGCGCTCAAAGAAAACAAAAGCGCCAAAGGTGATGTGCTGACAGTCGCCAAGATAGCCGGTATTCAGGCCGCCAAGAAAACATCCGAGTTGATACCGTTATGCCATCAAATTCCATTACACAACGTTGCAATCACTCTTGCGCTGAATGACGTCGAACACACAGTTACGGTAACAGCGACAGCAAAATGCCACTGGCGCACCGGCGTCGAGATGGAGGCGCTCACCGCCTGCAGTGTCACCGCGCTGACTATCTACGATATGCTCAAAGCGCTACAAAAAGACATCGTCATCACCGACTTAAAACTACTAGAAAAGCACGGCGGCAAGTCCGGAGACTTTGTTTGCGAAAACAAGAACATACAAAAGTAAGAGCGTCATTGCGAG
>CAZFAL010000230.1:0-3953 GCA_964516945.1 uncultured Ignavibacteriales bacterium
GACGCCACTACAACTGAATCGTTCGTTCTGTTCTTAGAGTACAACATCACAACGGTACCCCACCCCTTGGGGTGGGTTCACTTTGGAAACGAGAAACAAAAACCAACCATGACACTATCCGAAACAAAAAACACAACGGTACCCCACCCCTTGGGGTGGGTTCACTTTGGAAACGAGAAACAAAAACCAACCATGACACTATCCGAAACAAAAAACACAACGGTACCCCACCCCTTGGGGTGGGTTCGCTTTGGAAACGAGAAATAAATACCAACTATGACACTATCCGAAACAAAAGACACCCTCGCACAACTCACGCTCCGTTTGGACAAACTGCGGAGGTTCCTTTGACATCGACAAACGCCGTGAGCGAATTGTCGAACTCGAAAAGAAAACCTCCGCCGAGGGGTTCTGGAATGATAATCAGGCCGCACAGGTTGTGCTCAAGGAAGTCTCCGCCAACAAGAATTGGGTGGAGCGCTTTGAAAAGTTTGAGCATGAAATCAATGAAGTCTCTGAGTTAGTTGAACTCTCCGAAGGAGAGGCCAGCGAGGCCGACACTGTCGAACTCTCAGACTCCGCTGAGCGTCTGCTGAAAGATTTCGACGAATTCGAATTCACCACGCAACTCTCCGGACCTGACGATGCGCGTGACGCAATTCTCACAATCCATCCCGGCGCAGGTGGCACCGAATCACAGGACTGGGCGGAGATGCTCTTCCGCATGTACAACCGCTGGGCGGAGCGGCGCGGATTCAAAGTGAAACTGGTTGATTATCAGCCCGGTGATGAAGCCGGTGTGAAATCCGCGACACTTGAAGTCCATGGCGAATTCTGCTATGGCTATCTCAAAGCCGAATCCGGTGTGCATCGGCTCGTGCGCATCTCACCATTCGACGCCAATAGTCGCCGTCACACCAGCTTTTGCTCAGTGCACGTCTATCCGATCGTCGAAGACAATATCGAAATCGAAATCAAGGATGAAGAAATTCGCGTTGACACGTATCGCGCCTCAGGCGCCGGCGGCCAGCATGTCAACAAAACCTCTTCTGCGGTGCGCATCACACACCTGCCGACCAACACTGTTGTCCAGTGCCAGTCTGAGCGCTCGCAAATCAAAAACCGCGCAACGGCAATGAAAGTCCTCAAGTCCCGTCTCTACCAACTGGCGCGCGAGGAGGAACAGGCGAAGATGGCCAAGTACAGCGACTCCAAAAAGAAAATCGAATGGGGTAGCCAGATACGCAGTTATGTGTTCCACCCCTACAACATGGTCAAGGACCATCGCACAGCTTGCGAGACATCAAATGTGCAGGCGGTGATGGACGGCGAGCTCGACGACTTCATACGCGCCTATTTGAGTGACCCGCAATTCAAAGAGAGCGCAATCAGCACAGGTTAGTTTCCCGGTTATGAATGCGCTTGCCAACATTCACAACAAAGCCGGAGCGCTTGGCAAAACAATTGTCCTGCCCGAAGGCGCCGAGCCACGAACATTACACGCTGTCTGTGAAATCGTCGCAACCGGAATCGCCACCCCGATTCTCCTTGGCGCCGCTGATGATATTACAGCCGCAGCAAAACAGGAAGGGCTGATTCTGCCTGATGATCTTCGCTGTGAGAATCCGTCCGGTTCGCCGCTTCGAGCGCAAGTCATCGAAGCTATCGGAGAGGCGCGAAGCCACAAACACCTGCCTCCCGAAAAAATAGAGGAGCTTGCCGACGATCCGCTATTTTTTGGCGCAGGGCTTGTCCGCGCCGGTCTCGCTGATGGTTCCGTTGCCGGGGCTGTCCACACGACCGGTGACGTCCTCCGCGCGGGAATTCAGATTATCGGCTTGGCGCCCGGCATCACAACCGTCTCCGGGAGTTTTATGATTACACTCCCGGAAACAAGTCCGCTCGGAGCGCGGACATTGTTTTTCGCCGACAGCGCCGTTGTGCCTGACCCCACGCCGGACGAACTCTGCTCAATAGCTGTCAGCACCGCGCAGGTGTCCGAGGCGCTCACCGGTGAGTCCCCCAAGGTGGCTCTGCTGTCATTCTCAACTAAGGGCTCGGCGGATCACCCCCGTGTTGAAAAAATGAAGAATGCATTAGCGCTTCTGCAAGAGCGCGCTCCGGATTTGTCTGTCGACGGTGAATTGCAACTTGATGCGGCGCTGGTTCCGGAGATAGCGCAGAACAAGGCCCCCGATTCACCAGTGGCTGGCAAGGCCAATATTTTGATTTTCCCGGACCTTGACTCAGGCAATATCGGCTATAAATTAGCCCAACGCCTCGCCGGCGCGACTGCCACCGGGCCGATAGTGCAAGGTTTGGCGCAGCCGGCCAATGATTTGTCGCGTGGCTGTCTTGCCCGGGACATTGTTGATATGGTGGCGATAACAGCGGTCATGGCGGGCTGACGTCAGACAACAATCAGAGACCGGATAATGAGCGATACAAAAACCGATATGAAAAGCGATACGACAACCGAAACGAGTGCAGTGAGCGCCGACCTCAACAAGGCTCGTGGCGAATTGTCCGCTCTCGGTAACTCTATCTCTCCGTCGAAAACGATGCAAATCGGCGCTCTGGTGGCCAAACTGCGCTCAGAGGGACGTGACATTATCGCCCTGTCAGCTGGTGAATTATCATGTGACACTCCGGCATCTGCAAAGCGCGCCGGAATACAGGCGATAGAGAACAATCAAACCCGCTACACACTCAATACCGGAACAACGGAGCTACGTCAGGCCATTTGCGATAAGTACCGGCGCGAGCACAACCGCGAATATGCGCTGAATCAAACGCTCGTCTGCGCCGGAGCCAAGCAGGCGTTGTTCAATATCCTGCTTACCCTCTGTGGCCCCGGTGATGAGGTGATTGTTTTCAGCCCCTACTGGGTGAGTTATCCCGAACAAATCACTGTCAGTGGGGCGAAGATGAAAGTCGTCGAGACAACTCTCTCAAGCGGCTTTCAATTAGACATTGAGAAAATTAGATCTGCAATCAGCGCTTCCACAAAACTGATAATTCTGAACACACCCAACAATCCAACCGGAGCGGTGTATGCAAAGGAAGCGGTTGATTCACTGTGCAAGCTGTGCGCCGACCAGGGAATCTGGATTTTATCTGATGAGATTTATGAGCGCATTGTCTATCCGCCCAACTCCCACTATAGCCCGCTTGACTCGTCGTTCGTTGACATGCAACGTCTCGTGGTAATCGATGGATTTTCAAAAACGTATGCCATGACCGGGTGGCGGATCGGTTATGCGCTGGGCCCCGAGGCGGTAATTGCCGGGGCCGCGCGTTTGCAAAGTCACTCAACATCCAACGCCTCGTCGATTTCTCAGGCCGCAGCTCTCGGCGCCCTGCTGGGCGATGTCTCCGGCGAAAATGACTCCTTTTTCAACGGCCTGATACCGGACTTGCTGGAAAAGCGTCAGGTTGTCGCTGATATTCTCGGCCGGACTGCGTCGCTGAAAATAGTCGAGCCGGGCGGCGCCTACTACGTGATGCTTGATGTTTCCGGACTGTTTGGCAGGAAGCTCGGCGGCAAAGTCGTCTCCTGCGCCACCGACGTCTGTATGTTTTTCATCGAAGAGCTGGGAGTTGCCACCACACCGGGTGAGGCGTTCGGCGCAGGTGATTACGTTCGACTGTCATTCTCTACTGACAAGAATCTGGTAGAACAGGGCTGTTTGCGAATTCAACAAGGTCTTGACTGAGGATTAGTGATGCCTACATACCAATACAAATGCCCCGCATGTGGGCACGAATTTGAGGAGTTTCAATCCATCAAGGACGCGCCAATCGAAACCTGTCCGGCTTGTTGGGAGAAGACCCGCCGTAGTATCAGCGGCGGGGCAGGGCTGAGTTGCAAAGGGAGCGGGATCTATATCTCCGACGCTACTTCATAATCTATCACAAACGCGGCAAAATATAATAACCCACCCCCCCCACCC
>CAZFAL010000231.1:0-3903 GCA_964516945.1 uncultured Ignavibacteriales bacterium
AGAAAACCATAGCCCTCATCGAGAATCTCCAGAGCGCCTTCGGAATACAACATCCCGGACTGTGTGGTCTGCGCCTCCATGATTTTGAAAATCAGCTCAGATTTCCGTAGGCCCGAAACGCCCGGAATATCGAGTGACTCAGCGATTTTGAGCAACTCCGCAATCGTTTTCGATTTCAGATCAACTGATTCTGTAGTAGCCATAGTGACATTCCCTGACGTATTACTGTTCTCCCTCGGACTACGTTGGGATTGCGCTCTGCGCTTTGAATCAGAGCCGCCGACGTTACCGCCGCCGCCACGTTTCCCGTTACGTCCGTTCCGAGAGGGTCCGTTTTTCGTCTTTGACGATGATCCACCGCCGTGATCTTTAGTTTTTACAGCCATTTGTATGTTCTTTTCCAGATTTGTGTCTCAAGAATGCTCTTTGAAATCTATTGTTCAGATGAGATTCGTTTGAAACCTGTTAGCGAGAAGTGTATATCTTGATGTTCTTACAGTGTGCTATGTCTTGGGAGCAGAGTCAGAACGCGTTTGCCTTCGATCCACATAAGAATCGGCGCCTGCCCCTGCAAAAAGTGCGACTTGGATTGTCGTACAATTAATTATCGGTCATCGAGAGACCTCTCCGAGGCGAAATTCCGGTCCGGCCTCTCCGGAAGAATCAAATGGAACCTCACGGGCGTCACCCCAAAGTCGCTCCAGCGAATAAAACTCTCGAACCGGTTCTGAGAAGATATGCGCAACTACATCGAAATAGTCAAGCAAAATCCAACGTCCTTCCTGCATTCCTTCCTGAACTGAAGGACGCACCCCCTCTTTTGCTAATTCATCGGCTATCGATGAGCCGATAGCGTTGACATGTATCGAGGCCTCACCGGAGACAATGACAAAGAAGTCTGTCACGCTTGAAATCCCCTGCAGGTCCAGAATCTTGATATCAAACCCTTTCTTTGAAAGAGCCAAATTGGCGATATGCTTCGCCAGGTTCCTTGCGTTTGTATTCAAAATGCCCTTTTCACTCACAGCGGCCATATAAAGCAATATTCAGGTGAAACCGTGCGGTATGAATCCACGCCGACGAAAACCACGTCATTGGAAATCATGTCAACGGAAACTACGATGTCAGGTGAAAACGTGGAATGCCGCGGAGAGAACCGGTGGACGGGCCAGACTATTTCAGAAACTTGTTCCGATAATCTTTGCCAACCACCAGAGTCACTTGAATTGAACGATAATTATCCTCCAATGGAGAGTAGACAATATCGTCGCGTGAAAGCCCAAGCTGGTCAGCCAGCATTTGAGCGTCTTCAACCTGTTGCGTGCGAGAAATGAGAAATGACTTCTCAATGTCATAGACGGTGAAATTACCGACCTCGACCACAGAAACTTCCAGCGGGAGTTTGACTTTCGACTTGAGCGCCTCAACCACTTTCCCCGCAGAACCGCGCTCGCCACATCCGTTGAGCGCCTGGAGACGTATGCTGATTTCAGGAACCGGCCGGGCCTTGCTCACACCATGTGAGACCTTCGCGGCAAAGCTGGCGGCATAGACTACTGCCAGCGCAAACCCGATGACAATCAATGTTTCCAGCGCGCGTGAAACCAATCCCGATGAGACACGCTTCCTTGAAACACGCTTACTTGACGTGCGCCTGTTTGACGCTGTGAGAATCCCCTTTCGTGGCTTTCTACTCATGAACTCAGAGTGAACATCAGAGCCGTACATTGGCAACTAAAAAACTCTGAGACTTCCAAAAAAAATTAACTCAAGAAGCAATCAACTTGAAAAGAAACTAACTTGAAAAAAATCAAACTCGAAAAATACCGCTACTTGAAATTCCGTTTCGTAGGTGAGATCGCCGACAAAGCCGACAGACAAGTGTGAACTGACTATAATTCCAGGAAAGACAACGGTTAATCGGGGCGCTGGAGACCACACGTCTTTTTTGTCTGGCCCCTCAGCGATGAAACCTCGCGAACACTTTCGCCGAAGATGGCCGGAGCCGCGCAGAAAAACCTGATAACTCTACTTTAACAAACTTTTACAGATAGCTCCCTTACCCACATTCAAGATAATTCAGAATTCGATTTGAGAATCGGAATAACGACAAATACACACTGACTCAGGGAAAAAAATGAATCAGTATGGATAACTCCCGAGGCCGGAGCTTCCGATATAACCGGCGCCGAAACCACTATATCCGTATCCGCTGTAACCATTAAACCCATTGTACGGATTAAGATACCCGGAGGAGTACGGACTACGTTGCACATTGACACGCAAACGGAATTTTGAGCTTGGATGATAGTCAAGCGCAAAAGACGGGAATAAATCCCCGGTTGAGTTTATAGCGCTCCCGGCGATATTCTGTGCAACACCCATGGAGAACTGCATCGAGAGTTTCGGCGAGAATTCATAAAACAGAGAACCGGTATACATCCCGAATCCCTGTGTGCCAAACGGGCTGGAGCCAAAAGACACACTATAGCTCTGCGACCATTTGAGTCTCGATAAATCAATCAGAGAAAACGGCTTAGCGGCCGGATCCTCCGACACTGCCGTCTGGCCATAAATCGCATCCATCTTGACTTTGTCCGCGCCATAACTGTCGCCGGCAACCACTTGGGAATATCCAAGCTTCGGCGTTAACAACAATGCCGTTGACAACAATGCCACCGCGCCAAAAACCAAGACCGCTCTGTTAATCTGCATTCTCATATCTTATTAAAACTAAAGAAGTTTTGCCTGCCTGTCAACTGAATTCTCCGGTCATATCAGCTTGTATTGGCTATTATAGCATATCGGCTTTTAGCCGCTTCCTATTGACTCTAACACCTCAGTGTGGGCAAAAGTTGCCTTTGAAAGACATTTTCCGATAAATCCCATAAACGCCTACTATCCAACGGGTTAAATGTCAGTAAACGGCCTCGGATAACAAAGTTCAGCTAAGAAGAGCTAAAAAGTCTTTCCAATTCCTTCAATTGCTCGAGCGAATTGATTCCCCGCACCTCATCGGGGTTCCCGGCGCGGCTAATTGAGCAGATTTTGCCGTCTTTATTGAGAATGGCGATAACGTCGGTCAGATAATACTCACCCTGAGAATTATCAGTGTCTACCGATTCCAGCGCCGCGAATAATTCCGACGCAGAAAACGTGAATATCCCGCTGTTGATTTCATTGAGCGCCAGAACTTCCTCTGAAGCGTCTTTGTGCTCAACAATTCTCAGGAGTCGGCCGCTGTCGCCATCCCGAACTGTCCGCCCATAACCGGTTGCATCGGCGAATACTGCGCTCAAACAGGTTGCAGATGCCTGTGCGGATTCATGTTGCGCAAATAATGTTGTCAATGTTTTGGCTGTAATAAACGGCACATCACCGGCGGTAACGAGAATCGTCCCGGTAAAACCGGCCATCTGTTCTTTGGCCATCATCACCGCATGCCCGGTGCCTTTTTGCCGCCTCTGCCAGCAGAACTCAAGCCCGGAATCAGGGAATGCTCGTTGCAGATGCTCCTGCACCTGCTCTCCCTGATAGCCAATAACGACCACAATCCGGCCAATACCGGCGCCATGCAAAGTGGCAATCACGTGATCAATTATTGGCTTCCCGGCGATTTCATGCAATACCTTGGCGCGCTCAGAGCGCATACGTGTGCCTTTGCCGGCCGCCAGCACAATTGCGGCGCGTTCAGTTTTTATCATGATTATAGAATGTCCGGATGGTTCAGAGTTATGAAAATGGAGTGGCTTGAAAAAGGTAAACCTTGCAAGGGTAGAAGCATGTGCCAACTGGATCGGCGACAAAGACAGTTCCGGCGGGTTCACGGTCAAGTTTGACCTGCCGATTCTGCCCAACCACAAAGACAAAGCGGTGGACAAAATGGGCCCCCACCCCCCCCTC
>CAZFAL010000232.1:0-3843 GCA_964516945.1 uncultured Ignavibacteriales bacterium
AACAATAGACATCACACTGCCTGACGGCAGTGTCAAGCCGGTCGCACAGGGCTCAACCGGGCGGGATATCGCTATGTCGATTTCGCCGCGTCTGGCCAAAGAGGCGCTGGCGGCTCGTGTCAATGGTGAAGTCAAAGACCTGTCGTACCCGATTGACGAAGACGCATCAGTTGCAATTCTGACGTTCAATGATGATGACGGCAAGGAAGTGTTCTGGCATTCCAGCGCGCACCTGATGGCGCAGGCGGTGCGGGAAGTATTTCCCGATGTGAAGCTTGCCATCGGCCCACCGATTGAAGAAGGTTTCTACTACGATTTCGAGGCCGAAAAACCATTCTCACCGGAAGACCTTGAGCGCATTGAAAAAGCAATGGCGAAAATCGTCGCCGAAAAAGCGGATTACAAGCGCGAAGAGGTGAGCCGGCAGGAAGTCCTTGACTGGTACAAGTCCACCGGTGAGACCTATAAGCTCGATTTACTTGAAAACACAATTCTTGATGACACTGTGTCGGTGTACACCCAGTCGAGTTTCAAAGACCTTTGTCGCGGGCCGCATATCCCGAATACTGGGATGATAAAGGCCTTCAAGCTGACTTCCAGTAGCGGCGCCTATTGGCGGGGCGATGAAAACAACGCCATGCTGCAGCGTATTTACGGTGTCTCATACCCGAAAAAATCCATGCTGGAAGAATTCCTGCATCGCATGGAGGAAGCCAAAAAACGTGACCACCGCGCTCTCGGCAAGCGGCTTGAACTGTTTACTACCAGCGAAGACGTCGGTCCCGGACTTGTCCTCTGGCTTCCGAAAGGCGCGATGGCGCGTAATGAAATTGAGAATTTCTGGCGTGAGGAGCATCTCAAGAACGACTATGAATTAGTCTTTTCGCCGCATGTGGCGCATCTGGAGTTATGGAACAAGTCGGGCCATACGGATTTTTATCGTGAGAATATGTTCCCGGTGATGCCGATGGACAATCAGACCTATCAGCTCAAGCCGATGAACTGCCCGTTCCATATCGCGATGTACAAGGCCAAACGTCACAGCTATCGAGAATTGCCCCTCCGTTGGGCGGAGCTCGGCACGGTCTATCGCTATGAGCGTCCGGGAGTGTTGCACGGGTTGATGCGCGTACGTGGTTTTACACAGGATGACGCGCACCATTTTGTCACGCCCGAGAGCATGGAAGAGGAGCTGGTCTGGCTGATTAAGTTCTGCCTGCACATGCTGCGCTCATTCGGATTTGTGGATTTCGAAGTCTGCCTCTCAACCCGTCCGGAGAAAGCCATCGGCGAATCCGCAGACTGGGAGGCCGCCGAAAACGGATTGCGCAAGGCGCTGGAGATGTCGAATCTGCCGTTTAGTGTCGATGAAGGCGGTGGCGCGTTTTATGGCCCCAAAATCGATATCAATATCAAAGACGCTATTGGCCGCAAGTGGCAATGTTCAACCATTCAGTTTGATTTCTCGCTCCCTGAGCGGTTCAATCTGACGTATATCGATTCGAATGGTGAGCAGAAACGACCGATGATGATTCACCGGGCGTTGCTTGGCTCAATTGAGCGTTTCTTTGGTGTATTGCTTGAGCATTACGGTGGAGATTTCCCGCTCTGGCTGGCTCCCGCTCAGGCGAGAGTTCTGCCAATCACCGATAAAGTCAATGAATTCGCCGAAACGGTGGTCCAACGCCTAAAAGACGCCGGAGTGCGTTGCGAAATCGACGATCGTTCCGAAAAAGTCGGCCACAAGATTCGTGAGGCCGAACTGGAGAAAGTCCCGTATATGCTGATAGTCGGTGGCCGTGAAGCTGAAAATGATCAGGTTTCAGTGCGCCATCGCGGAGATGGCGACCTTGGAGCCATGGCTGTCAACGAGGTGGTCAAAAAACTTGCCGCAGAGATTGTATCTAAGGGACTAAATGATTAAGTTGTAATCGATTCCGTCGGGTCAATCAGACAGCGGATGGAATTGGCGCCATAGCAGGCGTAATAAAACGTGATAGAAGTAGGGTTTTGAGAAGTAGGATTTTGAATTGATACGCCCGAATTGATTCGGGCATTTGGTAACTTTTTTCAGGAGGATTTTAGTATAGCCAGGCCACGAGAACCCCGCATAAACGAGCGCATTCGCATCAGTCCGGTGCGTTTAGTAGGCGCAGCCGGGGAGCAAATTGGAATCGTTCCAATCAACGAGGCCCTTGAACGGGCCCGGACAGCAGATCTTGATCTGGTTGAGGTGTCAAGCGCCAGCAAACCGCCGGTCTGCCGTATTATGGACTATGGTCGGTACAAATATGAAACCGCCAAGAAGCAGAAGAATGCGCGCAAAAAACAGCATTCGATGGAATTGAAGGAGATGCGGTTTCGTCCGAAGGTTGATACGCACGATTATGAGTTCAAGACCAAGCACATCAGGACGTTTCTTGAAGAAGGTAACAAGGTCAAGGTGTTTGTGATGTTCCGGGGGCGTGAAATGGCGCATACCGAATTCGGCAGAGAGCTTCTGAATCGAGTCGCCGAGGACATGAAAGAGATAGCGTCGGTTGAAATTGGCGCGAGACAGGAAGGGCGGCGGATGAACATGGTGTTGTCGCCCTTGCCGGCGCTGGTTAAGAGAGCCGCCGATGATCGCGCCGCACGGGTCATTGCCAAAGAGCAGTCCAGGCATCAAGGCGCCAAACCTGAGCCAAAATCAAAGCCGGAAGAGTCAAAGCAGGAAGAGTCAGCGTCGGTCGAGCCGGTCGAGCCGGTCGAGCCGACCAAAGATGTCGATGTAGCGGCGGAAACAACATCCGCCAACGCCGATGAATGAAGATGAAGAGAATAGAAGTGCAGTAGAATAGGAAGTTACAGTATTATGCCCAAGATCAAGACCAACCGCGCGACTGCGAAACGGTTTAAGAAAACCGGGAGCGGGAAAATTAAGCGCCACAGCACCAAGATGCGCCATATTCTGAACAAGAAGCCATCGAAACTCAAACGCAAACTGCGCAAGTCCACATTGGTGTGTAAGGTTGATGCGCCACGTATTTCGCGTCTGATTCCGTATTAAACGGTAAGCGGACAACAAGTAATCTGTGTAATTCATACGGTTCGACATCATCGGAGCCCCGTACCCGATGTTCGGCCGAAGTAACACGTCAGATAGTAATTGAGTAACTGTCTGACATTCACTCTAAAAAGAGAAAGTACGGAGAAGAATGCCAAGAGCTATGAACAATGTGGCGGCGCATCGTCGTCACAAAAAGGCCCTCAAACGCGCCAAAGGTAATTTTGGCGGCCGTTCCAAACTTTACAGAACAGCTATAGAAACTGTCCAGAAAGGCATGACCTATGCCTATCGGGACAGAAAAAACAAGAAACGCACTTTTCGCGCATTGTGGATTGTGCGTATTTCCGCTGCATCTAAGATGTGTGGCATGAATTATTCGACATTCATGCACGGGCTGAAGAAGAATAACATCGAACTCAATCGCAAAGCGCTGGCCGATATCGCCGCCACCGATATGCCGGCGTTCGAAAAGTTAGCGGCGCTCGCCAAAGGCGAATAGCGCTGTTGCGCCTTACCGTGTTGTAGGTCGGGTTCCGGCGTCCGGCAATTGCTGGACAAGAAACCCGACATGCTGGATTGTAGCACGATTTGTCGGGTTTCTCCGTCCGGCGGACGCCGGACTTCGGAATCCGACCTACATTAGAATAACAAGCGTCGTAGGTCGAAACCTTTGCGGTTTCGACAGACCATAGAGATATGTCTGTCTTAACACAAATAAATACACTCCTCACAGAGGCCGAAGATGCGTTGGCCAAGTCCGGCTCGGCTTCCGACGTCGAACAGGTCAAAGTTCG
>CAZFAL010000233.1:0-3824 GCA_964516945.1 uncultured Ignavibacteriales bacterium
CACGCTCCCTGTACACATTCGTCATGTCCGCGGTGTATTCCTCCGCGCTGCCCATGTGCCAGTTCTCAAACGAATCCCAGAGCCCGTCGAGGATCATCGCGTCTTCAAGCTTCTTATGCCCGAAGCGCAATCCCTGTTTGGCCTGATGGAGCACATAGGGCGTGTTGGACATTGATTCCATTCCTCCGGCGACAACACAGTTATTGTCTCCGGCGCGAATAGACTGTGCGGCGAGCATAACCGCCTTCAATCCTGAGCCGCAGACTTTATTGATCGTCAGCGCCGGAACACTGCCCGGCAGACCGCCGTGAATTGCCGCCTGACGAGCCGGCGCCTGGCCATTACCGGCCTGAACGACATTGCCCATGATCGCTTCGTCAACATCTTTGGCGGCGACTCCGCTCCGTTTGACCGCCTCGGCGATAACAATCGCCCCCATTTCAGTGGCGGTTTTGGAGGACAACCCTCCGAGGAAATTTCCAACAGGAGTCCGGCAGCCCGAAACTATATACGCCTGTTCACGAGCTGTTCTTGATTGTGACTGGGATTGTGCCATGGTTTTGGTGTTCCTTTCCCTAAGGCAGTCTGATTGGAGCGCTCCGGGAGTGTCAATCAGAAGAATATGTTATTTCGGTGGGACATCTCCACTGCAACGCGGAAGAGCTCCAGCGCAACACTCAATGCAACGCACTGTGACACTTCCAGTTACAGCAGGACCCTCTCCCGCCTGATTCGCCCCGCTTGCGGGAGAAGCGTAGTCATAATAGCGACAACCGACTCAGAAATCAAGCGAGCGGTCAACCTTTGAAGCGCGGTCTAACTGCCCGGTCGTCAATAACATCTATCTCCATCTCTCTCCGGAGATCTACCTGCATACACTGCCCGATTCGCTTTTTTGATTGATTTACTGACGCTGAATGCTTGATTTGTGCTCAGGGTAGACCCGCGCTGAGAACAGATGACAACTCGTGAGGAGCAGGACATATCAGATATCAACTCACATCTCAGCGCCCCGAAATTTTGTAGCAAGTCTTACAGGAAATCTTGTAGCAAACTGTAGTCACATACTTATGAGGATGATTATGAATACAACTACTATCAGCGTCGTAGCGCAAAGAAACCGAATATGCAAAGTACTGTTACTCACCTGTAGCGTCGCGATCGCCTTTGTGTTCACCTCCCCGGCCCATGGTCAGGGGATTCCCTTCAAACCCAAAGTCTATGTCGGCGGCGGCTATGCGCCGGTTGTCAGTCCCGATGTATCTTTCAAAGACATCTACAACCCAAGCTACTCATTCCAGGCGGCCGTGGGTATTCCATTGTCCCCTGGGTTTGAACTCGTTGGCAAATTCCAGTATCACAATTTCAATATTCACTATGACGGGTTTCCCGCCCTCTCAGGGATACAATCCGCATTCCTCAATTCACTCGGCCTCACCGACCCCGGTCGCACGATTACAATGTTGGGTATCGACGCAAAACTACCTTTCGGTCCACCGCCCTTCCCGCTGCGTCCGTATTTTCTCTTCGGCGCCGGGAGTTTCACATTGAAACAAAATGCGGTAAGCCAAACCGTGACATTCGGCAACCCGCCCCAGACGATTACAATCGAATCTGTTCGCAGAAATGAGACAGATTTGTATTTCAATATCGGCTTCGGCGCCGATATACAGTTAGGACCGACATTGGGATTATTTATCGAAGGGAAATATGCAATCCTGAATACGTTGGGTGAAAGTTCGGGGCTAACCCCTGTCATAGTCGGTCTGCGGCTCTTCTGATGTCCGGTTGACATTGTCGCTGACGCCGCAGGGTTTACAAGAGCAGGATTAACAAAGATCACAGGTGTCACACCGACAAAGGAGAGTACAAACGATGAAGTCATTCACACAAACACGCAAAGCATTACTTGCCGGACTCGTTTCCGTAACATTTTTTTGCGCAACATCACCAGCGCAAGCGCAAGTCCCGGCGCCGAGCTTCAAACCGCACATCTATCTCGGTGGCGGGACAGCGTTGATATCCAATCCCATTCAGGACAAGGACATGTTCAACCAGAGTTTCTCGCTGATGATTGCAGTCGGCCTGCCGGTAAAACTCGGCTTTGAAGTCATGCCCAAGTTCCAATACCACAAGTTTGGAGTAAACAACTCAAGTACACTTCTGCTGGCGACCGGCCTACCAATTGTCGATCCGAATCGCAGTGTCACAACCCTCGGCGCCGATGTCAAATGGTCATTCTTACCCGGTCCCGTACCGACCAAACCCTATTTTCTGGTTGGTGGCGGAACATCGTCGCTTTCTCAGGACGCTACCGGTCTGCTGTTCCAGAATATTAGCGAAAGAAAGTTCTACATGAATGTCGGTCTCGGCATGGATGTCAAACTCGGCCCGACATTCGCATTCTTTGTCGAGGGCAAATACACCTACGTCAACAGCTCCCTCGACAACCTCGGCTTCTTCCCCCTGATGGCCGGCATTCGTATCCTGTAGCCACAAACTACGGCAAGCAAAGAAGAAGGCCGACTGTCACACACAGTCGGCCTTTTCTTTTTTGCGGGTCTTTTCTATTCGAGTCGTAGGTCAAGTCCCCGCTTTTGGGACTTGACATGTTTATATTCAAGACACCGCAATGAATACAGCCGTAGTGGCCGGGCTTGCCCGGCCTTGTCCGAAAATGGCAGCATCCTCGTGCAATCAACCAAGGCGCCCCAAGGGACGCCACTACGCCTGAATCCATCACGTCGCTTGAATGTCGCTGTCGCTCTTGACCCAGGATGTCAAGTCCCAAAAGCGGGGACTTGACCTACTATTCTTCGTGGCGGGGCTTACAATAGACGACACTTGTCATTCAACATCCAACTCCACAAGCACATCATCGGTATCAACCTGCTCGCCGGAAGTGAAACAGACCTTCTTCACCGTCCCGGCTCCCGGTGAGAGCAACTGGTTTTCCATTTTCATCGATTCAATCACTGCCAGAGGTTGCTTTTCGGTCACTGACTGCCCCTCTTCGATCAGAATCTTGACAATCTTGCCGGGCATTGGCGCGCGGAGTTTGTCTTTTTCGGCGCTATGTGCGCTGTCACCAGACGAACTCACCGAATCAGCGCCGACAATATCGAATTCAAACAGACGATTCGATAGAGAGACAAACACACGTGACTTATTCGCCACCGCCTGACCTGTGCAGACATCAGACCCGGATGACACGACAAACTCATCACCTTTGCGCGTCAGCTCCACATCCTGACCATCAACAGCAACACTGTACCCGTTGTCACTCTTTGTGACACTGACAGTCAGCTCCCGGTCATTGTAACGCAATCGATGTGTCGCCATAACTTACCTGCCCTCTCCGATTCGCCAGCCGCTCAATGTCTGCCAGGGTGTCGGAGCCACATCAGCTACGCCATTCCCTGCAACGCCGGCATGACCACTACCCGACTCCAGCGCCACAGCCGCCAACGCCGCCGCGAGTGTCATAGCAACTCCATCCGGCGCCGCTGGCGCAGGCATCACTTCCTCGATAAACCCGGTATCTGTCACACCGTTGATAAACTGTCCCTGTTGCAATATGTCGAGTAAGTAACGAACTGATGTTTTCAAACCCAGAATCGTATAGCGCTCCAGCGCATCAATCATCCGCAGACGCGCCTCCTCGCGGTTGGCTCCGAAGGTTATCAGCTTGGCGAGAATTGGATCATAGTCAATCCCCACCGCATCACCCTCACGCACACCACTATCCACCCGCACACCGGGGCCGCAGGGCTCAACATAGCGCAGTAACTCACCACTCGACGGGAAAAAGTTATTCTCCGCAT
>CAZFAL010000234.1:0-3823 GCA_964516945.1 uncultured Ignavibacteriales bacterium
CACCTTGGGGAGCGCCCGGCTATATACTTTCAGGAACCCGTCAAACTCGATAACCCGCCCCGTTGCGCGGAAACGGGTATTGTCGGCGGTGATATCCACTACTGTCTGCTGAATACGCGCATCAGCCATCTGTGAGGCGATGGTGCGTTTCCAGATTAATTCATAGAGTTTGAATTCACGTGGATTGAGAGCGCCACGCAATGACTGTGGATCCGGGAATTGGAACCCGGCCGGACGAATCGCCTCATGCGCTTCCTGCGCATTCTTGACTTTGGATTTGAACTGTCGCGGCGACTTCGGCAAATACTCCGCTCCGAAATCCTTTTCGATTTTCTTGCGAATACCACTCAGCGCTTCTGGCGCAATAGAAATTGAGTCTGTGCGCATATAAGTAATGTAGCCATTCTCATATAGCGACTGCGCAACCCGCATCGTCTCGCGGGCGCTCATTCCCATACGGTTATTGGCGTTTTGTTGCAAAGAGCTCGTAGTAAACGGCGCCGACGGCGACTGCTTGACCGGCTTAGAAGTCGCCTCAGCCACTTCCCAGGATGCGCCGTCGAGTTTCTCCTCGAGCTTCTTGATTCCGCGCTCATCGAAACAAACGAGCTTGTCATCAGCGAGCCGTCCGGTATCAGGATTAAAATCCTTGCCGGTCGCCAGCTTTTTGCCGTCGACCTCTTTGAGAAGCGCCGGAAACTGCTCGCCGGATTTGGTTTGCAGAGTCGCCTTGAGATCCCAGTATTCGGATGAGACAAAGGCGCTACGTTCTTTTTCTCTGTCAACTATCAGCTTGATAGAAACTGACTGCACACGACCGGCGGAAAGTTTCGGTGCGACTTTCTTCCAGAGCAACGGCGAGATCTGGTAGCCATAGAGCCGGTCCAGCACCCGCCGGGTTTCCTGCGCCTGCACGAGGTTGTTGTCAATATCGCGTGTGTGCTCCAATGCCTCAGTGATAGCGCGTTTGGTGATCTCATGAAAGACGAGACGTGAGTAGTTTTTGGGCTTCAGTGACTCCTTGAGATGCCAGCTTATCGCCTCTCCCTCACGGTCTTCATCAGTCGCCAGATATAGATGGTCTGCTTTCTTCAGCAGGTCTTTGAGTTTCTTGACCTGCGCCTTCTTTGCGGATGGAATGACATAGAGCGGGTCAAAACCGTTTTCAATATCAACACCCAACCTCGCCCATTTCTCTGATTTGAGCTTGGCCGGGATCTCAGCGGCGCTTCCGGGCAAATCACGGATATGGCCAATTGAGGCCTCAACCATGTAATCCTTACCGAGATACTTGGAGATAGTCTTCGCTTTGGCGGGTGACTCAACTATAACGAGATGTTTTGGCATTGAGAGTATCTTACCTTAGTCTTACAGTAATCCTGGAGATATCTTGAAATGTTACCCGAAAAAATACCGCGATAATCGCGATAGTGATGAGATAACGCCAGCAGAGCGCCTGTTGAGCGCAACTCTTCATGTATTCGACAAAGCTGAGTGACACTTTAGTGTTTCAGTGTTGAACACCTGATGAGCGCTTGATGCAAAGACATTAGCTTGGCGCCTGTCTCAGGCGATTCGACAGGCTGAGGGAGGGAATGACCTGTCCGGGTCGAGGCGCCTAAATACCGGAGCCGATGTCATCATTTTCTGATTTGTATCTGTATTTGATCTTGCCGTCGAGCACATCACGCAATGCGAGGGTCGTGATTTTTGTCCCGTCAATTTCAACTTCAGCGTCTTCCATCATCATTTCCAACAATTTAAGACGATGAGAATTGATTTCACGCGCGCGACGCGCAGTGACAATTACCGCTTCGTAGCGGTTCTTTGTGCGACTTGCAATACCATCCGCAGGTAAGAAAACCATTCTTGCTCCCCTATCGGCGACACCGTTCGGCGTCAGCCAGTCTATGAGTCAGCCGGGCGTCTCTGACTTAGCCCGACAACAATACTAACCACTTCTATACAACCGGTACAACGAGTCTACTTCCTATTAATTGGTAATACTTTGCAGACCCTACCGAATTGACCCGTATCTATTGAACACTGCAACCTTTGCGGTAGTTCCGCATCGGCGGACTATACTATGGCGCCAAACGAGTTGAGTCAAACACTCTTTTGGGGTAAAATTGTAACAACCCACTATTCAACCACTTAGCCGATTATTCTCTCTATCGACTTAAAGTCCAGACTCTTCTTTCTGGCTTGAAATGACTGAATAATGCAATCCACGAGGTCCGTGGCCTCTTTGAGGTCATCATTGATAACCGTGTAGTCGAACCGCTTATAGAGCTTCATTTCGGCAATCGAGCGATCTAATCTCATAGCCAACTGCTCTCTCGTTTCAGTTCCCCGGGCCTTGAGACGCTTCCGGAGCTCCACTTTTGAGGGCGGCAAAATGAAAATAGACACTGCCTGCGGGAAGGCGCGTTTTATTTTGAACGCGCCCTTGACATCAACATCCAGTAATATCACACCACCGCTTTTGTGAACCCGTTCAATCGGCTCGCGAGGAGTCCCGTACAAGTGTCCATGCACGCGGCAGGACTCGGCAAATCTACCCTGCTTGCGCAGCGCCGTAAACTCCTCACGAGTGCGGAAGTAATACTCACGACCATCACGCTCATTCGGCCGTTTCGGTCGGGTTGTCACAGAAACCGAAAACTCCCATCTGTCCCGTTTGTGCCGTTTCATCAATCCGAGCATCAGCGACGTCTTCCCCCCGCCGGACGGCGATGAGAGGATGACTATTTTGCCGTGACTATTCGACATTCTGCACCTGCTCGCGAATCCGTTCAATTTCTTCCTTGAGCTGAATGACATCCGAGGAGATAATCCCACTGACTGACTTCGAACCGATAGTATTCACTTCGCGATTCATTTCCTGCAAAATGAAATTCAAACGCTTCCCTACCGGCTTGCTCGACTTGACCGAATCCGTAAACTCGCTCACATGCGATTTCAGACGGGTTATCTCTTCACAAATATCAGATTTCTCCGCCAACAACGCCACTTCCTCTTCGAGACGTCGCGAATCAACCTCCGCCCCGTCGAGCAATTCCTGCAAACGGCGCTCCATCCGCTCACGGTACTCAACCATTACTTTGCCGGATTTCTTTTCAATGCGCTTAACTCCGGCGACAATTTTCTTCAGACGTCCAAGCATATCACCGGCCAGTCGCTTGCCCTCACGTTCGCGCATGGTTTTCAAGCGTTCAAGAGCTTTCTCGACCGCAGGACTGAGCGTCTTCCACAAGTCCACGTCATTGCCCTCGTCCTGATTAAAGCGCGTGACCTCAGGTATTGTCAGCAAATCCGTCACCGTGACTTCGCCGGGGATTTTGTGCTTGCGCTGAAAAGCGCGAATCTGCTTGAGGTAGGCCAAAGCAGCCTGCTCATTAAAGAGCGCCTGCCCGGAGCCCGAATGCGCCCGTTCAAAGTTTATCAGCAAGTTTACTTTCCCGCGCTCCAATGATTTCTGGACCACAGAACGGAACTTCCCTTCAAGAGCCGAAAGATGGCGCGGCATGCGAAAAGAGACATCGAGGAAACGATTGTTCACGGCGCTGATTTCAACGCTATACGCGCCTTCAGAACTCTTGGCTTCTGCGCGTCCGAATCCGGTCATCGATTTCATTATTGTGGTATTCCTGTCTTCTGATTCAACGCATCAATTGGTCTCATGTCCCTACGCCGCAACTTTGCATCGGCGTCCTCCGTGAATCGGCGCATAAGATTAGTCAAGCCGCAACAGATGTCAAATACACAACTGCCGGAATGTGATTCATTTTCTCGTTTCGAGAGAGAAAAAGCATTAGTCGAG
>CAZFAL010000235.1:0-3814 GCA_964516945.1 uncultured Ignavibacteriales bacterium
CTCGCAGAGATTCTCTCAGAACGGGATTAAGAACATCCACTTGCTCTGGGCCGGCGTGATCTTTGTCACGGCCTCTCTCGCTGTTTTGCAATTCTTTGTCCCACCAGTGTTCCTGATTGCAGGCGTGATTGCGATTCTGGCCGGCGCCTACACCTTGACCCGTCCCTATCTGGGGCTTCTGCTGTACTATTTTATCATGGTCTTGCGTCCCGCTGAACTGGTTCCGGCCCTGCAGGCGGTTGGTATCGAAAAAGTTATGGTTGGACTGCTTGTTGTATCCTATGTCCTCGTTTCTCTGATTCGAGATAAGAAGATTGAGATTGTAACCCACCCGATTTTATGGGCGATTCTCGCTTTTTTTCTTGTCCAGGTTCTGTCGGGGTTTATCTCTGTTGAGAAGTCTCTGACATTTCAGCATAATATCGATTATGCCAAAGGCATTGTCTTTGTATTGTTAGTTGTGCAGATAGTGAATACTCCAGAGCGTTTCAAGGGATTTATCTGGCTGCATATAGTTCTAATGGCGTATCTTGCTATTTCAGGTGTGATTGCCTACATGACCGGTAATGTCCTTCATGTTCAAGGGATAGACCGTATAAAAAGTTTAACGAGCGCGGGTGGTGATCCGAACGCGCTTGCCGCGTCTATGGATATCGCCTTGCCATTCGTCTTGATACTGATAGGCTTAGCGCGGAAAATATGGTTGAAAGCCGTTCTTGTATTCTTTGCCGGTTCTATGGTCTATGCAGTCATACTCTGCGGTTCAAGAGGAGGGATGCTGGGCTTGCTGTCTGGAATGTTCTTCCTCTGGTTGACATCAAAACGTAAGGTGTTATATGCCGCAGTTGCGGTGGTATTGACTTTTGGAGCGATTTCCTTTATGCCGGATCAATATATCGAGCGCTACTCAACTGTGGAGAAATATGCTGAGGGCGGAGAAGTCGATGAATCTTCGCGGTTACGGCTGGAAGGCTGGAAGGCTGGATGGCACATGTTCCTCGATCACCCGATTATGGGTGTAGGCGCTGCCACCTTCGGTTGGGCTCACGCGGAATACTATTCTCCACAATTCCGGCGCAATAGCCTCAAAGCTCATAGCATGTACTTTCAGGTAATTGCGGAACTTGGATTCGTGGGCGTTGTGAGTTTTGTCGCACTATTGTCGATAATTATCCATTATTGTGTTCGACTGCGGCGAAGGCTCTGGGAGTCAGTAGAGAACACCGAATGGTTACATGGGATCTCACGTGCAATAATAATTTCTATGCTCCAGCTTTGTATTACAGGTATCTTCGGTCATTCACTTTATCGGTTTCACTGGCTATTGGTCGGGGGATTGGCAGTGATCATGACACGGTTGGGCGATTCTGGGGTAGGATGGCAATGGATAAGGGCGGAAAGGCATTGACTTAACGCCGAATGTCCATATGTTGTATGCCGTGAGTAGGAAACAGCAGAATGTGAAAGAGGCAGAACTCTTGGGATGGTTTCGCTCCCTCAATACACTAGTCGGGAGTCTCTTTAGAAGTAGCGCAATTGTCCTGTGCGTTTTGTTCAATGCTTGTTCTTCACCTGACAATCCTACTACAGTCAACAACGAAGACTTCGTTGGCGTAATTCTTGTAACTAAGGCAGATAGTACGATATCGTGGAAATCCGTCTATCCTGAGGAAACTCCAGAAGCAGAGATAATTGACTCCTTGAGCATTTTTCCTGTGGGTTCGCTCACGAAAACGTTCACTGCGACAGTAGTCCTTACTTTAGTTCGAGAAGGCTCGTTAAGCCTGGATGATACGATAAAAACTTATTTGCCTGAAATGCATCTGGCCGGTTCATGTGGGATAACCATTGCCAATCTTTTGAATCACACGTCCGGATTAGATATGGTCATGGCGCATCGTCTGAGCATGGATCTTGAGGATGAATACCCGCCGGATTATTTGGAGCTGTTTTCTGATTTAGAGGAATTATACCCACCGGGGTTTGTCTTCCACTATTCCAGTGCTACTTATAATCTGCTTGCAATAATTGCCGAAAGAGTAAGCGGATTGTCATTGGAAGAATTGTATCAGAAGTACGTATTCTTGCCTGCGGGTATGACTCACAGTGGACTGGTTGCGCCGGGGTTTTCTTTCAATAAGTTTCCGCAAACATTGCGACAAATTACTCCCGGACCTTTGGAAGAAAATTGCAATTTTGTCGCGCCTTATGCAGGTGGATCCGCGTTTTCTTCACTTATTGACGTTAGAGCATTTCTTTCATTTCTAAACAGACGAAACTCTGGGAATGATTGCTCGCCCAATCCCCTGACAAATGCAAGATTGGTCAATAACGCGCCGGGTAACGATTCACAGTACGGACTGGGGTTAATTCATACACGGTTGGTTAATGTGAATTTGGGGGATGAACGCCAGTTCGTTTATCACTCAGGAAGGATTTCTGGGTACTGCTGTCTGATGGGGCTGATCCCTGGAGATTCGATTGAGGTGCTTGTGTTTTCGAATGCTTTTTTGTCGAAGACGATAGTTGATTCTGTTGTGAAGAACGAATTGATTAGACTTGGGTACAGTGATTTACCGAGTCTGGATTTTGAGTATGAAGTACCGCTCAATCCGTTGGTGGATATCTACAAGATATTGTATTGGATCAAGAAGATTCTACTTTGAGTCCATTTATGGCCGAGTTTCGACTGAGGCAAATACTCGTGCGTCGATCTCTGAGAGTGAGAGGATAGAATAGAGCACAGAGATTATCATGAATAACAATCCTGCCGATAATGAAGTTGTTATGAGTAATACTTCCCGGGGGTCAGTAACTCAGCAATCAGGTCCGGTGCGGTCTCATTGCCCGGTGTGTTTGTCCCAGACATACCGAGTGCTACTGCCATTTCCAAATCGATTTGCAAATGCGGAATTAGTCCGTTGTCGCACATGTGGCTTGAGCCGCTTCTTTTTTGCGCCGGACAACCAGCCAAAAGTCGCGGGAAAATCTGTATTCTGGTCGACTGATGTTCATTTCGAGGCCTATATTGATGAACCCGCTTTGCGTGGATTCAACCAACGCTATGAGCGTTATCTGCCGAATCTTGGCCTTCCGACTGACGCCAGGATTCTGGATGTTGGCTGTGGACTTGGTACGTTTATGAAATACGCCGAGAGCAATGGGTATCAAACAGTGGGTCTTGAGGCGGATCCAACAGCGGCGAAAGTAGCCGCCAAACATGTCAAAGGCGAGATTATCAACAAGACTATCGATGAGTTTGCATATCAACCGGGTGAGTTTGACGCAATCGTCATGTGGGATGTGATTGAGCATCTTGTTGACCCGGCTGATGCGGTGCGACGACTAACCGGGGCATTGAAACCGGGGGGGAAGTTTATCATTGAAACTCCGAACGAAAAGTATGTCTTGCGCAAAGTGGCTCTGCTGATGGAAAAGCTGACCGGATATCGTCTGCGAGTCGGCAAATACTTCTATTACGTGGAGCACAAGTTTTACTTCAACCCGGACAACATCACCCGACTGTTGGCTGATTGTGGTTTTGGGGATATTGTGGCGCATCAGGACAAATCCATCGCCTCCAGAGAGCAGACTATTTTCAGCGCCGACAATTTCCCGCTGGCAGGGCTGGTTGTCAAGCTGATACCGCTGACCTTGAAACTCTCAGCGCTCCTGCCGAATCAGAACAAGATGGTTGTAGTGGCGACTAAACGGTAAGCTTGTTGAAGAGTGGCACTTTGCGTGTCGTTTGAAACTTCAACCGGAAGTTCTTGATGTCTCTTAGAACTCGTTTATATCACACTCATTCAATTTC
>CAZFAL010000236.1:0-2502 GCA_964516945.1 uncultured Ignavibacteriales bacterium
AGTAATTATCCCCGCAGTGCCACCGAATTCATCAAGGCAAATAGCAAGATGTTGGCGCTTTCTTTGCATTTTTTTGAGTAAGTCAGCCAATTCCATTGAATCCGGTATGAACATCGGCTCCTGAATGACATCATTCAGGCGCGCATCGTCAAGCTCGCGACTCTTGCGCACCACATCTTTGAACATGACAACTCCGACGACCTTGTCAATCGTGTCCTGATACACCGGATAGCGGGAATATCCTTTCTGCAGCATCACATCCAGCAACTCGTTTAGCGGAGTCCCGGTCGCAAAACCAACGATGTCAGCGCGATGTGTCATGGCCTCTCGCGCAGTGGTATCAGCAAAATCTATCGCCGAGCGCACTAATTCCTGCTCTGCTTCATCGAATACTCCGCTCTTGCGACCTTCCGTGAGGAGCAGTTGAATATCGGCCTCAGTAATCGGGCTACCACGTGTGATTTCTTTGACACCAAACAGGCGAGCAACAAACTTGGCCGGTAATGTCACAATCGGAAACATAAACCGCAGTGTTCTCGTGATAAGGAAGATCGGGCGGGCAGTTTTCATTGCCAGACGCTCTGAGTAACTGAGCGCGATATATTTCGGCGCCAGTTCACCCAGCACAAGCGAAAGAAACGAAATCAGCGCCACCACCAGAACAACAGCCAAGCTGTGCGCGTATTCGGCAATAAACCCGACAGGAACACCGGAAAAATAGTCTTTCAGGACGGTGACAATTGTGGCGCCGCCAAACACCGCCGCAAGAGTCCCGACAAAGGTAATGCCAACTTGCACTGCCGCGAGGAACTGTTCCGGCTGTTGGATGAGCTCCAATGCCCGTTTCGCGGATTCCTTACCGGAGTCTGCCGATTCAGTAAGCTTGCCCTTGCGGGCGGAAACCAGCGAAAGCTCCGCGAGCGCAAAAAAACCGTTCGCAAGAATCAGCAAAAGGATGATGACTATTTCGAATACAACATTAGACATAGGACTCTCCCCGGCTGAACACTACGGGGGGCCAGTCTGACGACGGACTCAGTCTGATTCCGTTTTTCCCGGATTGGGGAGGGTTATCTTGAGGGGGCTCGTCTTTCATCGCTTGGATGCGGCCGACTGATAGTCAGAACGCCGCTGAACTGAATATAGCAAACTCAGCGCGCAATTGAAAGCGCAAATCCGGTCAATACACTCCTTCAACTCCGCCACCGGTCGAAGCAAGTCTTTCAAGCTGTGCGACACGCTCGGAGATTGGCGGATGGGAGCTGAACAGCGCTGAGAGAAGCGGGCGATGGAAACTACTGAAGATGAACAAATGCGCCAAGTGCGGAAAATTATCACTGTCCATTCGCTCGGATGACCGCTGGATTTTTTGCAAAGCCGAGGCCAATTCCTGAAATCGATTCGTGAATGTTGCTCCGTGTTTGTCAGCGAGAAACTCACGGTTGCGGGTTATCGACAATTGCACGAAAGCCGCCGCAACCGGTGTCACCAGCAGAGTCCCAAAAGACCGTAACGCCCCCGGCCGACGCTCCGGCTCGCCGGTGAACCGGTTCGTTGCCGTGTAAGACAAGCGACGCCCTTCGGAAGTTAAACGCATCAGCGCGCTGACTACACTGCTGACGATTCCACCAAGTTTCGAATCACATTTGCGAATATGCGCCAGTTCATGCCCGACTACCCCTTCAAGCTCACGCTTTGTCAGTGTTTCGAGCAGGCCCTCTGTCAAGCCGAGTTGTGCGCGATTGGCGTTGCGCCCCACGATACAGGCGTTCGGCGCCTTTGTCGGGATTACATATACTTGCGGCACGTGCCCTAAGCGCGCCTTCCTGGAAATGTCTTCGACAAGCGCCAGCGTCCATGACGAGGCGTCCGTCACTTCCCTGGCGCCGAGTTTCTCCATGATACCGACATCAGAGCGCATGTAGAAATACACTATCGCAATCACCGCGAGAATCAACCCTGCCAGCGCGCCATAGTATCCTGCCAGCGCCGCACACGGAATTATTATCAGAGAGCCAAGCGCTCCGAACAGCAGATATATTCTGATATTGTTCATGCTGTACAACTCACACTGTGTAATTCATCCTGAACATAGTTCAGCAATGTAGTTCAGCAACGCAGTCAGCCGCGCCGGGGAGAGCGACCGAAACGTACAGTTTCATCAGCAGACGTTTCGTCCGGTGATTCCGGTGATTCCGGTGATTCCGGCGATTCTTCTGATTCTTCTGATGCTCCGTCAGAAGAATCTTCTTCAGACTGCGCTTCTTCAGATTCAGCTTCTTCAGAAGTTGCCGCTTCATCAGTTACCGTTCCAGCGGAAGTTGGAGCAGATAGCTCAGCGCTACCGGCTATTTCATCATCAGGTTCAGTGTTGTCAGTGTCGACTTGGTCGTCTGTGCTCTCTTCATCGTCTGTGTTGTCAGTCTCGTCTGTGTAATTCGCGCCCGCTGCGCTATCTGAAAACTCATCACTGTCTGTGTCTGTCAAGATTCCTTCAGTTGA
>CAZFAL010000236.1:2602-3771 GCA_964516945.1 uncultured Ignavibacteriales bacterium
CTGACCATTGAGGCGAACAAGTCGCGTTCACTTTCAATCTCGACTGCGCTCAAAGGGGCGTTTCGATGCGCCCGTTCCGGCCTTTGCGCTCTCTCTGGTGATTTTCTTGCAGGCGCTTTTGCTGAATCCCTCGTTGATTCCCGTGGAGACACTCTCACAGATTTCTTGGCCGACGCTCCTCCGAATTCTTCCGGAGACGGCCGTTCCTTGTAACCCGTTCGATAGGACGAACGCTGTGATGAACGCTGCGGCCTGCCGCCGGACTGCCGGGCTCCATGTGTGTTCTTCCCGCGCCCTGAAGAAGAGCGTTCACTTGATGAGCGGTCGCGACCATTGTCACGTTTGCCAGTGGAGCTCCGTTGCGCTACCGCTGTCTTGAACTCAAATGTGTTGGCTATCACCGCGGCGCCGATTGAATCACCATAGATATTTAACGCTGTGCGTCCCCGGTCCAGCGCCCAGTCAACGACAAGAATAATCCCGATTCCCTGGCCGATAATCTCAGTCGGCACACCAATTGAACTCATCACCATCGTCATCATCACTATCCCGGCCTGAGGCAAACCCGGAGTTCCAACCGACGCCAGAATCGCAGTGATGAACATGATGACATACTGTTCAAAACCGAGGTGAATACCAAACATCTGACAGACAAATATCGCCGAGATTGCCTGATACATCGCTGTGCCGTCCATGTTGATGGTGGTGCCGAGCGGCAGTACAAATGACGCGGCGCGCTGATCGACGTTATTTTTTTCTACGACACATTCCATTGTCACCGGCAATGTCGCAGAAGAAGACGAAACACCGAGCGCCGTTGTGAGCGCCTGTCCCATATTCGCCAGATACGTGAAAGGATTCCGACCGGTGAAATACTTGAGCGTGAGTGTCAACAATCCGGCGTGAATCAGCAGTCCGACTATCACAACCAGTGAAAACATGCCAATTCCCACAGCGGCGTCGGATATATCACCGGCCTTTTCGCCAACTTTTGAGGCGACAATGCCCAGCACACCGAAAGGAGCCAGATACATCACCAAATGCACCAGTTTCATGATGGCGTCATTGAGAACTTCGAAGAACGCAATGACCGGTTTGGCGCGCGGTCCCATGCTCGACAGGATGCCACCAAAAAACAGCGAGAAGACAATCAGCGCCAGAACTTTCGT
>CAZFAL010000237.1:0-3769 GCA_964516945.1 uncultured Ignavibacteriales bacterium
CTCCCCGCTATGAATCGACGGGATTGCCGCGCTTCGCTCGCAATGACTGCAATTTCGGCATTCTCAACGAGTCTCTCGGTTGTTGTTTCGTTCGATCTGCGGCGTTTTTCCCGTGAGTTTGGGAACTGTTGTGTCCGGCGCAAATCCCAGCCGCTACTCCAAGAACAACTTCCCGTTGCGGGCTTCCACCGGGACCGGGTATTTGCCGGTGAAACAGCCGACACAATAAGATTCAGCCGGTAGTGAGCTCATGCCCAGCATACCATCCACAGACAAATAGCCGAGAGAATCGGCATTGAGATATTCACGGATCTTCTCGACTGTCTTTGATGAGGCAATCAGCTCCTCTTTGGTGGGCATGTCAATACCGTAGAAACAGGGGGCCATAATCGGTGGCGATGAGGCGCGGAAATGCACTTCTTTGGCTCCGGCCTCACGGATGAGTTTTATCAGCTTCTTTGAGGTCGTGCCGCGCACGATTGAGTCATCGACTACCACCACGCGCTTGCCTTCAAGCACACCCTTGACTGTATTGAACTTGACACGCACATCAAGGTCGCGGATTTTCTGCTCCGGATCAATAAAGGTGCGTCCGACATAGTGATTACGAATCAAACCGATTTCAAAGCGGATACCGGATTGTTCGGAATAACCGAGCGTCGCTGTGTTCGCCGAATCGGGAATTCCGATGACAACATCAGCGTCAGCGGGATGCTCAATTGCCAGTTGTCTGCCGAGACGACGGCGGATTTTGTCAACATTCTCACCGAAGATCTTAGAGTCCGGTCGGGCGAAATAGATGTACTCGAAAATACAGAAGGCGTGTTGTTGTTTTTTGTGCGGGAAGACTGATTCGATACCGTCGGTGGTGATTTTGATAACTTCGCCGGGTTCGACATCACGAATATATTCGGCGCCGACCAGATCAAAGGCGCAGGTTTCCGAGGCGACCACATAGCCGCCGTTGAATTTGCCGAGACACAGTGGACGGAATCCCTGTGGGTCGCGCGCGGCAATCACTGAGTCGCTATTCAGAAACAACAGTGAATAGGCGCCGGTTACCGTTTTCAGCGCTTCGCAAATCGCTTTCAGCGGCTCTTCCTCCTGTGAGCGCGCAACAAGATGCAGAATTATTTCTGTGTCAGAAGTCGTCTGGAAAATCGAACCTTTGGCCTCAAGTTCATTGCGCAATGTCCGGCTGTTGGTCAGATTGCCATTGTGCGCCACTGCCAGTTTGCGCTGACGATTGGTTATCAAAAACGGCTGGATATTTGTCAGCGACGAGGCGCCGGTGGTGGAATAGCGGGTGTGGCCAATTGCTATCGAGCCGGAGAGTCGTTCGAGAATTGCCGGGTCACGAAAGACACGGCTGACCAGTCCCATCCCGCGATGCAGTTGGATTTCGCCTTTGTCGGAAGTAACAATTCCGGCGGACTCCTGCCCGCGATGTTGTAAAGAATAGAGGCCGAAATAGGTCAGCCGTGAGGCGTCCGGAATACCGACAGCTCCGAAGACACCACACTTGTCATTCATCATTTTCACTATGCGCTCGCAGATTGTATTTGGCTGATGTTTAGCTGAATGTCGCTCCGTAGCCGAGCCGTGACTCGCGCCGCCGGAAGGCGCCAAGTAACAGTGACTTGGATGGTCTGTCAAGGCGCGGTAGCGCAAGAGTGTGCAACGGGTTTCACTTTGTGGTCTGATTCGTCAGAGCAAGAGCGCCTGTGGCTATGAAGCTCTTGCGAGAGGACGGCTTTTCAGTATACTGTGTAGTATAGTTCTCCGGCGGTTTTGCTTGAGAATCCGCCTGTGAGATCTGTCTGATGCATCTCGTACTTACTGCGTACTTTTACCACTTTTATTGCCGCCTGAAGAGAACGCAAATCAGCGTAATTTGCAGGCAAAATGGTCAAAAATGACAGTTCTTTCGTTTCTTTCATTGAACTCTCCAAATCGGGGCACAGCGCTTGCTCAGAGATATTTGGGATGACCGAAATCAGGATTTCTACTCTTTTGGTAGCCATGAAATAGACCGCGAATAAGCAAACAAGAAAACAAGATATTACCGCAAGACATCACCGCAATATATCGCAGACAATGGCGCGAAAAACGGCCATGGGACCGGCTCGTTCATATTCTTGAATCATAAACACTGTATCAGAAACGCGTAACGACACGTGGACACAAACAGCGAAGCAAGCAATTTAGAATCAGGCAATTCAAGCAGTCTCGCGCGCTTTGAGATTCTGCGGCAGATTGCTGTCTCAGGAGCCCGGGGGACAGACCTCTCAGAAAGTGTGAGGAGCGCTCTGGCGGCTACTGCGCGGATGATAGGGTTGTCGGCTGTGCGGATTGTCCTCTGGGGGGACACCGGGGCTGTGGCGCTGAATGTCAGCCATTCAGACGATGAGGAGTCACTGACAATTCTTGCTGAGTTGGAAGAAGACCTCTTCGAGGGACTGCGCAAGAAACGAAAACTGCGGAGCGCGTTTCTCTCATTCGGTGGCGACAAGCCGCTCTCGGCTTTTACGGTGCCACTTATCAGTGGCAAAAACCTTCTCGGAGCGGCATTCGGGGTTAAACCCGATGAGACCGGAATCATTCGCGAGGATTATTTCCTCGAAGCGCTGGCGGCGTCGATTACACTGGCTGTTGTTGCGCAACATGGCTCTGCGCTTGCCGGAGAAAATCAGGAGCAAATTGACAAAGCCCGCCTCGATGCAGTTATGGAAACCGCAGTGACTATCAATCATGAAATCAATAATCCACTGACAGCCGCTCTCGGCAATGTGCAATTACTGCTGATGAAGGGCGATGAGCTGGACCCGGATGTGCGCAAGAAGCTTGAAGTCGTAGAAAAATCTGCGATGCAAATTCGTGATGTCACACAGCGATTATTGCGACTCACCGAAGCCCGTTCGGTGACCTATGCCGGTGATGAGAAGATGATTGATTTGGATGGTCCGGCCGCCGATGATGGCTCTCAGAAAGAAAAGTAGTTCACCTGCGCCACTTTGAGCCCAATATCTTCGCACAGGCATCGAAGTTTTAACATATTGCAATACAGTATGTTATGAGTCCCGTTGCGTTTTTGTCCCGCAAAAAAAATCCTAAAAACTAAATAATTAGTTAACTTTTCCGCCTGTTCTGCGTATACTGGGCATGAGGAATTACTAATTCCTTAATTGCTTGTGAAATGCAAATACACTGGCCTGCTACACGGATAAAAACAGAACAATCTCATACGGAGCTTCTGTAAGATAAGGAGACACGATATGGCGCGGAAGAAATCACCGACATTGACTGATGCGGAATTACGTTTGATGGACATTCTCTGGGAAAAAGGGAGCGGCGCTGTCAGCGACCTGGTTGCGGCCCTGCCGGACTCGCAGCCACTGGCCTATAATACTGTTCTGACCACACTCCGCATTCTGGAGCAGAAGGGCTATGTCAATCATATCAAGGAGGGCCGCGCTCATGTCTTTGCGCCATTGGTGGACAGAGCGCAGGCGCGCAACAATGCGGTGCGTTATATGCTTAGTCGCTTCTTCAATAATTCTCCGGAATTACTGGCGCAACATATTATAGAAAGCGACGATATGGAGCCGGGTGATCTGGAAAAGATTAAGCGCATGATTGAAGGGGAGAGCTGAGACCATGTGGGCCAATATAATAGAATTGATAGAGACGACGTCACGTGTGTCACTTGAAGCGTTACTCAATGGTCTCTGGCAGGGATTGGCGCTGACATTGGTCATCTGGGCGCTGG
>CAZFAL010000238.1:0-3758 GCA_964516945.1 uncultured Ignavibacteriales bacterium
AAAGTGATAGCGCAGACAGATGCCAGTTAACATGGACTGCGATGTCTTGACTACACAGGAGACTCGGAGTATCCTGCCTCTTGCATGTCGTCTGACAGAACAAGCGCTGGCAGAACAAAGACTAACGTGTGGAAAACTTCATCAAACCTTTCAGGTCAACAATTTAACAATAGAGCGCTTCCATAAGCTTCCATAAGAGAATAGCTTGATACATACCGCTTGAAAAGAACAAATCTATAATTGAGAAAACCTAACCATGCCACAGTTTCAAGGAGGGATTGTCGTGGAAAAACGCAGTAGTAACATCACACTTCAAACACCGGACCCAAACCGGACTCACAGATTAGCGCAGCGTTATAGCTTTATCGCGCTGGTCTTGAGTGTATTGCTAATTAGTGTCGTTCCCGTGTCGAACGCATTCGGTTTCAACATTAAGGACTATGAGAAAAAAGTCTTCAAAGACACATTGGATAACGGCCTGACTGTTATTGTACTTGAGCGTCATGATGCGCCAGTTGTTTCAATGGTCACCTACGCCAATGTCGGTAGCGCTGATGATCCGAAAGGGTTCACCGGTATGGCGCATATGTTTGAGCATATGGCGTTCAAGGGTGATGACGAAATCGGCACAAACGACTTCGCCGGTGAACAAAAAGAAATCGCTAAAGAGGAATCAGCTTTTGAGGCCTGGCGTTTGGAGCGCTCCAAAGGTGAACTGGCCGATAGCGCAAAGCTGGTAGATCTCGAAGCGGCATTCAAGGCCGAGCAGGATAAAGCAGACTCGTTTGTTGTCACCAATGAGTTCGGCAATATCGTCGAAAAAGCCGGTTTTGTCGGCTTGAACGCCTTCACCAGCTATGATCAGACGGCGTTCCTCTACAATTTCCCGGAGAATAAGTTAGAACTGGCCATCATGCTTGAGTCAACCCGGTTCAGCAAACCGGTTCTGCGCGAGTTTCACAAAGAAGCGAATGTTGTCGAGGAAGAGCGCCGGATGCGCACCGATTCAAGCCCGGTTGGCCGTCTGATAGAGGAGTTTCTCTCGGCGGCATACAAAGCCCACCCGTACGGCATACCGACAGTCGGTCATATGTCTGACCTCGACAACCTTGACAGAACCGAAGCCGAAAAATTCTTCAAAAAGTACTACGTGCCAAACAATCTCTGCATCGCTGTCGTCGGTGATGTCAAGGCCAAACAGGTCATGAAGTTCGCCAAAAAGTATCTCGGCGGACTGAAACGCGGCGCCGACATCATGCCCATCACAACCATTGAGCCTGAGCAGATTGGCGAGCGTCGCATTGAAATCGAAGATCCGTCACAGGCCGTCTGGATAGCCGGATACCATGTGCCGAAAGGCAGCAATCCGGACAGACCGGCGCTTGACGCTCTCGTGGATTATCTCGGTTCAGGTCGCACATCCCTGCTCTACAAGAAACTGGTCAAGGAGACCAAGAAGGCAATTCAGGTTGGCGCATTCACCGGTTTCCCCGGCGACAAGTATCCGTCGATGGTCGCGGTCTACGGTTTTGCGGCCAAAGACGTTCAGCCACAGGAGCTTGAAAAATTAATTCTCGGAGAAATCGAGCGCCTCAAAGAGGAAAAGCTTCCTCAGGAAGAGGTCGAAAAAATCAAGGCCCGCGCCAAGGCGAATTTTATCAATCAACTCAACAGCCGCCAGGGACTCGCCATTCAACTCTGCACATATCAAATGATTGACGGCGACTGGCGCGATTTGTTCCGTCAACTGGACAAGATCAACGCTGTCACCGCTGACGATATTCAGCGTGTCGCGAAGAAGTATATGACGAAGAAAAACAGAACTGTCGGCTATATTCAGACAATCAAGAGCTAACTGCAAGGCTGACCGACAAAGCTGTTTAGTGAGTTGATGATATCTGAGATAAGTTAGAGCAATGAATATGCAAAGGATATATACCATGAAATCAAATTCATTTTTGCAAACGGCGCCCCGCAGAGCGTTTTTCGGGGCGATTACCGGCGCAGTGGCGCTATCGTTGGCATGGGGCGGAATTAATAGCGCCAGAGCTGACGGCTCCCGTGAAGTCGACAAGTTGAAATTCCCTAAGCTCAACAAACTTGAAATCCCCAAGGTGGACAAACGCCAGCTTTCCAATGGCGTAGAAGTCTATTTACTCGAAGACCATTCGTTACCGACCTTCAACGCCAGTGTCAGAATGCGTGTCGGTAGTTATCTTGAGCCGGCGGACAAAATCGGTCTGGCCTCGATTCTCGGCGATGTCATGCGCACCGGCGGAACCAAGAAATGGACAGGCGACGAACTTGATGAAGAGCTTGAAGGTGTCGGAGCGACAGTTGAAACAAGCATCGGGCAGACCAGCGGCAGCGCATTTGCGAATTCACTGATTGAATACAGCGACCTCGCTCTTGATGCGCTCACGCAGGTTCTTCGCTACCCGACATTTGATCAGGACAAGATTGATTTGTCCAAAACGCAGGCAAAGGGCGGCATCTCGCGTCGAAATGATGACGCGATGCAAGTCGCCCGACGCATCTTCAGCGCCGCTGTCTACGGTGAAGATTCACCCTACGCGCGCCACTCTGAGTACGAGACTATTGATGCCATCACTCGCGATGACCTGCTGAAATTCCACAAGGATTTTATCCATCCGAAAAACCTCCAGATTGCCGTCTGGGGAGATTTTAACAAGGATGAAATGTTTAAGAAAATCGAATCCTATTTCGGCTCATGGAAAGACGCGGGAACAAAGTCCCCGGCGCCACCGGATGTGGTTGAACACAAGGAACATCGAGTCAAATTCGCAGAGAAAAGTGATGTTAACCAGACAAATATTTTTATTGGCCATCTCGGCGGAAAAATCCAGGACGAGGACTATCCGACTCGTTTGGTTATGAACAATATCTTTGGCGGCGGATTTGGTAGTCGCCTCTTTAGCAACGTCCGCTCACGTGAAGGTCTGGCCTATGCCACCGGCGGCGGCTTCCGCTCCAACATTGATCACCCCGGCATATTTTTCGGTTTCGCCTCAACAAAGTCTGAAACGACGATTAAGGCCGCCAAAGCGATAGTCGAACAAATGGAGTCAATGAAAACTGTGCCGCCGACTGATGAAGAAATGCATGTCGCAATTGACGGCTATATGAACTCGTTCGTCTTCAACTTTGACACTCGTGCGAAAGTCATCAACCGCATGGTGCAATATGACGCCTACGGTCTGCCACAGGATTTTCTGTCACAGGTGAAGGAAAAAGTCGAAAAGGTCACTCCCGAAGATGTCCAGGCCGCCGCGAAAAAACACTTCGACCTTGATAATCTCATTTACGCTGTTGTAGGCAAAAGTGAAGATTTCGACGGCCCATTGACCGATCTGGGTCCGGTGGATACGATTGATATCACAATCCCAACCGGCGCCCCGAAGACAGATTTCGTTGTCAATGATGAGAATATCAAAAAGGGGAAAGAAATCCTCTCGGCGGCGATTGATGCGACAGGTGGCAAGGCGAACTACGCCAAAATCAAATCATTCAGTCGCTCAGGTGATATGACCGTTGACGTCGGTGGTGGCAATATGATGACGTTCAAGGCAAACGCCGTCTTTGAAGTGCCGGACAAGCGCGCAATGACTATCAAAACCCCGATGGGCGAAATGAAGCGCATTTTCGACGGCTCTCAGGGCTGGCAGGCGATGGGAGGCAAATCGGCGCCGATACCGGAAACTGAGCTGAAGGAAACAAAGCAGGAAATCTCCCGCGAC
>CAZFAL010000239.1:0-3748 GCA_964516945.1 uncultured Ignavibacteriales bacterium
GTCGGCGTGCGGGCGATGAGGTTCAGCGAGTCCTCCAGCCAGTCACCGACCTTGCTCGTAGAGGATTCGCAGTTCAGTGACACGGTGAAACTCACTGTCAAAATCAGAATATCCCGTGTCGAAGAATTCACGACGAAGTTCACCGAACTGACACACGGCAAAGGGACACTTGAGAGAGTGACAGACTAATATGTTTGAATCAATCCAAAGCGTCGACAGTACGGTGTTTGTGCTTATCAATCAGACACTGGCGAATCCGGTGACTGATTTCCTGATGCCGATTATCACCAATGATATGTTTCTGCGAATTGGTTTCGGAGTCGCAGTGTTGCTGTTGCTGATTCGAGGTGACAACCATACTCGTCGCGCCGCGCTGTTTTCTATTCTGGCGTTGATTGTCAGTGACTATATTTCAAGTTCGCTTATCAAACCGTTCGCTGACCGTCTGCGTCCCTGCCATGACCCCGCCATGCTCACCGGTATTCATTTGCTGGTGCATTGCGGCGGAGGTAAGTCATTTCCCTCGTCACATGCCGTGAACTCATTTGCTGTCACCCTGTTTTTTCTCAGCGCAACACACAGTACAACACCCCGTGCAAAGCGCACACTCCGCGCTGTTTTTGTTCTCGCCATCCTGATAGCGCTCTCACGGGTGTTTGTCGGCGTGCACTACCCGTTGGATATCACAGTCGGCGCGGTTCTCGGCGCAACTGTCGGCTGGGCGGTTGCGAAGGTCTTTGTCTGGAGTGAGAAGGATTATCTGCCGGGGGCAGTACAAGAATAACGCGCTTGGGGAGTTGCCGGTTTTATCAAGTGACATCACAAGCCAATGGAACAGATCATGAACCACACCCAACAACCCACAGACCGGCTCTTCGTCGCCTTTGAGCTTCCCGCTAACGCCAAAGAGCGCCTCGCGGAGATTGTCGAGCGCATGAAACGTGATTGCTCACATGTGGGCGTTCCGTCGAGGGCTATCAAATGGGTCGCTACAGAAACAATCCATCTGACAACTCAATTTCTCGGTGACACCCCACGACGGGATATTGAAAACATCAAACAGGCCATTAGTGACGTTCACTCAGACAGTAATAAGGCGCCGTTTACATTGCAATCACAAACAATCGGCGCCTTCCCGAATTTGCAACGCCCGCGAGTGATTTGGTGTGACCTAACCGGAGCGAACCTTGCGCGCATGAAGAATACCGTCGCAACAATCACCGACGGGCTGATTGGGCTCAATTGCCCGCTCGACCGCAAGCCCTTCAAACCGCACCTGACACTCGGACGGGTTCGTCGTGATTCACAGCCATTCTCATTACAGCCGATCATAGAAAAAGTCGCATTCAAGCCGATTGAAATGACTTTCACATCCCTGACACTTTTCAAGTCCGAGCTAACCCGCGAAGGACCGCTTCACGCACCTGTTCAGTCATGGAGCTTTGTGGACTCGCCGTGACACGCAGGGAGAGTGAGTCTAATACAGACTATGACTGAAGCGCGTGATTCGGGGATTGAATCTGCGAAGTTTGTGTCTGTGATGTGTGTATTTGAGATGTGTGTATCTGAGATGTTGCAAGTGTAATCAAGTCTGCAGGAAAGCTAATCACAAACTTCGCGCCGCCGGACGCTGATTCAGCGACCTTGATTTGCGCCCCATGCTCTTCAACGATTTTGCGCGTGATAGACAACCCCAATCCTGTGCCGTCCTGTTTACCATGTGTCACAAACGGCTCAAAGAGTGTTTCACGAATATCCGGAGGGATTCCGGGACCGTCATCGGCAATCTGAATTGTCAATTTCGATTCACTGAGTGTCCAGCCAAGCGTGATAGAGCCACCCGCAGAGAGGGCGTCCCGGGCGTTGTTCAACAAATTGTCGAGTACACGTCCGAACCGTTGCGCGTCGAGTCTGACCTTGCAGTCAATGTCACCGGATAGAGTCAAAGAAATTGATTTTTTGTCCAATTCATCGCGATGCGCTTGAGCCATTGTCTCGAGATATGTGCGTACGTCGACATTTTCAAGGGCCAGATCGAACTTTCCATTGCTGAACTCAAGGATGTCACGAGTCAGCTGCCCCATTTTTTCAATTTGTCCGAGTATTGTGGCGCATTGCCCGTCCAGCTTTTCATCATCGGGATGTTTCAAGCTCATCAGTTCCACAGTCCCCTGAATAATTGCCAGCGGATTCTTGAAATCATGAATAATTCCCGCCGCAGACTTGCCCACCGCCGCCATCCGCTCGGCGTCAACCAACTCCAGATGTTCCTCTTTAAGTTGTCTTGCATTACTGATGAGACTTTGACGCATCTGCTCGATTTCACCGGCGAGAACACCGAGCTCGTCATCACTGTGCCGGATGACACTTGAGTCCAGATTGCCTTGTGTGATTTCCTGCGCAACAGACACAAGTGAGTTCACCTGCGAGCCGATACGCCGCGAGGTAAACCGGTAGAGCGCCAGAATTGCCAGTCCACCGCCACCGAACAGTGTCACCAACAGCAAGAAACGAATCCGGGCTATGATGGGATCTATGCTTTCATCGACAGATGCAACAAATGTCACTTCGGCGTTAAAATCTGAACTCGGTGTGGCGCGACAGAGGATTTCGTCACCATTCATTGTCGAAGACACAATCAGGTCACGGTCAGGCGTTCCGCGATGTAGCTTCGCGGGTGTCTGGAGAATCTCATCAAGAAACTTGGAGCTGGTGTGGGCGACAACTTCATTGTCATACTTGATAACCACATCAAATCCCGTCAGGCGCTTCAAATCATCAGCCATAAATGATGAAACCCTGTTTCCGGTGACGAGGCGTCCAATTACCACACCGTTTTCATCGATGATATCTGTATCAAACAACTCCAACAGCTCACCGTTGGAGTAGATATAATGCGGAGTGAGACCCAGCGCCTTTTGTTGCAGAATACGCTGTATACGCATCGACGTAAGCAAATCAAGTCGCTCAAGTCCGATTGTCTTTTGTGATGAACCATCGGAGTCCTGTGTCACGACGACAAATATAGGCGCTTCATGTTGTTTCGCATAGCGTTGGGCAATGGAGGCCATGGCCTGTTCGTCACGTTGGGCGACAGCGCGAATGAAGTCGGCGGAGCTGATGAGCGCATTGATTTGGGTCTGACTGCTGAGAAAATGCACATCGGCATAATACTCGAGTGTCGCCTGCGAACTGACAAGTCGCTGGCGAAAGAGGTCTTCGAGTCCGTTGCGCACTTCATGCGAGGCAATGAAATACCCGGCGACAGACAGCGCCGCCACTACTACGCCAAACACCAATGCCAGGCGATTGGTAATTGAATGTCCTGTTTTTCGGTGGATAGCGTTGAACGGCATAGGTCTTTTTCCTGCGCTGTCGTTTCGGGTTGAAACACATCATGTGTTGCTTCCCATAGACCGCGAACTACTATGAGCGCCGGTGAGTTGTCGGCTGGTGACATGAATGTCACGTCAATACAAAAGAACGACCCCGCCCTGTCTACCATATAGTATCGGCCAAATGCCGGACATTAGTTAGCGCCCCCCCCGCGGCGGGGGTGTCACCAGCAAGACCTGATAGCAGGGTCGCCTACAGCTTGGGGCGGGAATTTCCTGGGGTATAGACCGGTCACATAGGTAACAAAACAGACCGGGGGCAAAGGTAACAGAAACCGGTCGGTCAAAACCCTTGATATTGTGCAAGGGCCGGTTTTGATTTTGCCTGGTTCACCACGAAAGTCGAAACCACG
>CAZFAL010000240.1:0-3702 GCA_964516945.1 uncultured Ignavibacteriales bacterium
ATATCCAGCATGCGGTTGGTGAAGCCCCACTCGTTATCGTACCAACTGAAGAGCTTGACAAACTTGCCGTGTGACATTGTCATCGCCGAATCAAAGATCGAGCTATGCGGGTCACCGACAATATCCGCCGAGACAACCGGGTCAGTCTGATAGTAGAGCACACCCTTCATCGGACCGTCAGCGGCGGCTTTCATCGCAGAGTTGATATCTTCAACGCTGGCGTCTTTGGATAATGTCAACGCCAGATCGACCATTGAGCCGACCGGAATCGGCACCCGAATCGCACAACCGTCGAGTTTGCCCTTGGTCGCCGGAATCACCTCGGCAATCGCTTTGGCCGCGCCGGTGGTGGTCGGGATCATCGATTGTGAGGCGGTGCGGGCGCGACGCAGGTCTTTATGCGGCGAGTCCAGCACACGCTGATCATTGGTGAAGGCGTGGATGGTGGTCATGAAACCGTTTTCGATACCGAATGTATCGAGCATAACCTTAACCGTCGGCGCCAGACAGTTGGTGGTGCAGGAGCCGATAGAAATCACATCATGTTTTGATGAGTCATATTCATTGTCATTGACACCGATGACAAATGTGCCGTCGTGATTTTTGGCTGGAGCGGAAATCAGGACCTTTTTGGCTCCGGCCTTGATATGCGCGCCGGCGGCCTCTTTGGTGCGGAACAACCCGGTGGATTCAATAACCACATCGACACCGAGGTCGCCCCATTTGAGATTCGCCGGATCACGCTCGGCGCTGACAGCAATTTTCTTACCTCCGACTGTCAGGCAATTCTCGTCATGACTGACCTCATCGGGATAACGCCCATAGGTGGAGTCATACTTGAGCAAATGCGCCAGTGTTTTGGCGTCGGTCAGGTCATTGACCGCCACCACTTCAAGATCTGTTCCGCGCGACGCTTTCAGCGCCAGACGGCCAATTCTCCCAAACCCGTTGATTCCAAGTCGCACAGACATGTGTCTGAACCTCCCTGTCAATTCTGTTACAGTCTTTCGTTATCTTCACATTTCAGATGACAGGAGGACGGTTACCGACCGGGCGCTGACTGTGTGTCATTGCCCCTCTACCTTCACCGCTTCTTCTTGCCACCTGTTGGAAACAAATATGCCACTCCGGCGGTGATTGAGTAGCCGGAATAGTTTTGCAGGCCCAGAAACCCGTCCGAGCCGAAGTCAATTTGATAATATTTCGCAGATGTTGCAATCGCAATAGTCGACGCCACCGGAATATCAATCCCGCCGCCAACCACATAATTCAAATCAGTCGCCGTCGAGCTGGCAATTCCGAGCGAGCGGAAACTTGAGCCGGTTTGACTGCCTATATAGAGCCCGACCCCGCCAAGCACATAGGGATAGAGCTTCCCTAATCCGGTCCCTCCGAGAGGATAGACGCGCAGGCCTAATTGCACCGGATAGATATTGATACCGCCGGTAAATGTGTTCGTGGTTGCAGTGATATCACTGCGGTTGGAAACTCCGATACCGACATCAGCGCGGAAAAAATTTGAGAACGCATGGCTGTAAAACAGCTCGGCAAAAAGATTGGCGCTGGAGACTGTCTGCTGGACACCGTTGATTCCTGTCACCGTGCCTTCATCGCCGGTATTCACCCAGGCGCCGATTCGCCCACCGGCCATATCGCGCTTGGCAAACGGACCGGCGTACGCATAGTCTGCCACGCCCGCTACACTCAGCAGAACAACCGCCACCGTGGCACCCACGGCGCGCATATAGCTTTTCTTGTGAAAATGAATACTGCGGGGATTGCTGGTTCTCATATCGTTTGCCTCCGGTTCAATTGATTGCGCATTTGATGACCTTCACTTGACTGGCGCCCGCTGAATCCGGCGCCTGTCTACTACAACCCCAAGATGCGCACAATTGAGCCGAAAATGCTCATAATTTTTTGGCTGAAGAGCGGTAAATCTCTCCGGCTGTGGCAATTTGTGAAAACTATCACAAAAGTCAAGCATAAGTAATTCGGCCCCGGAATCATTCAGTCCCGATATCACTCAATATCAGCCGATTATGCGGATAATCGAAGGTTACGACGAATTTATCAAGGAATCCATTGCCGAGATTGCCAGCAATGATTTTCGAGTCGGTGAATCCGCCGCCGCCAAGAATCAGCCACGCAGGTTGATCTGCAAAATGTGCCCGACCAACCCCAAAATCTGCGATTGTCACCGGCTTGGTTTGCAAAACCCCGCCGACCCCGCCAATATAGCCGCCATCTCCGGCGGAGGGCTCACGCTCCGGCAGACTGTCAAGCAAGTATTCACGGATAAAGCGCTGATGCAATAACGGCCCGTAGCCACTACCGGCGTCGACAACAAACTTCCCGGCGCTCCCATTCACCGACACCCCGACCAGCGGCAGATTTGAATAATACTCAAGCGGCAGGACAGCGCGAATCCGGGAACTGTCCGGAAGCTGATATGTCGCCGGGTTGTAGATGGTCAGGAGCTGATGTTGATAGTCGACAGTAACCGGAAGCCTTGCCAGCAGGTCAAAGCCAATCACTCCCACCACACCGGGGAAGGCATTGCGCAAGCCGGGGCCGAAATCCACGACATGCACAATCTGATTGGCAAGCCCAATTCCGGCAATATCAATCGCAGGTAACTTTGCCAGCGACACTGCGGTCGAACCGGCAACACCGAGTCCGGGTTGTTGACCTCGCAGAACCAGCCCAAATGAACCGGTTTGTTTTTTGTCGATGATAATTCCCCCGGCGCCGGAGTCCAGCAGAAGCAGAACCCGCTTGCTTCCATTGACCCGCGCCGGGAAGTACAAATGCCCCTCTTTGTATTCGAGCGAAACGCTGACACTGTCTGTCTCCGGTGGGAATGAAACAGCATCACTTGAAGTCTGCGGGCGGATAAATATGTCTGCGTCTATGGGTCGGTTGACAGCGCACGCTGTCACCTGCGACTCGCTGTTCATCTCCGGCAAACTTGATGTCAACTCGGAGTGAAAGGCAAACGGATAGCCGCCAACATCACGATAATCCGACAACGCCAAATCTGCGCTGATAAAGTCATATTCAAAATGCGCCCCGAGAACCTGTCCATTGATACTGTCGATATATGCGTCAAAAGAGACAACCAAACCGGAATCATGTACGACACTGAACACAAAACGAAACGCCCCTTTGCCTGCATAAGACACCGCGCCGAGATACTGACGTGTAAATTCCGAATCCGGCGCGCTGAGGTATTCGCGGCTTTCGAGAATCCGTGAGACAAGAAGCGCCGCGTTGTTGAGACGGTCGATGTCGCTGACAATGCCATTGGGGTTGACTTCCCATGTGGCGGAAGGTGTAATCCCCTGCGCTGTCTGCAGGGTCCCGAAATCCACCGCTACAACATATCCGCGCTGCCTGTCAAAGTTCGTCACACCGACACCGTTCAGTCCGCCCTGGTTGATTGTCCCGCTGATAGTGTATGAACGCGGTGACAGAGCGGAGTCCGGAAACACGGAGAGACCATACAACCGCTGAAGAATCCGCCCGGCCGCTGGCGCCTCCGTCTGAGCGCTCGCGCCAGCGCCAGCCAGCAAAAGCGCCACAACCACAACCCAACCCCGTAGGTCAGGTCCCCGCTTTTGGGACCTGACATGTTCGGCTGTAAGACGCCGTCGCGGTTCCAACCGTAGTGGCGGGGCTTGCCCCGCCTTGTCTGCATAT
>CAZFAL010000241.1:0-3690 GCA_964516945.1 uncultured Ignavibacteriales bacterium
GCGCGGCAATCCCCCGGTTACAAGATCAACGGGATTGCTTCGCTTCGCTCGCAATGACTGCCTGCTTTAACCTACGGCTTCTTCATTCATCGTCCATTCATCGTCGGGTTGTTGTGTCAGGTCTTGATGCTTGCACAGCAAACATTGTGACCTGACACATTGCCCGAAACATCCTTCCTCAACGACCTGCAAACCCCTTCAACCCCCATGCCAGCATCGGAATCATAATCTCATGATGTCCGATAAACTCAAATCCGGCGCCGGACTGCTGTGTCGGACGTTGCACAACATTCTGCGTCGGGCGATAACTGCGTATCATGTCAAAATTGGCGGTGATTATCTTCCCTGTTGTCCCCGCCCTCGTTGCCTTTGTTGTCTTTTTCGAACCGTTCAAACTGATATTGCGCGCCACTGTCAACGCTTTCAAAAACACTTCCGGCAGGAGCGAAGTCGAACCAACATTGATAATCACACCGCCTTTGTCCGCCTGCTTTGCCACACTCGCCAAAAGTCGAAAATCACGGTGTGAGCTTTCACCGGCCAGCGCGCCGGAGAATGACGGCTGCTGAGCGACAATATCAGAGCCGATGCCGACATGCACTGTCGCCGGCAGTTTCAATCTCGCCGCTTCAGCCAGTATTGATAAACGCGCATTCGGCGCTTTGGCGCTGCGAATCAACTCCCCTGCGGCCTGTCCAAGTCCACAATTCTTTTTGGCGCTCAGTGCAAGCGCTTTGGCAAACAGCTCACCTGTTTCCTGCGCCATCCCGAAACTACCGTCGTTCAGCCCGGCTTGCACATCCTCACTCGTGCCTCCCCAGAACGCCAGCTCCAGATCATGTATCACTCCGGCGCCGTTAAATGACACACCGGTAACGATGCCGCGCTTCATCAGGTCAATCACTATCGGGCTAAGGCCAACCTTGATAACATGGGCGCCCATCATCCAGTGAAACGGCAAGTCTTTACCGCGCGCCGCAAGAGCTAACTTGATAAAGCGCCGCAAATCAGCGCCTTTGAGCTGGTTTGGAAGTGAATCAAGAAAACGCTTGGCGCCGGATGCGCTCAACGGAGTCGCCATATCGGCAAGCTGGACTTTGTTGGCTCGTGACTGAATTGGGCGGGTTGTTACTAACGACAAATCCAGCGGCTCAAGTAACGATTGCTCTGCTGACTTCCGCTGTGGTTTCTTACGCTTCATTGTCATATCCGACAGAGTCTGAATGAGGAATTAGAACTGCTCGATTTCGCCAAGCTGGAAAGACTTAAGAACAACATCAATCGAACCAACCACAACTTTCGAACGCATTCGCACCGGCATTCGCAGCCTGTCATCAGTCAACCAGACTGTCATCCGCCCTTCATGCTTAAATATCCCGGCGGCTTTAAGCATCGGTTCAACCACGATGCAATCAAACTCCCCGGCGGGGACTTTAATCGTCTCCTTGCGCAGTACTTTCACATCAAACGGCGTAACTTTCCCGCGCGAAAAGTTCTGGATTGTCACCACCGAACCAACTTTCAGATCAACAGTGCGCACATAATAGAACGCGCTGAGCACATCCTGTATAAACGGCGGAACTTCTGTCGTATCATTCTCATAAAACGCCAGATGATTTATCTGGTCGAACGTGTAGATTCTGGTTGAATTGTATGACCCCTCATGCAGACGACGGTCAAAATGCCAGCTCGTAAGCCCCACCGCATCCATAATAGTTTCCACTGTGTCATTGACAGGAAAAATAGAATTGAAAAAACTGTTTGAATGCGCCTGTGTCTGCACATAGTAGCAGGGGCGTCCTTCCCAATCAACAATATCCAGCACACTCATCTGCGCCTCACCGGCGTTGATAAATCCGTAGTTGATATCAAAGAGCAATTGCTCGCCGACACCAAACGAGAGATTTCTGGCTCCTCTGTCTAACGGGTCAACTCCGGCAGAAGAATCCGGCGCAGCGCCAACCGGAGCGTCACTATCCGGAGCCAGCATCGTATCGCTGTTTCCCAGAGGCTGTGCGACCGTATATTCCATCTTGAAAAAATATGCAAGCGGCAATGATCCGAACGCCAGCAGCGCCAGCAGGCAGATTTTCCCGGTCGTATGTTTCGCGCGCGGACTAATGACTCACGCTCCCTTCGCGTTTTTCCTGTGACATCTTCAATAATTCCGGGAAAATACGCTGAAGCTCACTATAGATTTCCAAATACACTTCATTGTACACGCTCTGACTTGAGCCGATTGGGTCAAAGATGCCCTCACCGGTATCTCCATGCTGAGGAAAAGCTTTCAGCAAATACGTCTTCTCTTCGGCTTTCGGAGCCATACGGAGTATTGCATGATAATGACCCGGTGAGAGCGCAAGAATTACATCGTATTCCTCGATAATCTCTTCAGTCAATTGCCTTCCCCGGTGACTCGCAAGCGTTCCGCCGCAAGTCTTGACCGCCTCTTGCGCATACTCACTCGCCGGATGACCGACAACCGCGCCCACGCCTGAGGAACCCACCAACACGTTGTCCGCTCCGGCATTGTCAAACATGATACGCAGAATCTCCTCGGCCATCGGCGAACGACAGATATTGCCCGTACAGACAAACATCACTCGAAACACTTTGTCAATCTGCTCAGTCATGGCTAATCACCTTGAACCCGTCTCCAACAGCGGTTTGAATTTCAGCGTGTGACAGAGCGCCTGCGCGCAGAATCTCAACAATTCCTTCCTCAGCGCAACGGGCAACAGTAGAAACATCCCCGGCAAGCGCTCCCCCGTCAATATAGAGCGACACTCTCTCACCAAACTGTTCAACAATTCCCACAAGTGCGCTATGTTGTTTCCGCCCGGAGATATTCGCGCTTGTCGCTGTCAATGGGAATGACACTTCAGCAACTAATCGCGTCATAAACCGGGCGTCAGAGACACGAATCCCTACTTCGTTGTTACGAATAACCTGCGGGGCAAGTGTCTGCGTTGCAAAATCCGACGCCCGCATGACAAGTGTCAATGGTCCCGGCAGAAATGCATCCTGAAGTCTTCGCGCCGCAGGTGTCACTCTCGCCCAGTGTTCCATCTCGTTCACAGAAGACACAAACACCGCACTGACCATTTCAGCCGGACGACGCTTCACCTCAAAGAGCTTCTCCATCGCCCGCCGGTCATCAGCGCGCGCCAGCAAACCATAACGTGTATCAGTCGGAGCGACTATCACCCCCCCGGAGCGCAATACCGCCAGCGCCTTGCTCAACGTCTCAGCGTCTGCAACAGGAATAATTTCAGCCAAATGGGTTTCCGTATTCTCAAGAGGTATAGCCGGAGCGCTCAGAACATTCACTCGTCACCACCCTCAGTCATGCTTGAATCATGTAACAATGAATCAATCGCGCTCGAATCCAGCGCCCCTTCATTCAGTAGCGAATCCAGAACACCGAGCGAATCCAGCGCGTCAATGTCCATTCCTTCAAGCATTATCGCTGTGCGCAATGAATCAAAATAGGCGGTTAGTTGCGCCTGCGCCGCCGCTGACTTTTGGGGTGTCACTCGCACGCGCGCCACCCAACTGTCAGGATACCCGGCCGGTTTGACATATTCTTTAAGATACGCTTCAGCCGCATTCGCGCTTTGGAAATCGCCGATTCGTACTTTGAAGTATGGCACTTCGTAATCGAGTGTCACAGTATAATCAAAAATCTCC
>CAZFAL010000242.1:0-3574 GCA_964516945.1 uncultured Ignavibacteriales bacterium
CCATGAATGACTAGTACTCAACTTGAGCTATACACAAACTCACAATTCGTACTTGCAGCTTTTTTCACAGCGTGTTTCAGACTGGAACATCGGACCAATGGCGAAATACAGTTAGTGTTTGGTGAATGTGATTATCCCTGACGAACAGCCGGTCTTCCTCTCTAAGGAATCGATTCTCTATCCCGATAACTCGTAATATGAAACCTACGATACAAGGCTCTACGAATCCGGGGTTGGACCTCTTTCTTATTCAACTGGCCGGAAAGTATTCAATTTCAAAGAATTTCTCCGCCGGTGAAACCATCTGCGAAGAGGGTGAGCGCGGAAATTCGATGCTACTTATCCTGACCGGCTCTGTCAGGATAATTAAACAGAGCGCTGTCGATGGGGCGATGGTCCAGATCGGGGCTCGTGGGATGGGAGAATTCCTGGGTGAGATGGCTCTCGTGGAGGAGCTTCCGCGCTCGGCGTCAATTATTGCCAAAACCGATTGTGAAGTTCTTGAATTCTCGAAGGAAAACTTCGAAAAAATCATTCAGGAACAACCCGAACTCGCAACGAGAGTCCTGCGCAGTTTGAGCAATAAGCTGAGAGAATCAGATTCCGACAGGATTACTGAACTGGAGGAGAGCAACAAGATTCTTAATGCCACCAATGAAGAGCTTGTACGGCTGAACGCTTTCCTTGATTGCGTAATCGATCGTTCTCCCAGCGCCGTGTTCCTGGCGACCCGCACAGGCCAGATATTTCGTTTGAACGAGGTCGCAAACAAGATGTTTGCTCTCGACGAGGCCGGCGATCGCACTGTAGTAGATGATCTCTTTCAGGACTTTGATTTACAGAAATTCAGAAAGAAGCCGGAGAAATCGTGGCATGGTGAAGTAGTTGCACTGCGAGGAAATGAAGAATTTCCCGCTTACCTCTCTGTCGCATCGCTAAGTGGCCACAATGAAAGCATCTTGCATCTTCTTATCTGTCAGGACATTTCTGAACTACAGGCCTTTAATCGAGCTATAACCGAGTTCGAGAAATACGCGACCGCTCAACAAACTGCAGTGGAATTAGCGCATGACTTGAAGAACCTGCTGGGTGTGCTCATTGGCAATGTTGATCTTGTCCTTCACCAATTGACAGATGAGCAAAGAGAAAAGATGGACAAGACAATCAACTCAATCAGACAGGTTTCCAAAGACACTCATCAGTTCGCCGAAGATATCATGTCTCGCAGGAATGAGAAGGGAGTGTTCCGCTCTACTGATATACGAAGTATGGTTAGAGCCGTGATAAGATTCTGCAAAATGCAGGGGATTTTCAAAAACATTGCGCTTGACTACTCAGTTTCAGATGACTTCCCGCGCCGCATTGAGATAAAGGAAGGACAAATTCAGAGTGTCATCGTGAATCTGCTCACCAATGCCGCTGAGGCGCTGTCCTCTCACAGTGAGAAGTCATATCGCGCAATTCAAGTAGCGCTGACATTTGACAGTAAAAACAATTACGCCGTAATACAAACACTCGACAACGGCCCCGGAATCAAGCCCGAGTATCAGGCGAAACTGTTCAAGGAGCGCTTTACGACCAAAGATGACGGCCACGGAATCGGCCTGGTATCTGTTGGCAGAATTGTCCGGGAACACAATGGCACAATATCTGTCGAATCAAGTCCCGGCCAGGGTACGACAATCGAGGTCCGGTTGCCGGTCGAAAGAGCGGTCAAAGATGATTGACCTGCTCTGGTTTCTTTTCCTCGGTCATATATTTGGCGACTTTGCTTTCCAATCTGATCGGATGGCCCAATTAAAGCAAACCTCTCGCAAGACCCTGACGTATCATGTGCTTATCTATACGTCAACTGTGGCATTGTTTCTCTACATCGGGCTAACGCTAAATAACAGCCAACTGTTTTTTTCGATGTACACAGCTTTGACAATCGCTTTCCTTTTTGTTGAACATTGGTTACAAGATTTCATCAAGACCTTGAAATTCAACGGAAGTAAGCAGAGTTTCTTCTTTGATCAGGCCTTTCATATATTGATTCTGTTCATCATAAGGATCACTATCTACAGTGATTGAGCGAGACAACTTCTACCGCGAGCTGTCAGCCTACATCCCAAAGTCCCTTTTGGCATGGTATGGCTCTTCTGCAAAGGGTGATGTACATAGCCTGAGCAGGCTCCGGGGAACGCTCATCTGTCTGGATGCGTCCGGATTTACCGCTTTGACAAAACAGCTTGCTCAGAGTGGCCGTAGCGGCTCAGAGAATCTAACCATCCTGCTCAACGACTTTTTCGAAAAAATGTCACAGGCGGTGTTTGAACATCAGGGCGATGTGCTCAAGTTCGCCGGTGACGCTCTCTGGGCCTACTTTCCTGTGAGGTTCAATCCGGAGAAATTCATGAACTCCACGCTCAGTGGTTTGCAGGACGTTAATAACTCAAATCGTTTCACTCAGGAAAATCCGTTAGCGATTCATGTCGGGGCAGAATACGGCTCCTTCTCGCTGGCGTCTCTTGGTGACCCCTCGTTTCGTCTGGAAATTGAGCCGATTGGGGAGCTTATTTACGCAGTGGACAAGGCATGCAATTGCGCCGGAGCAAATGAGCTTTATGCCGGACCTGCGCTTGCAAAACAATGCGGACTCCGCTCCAGGAAAACCTGCGCTGATGATGAATACTTCGTTGTAGCGCTACCAACGCTTTCCCCAAAGGGTTCGAGCAAAGCGCCTCCGGACAAATCGGAGCAGGTAAGACATCCTCAGTTGACTTCCTATGTCCCCCGGGACATTGTCGCCCGACTCAAGTCCGCAGGTATCCAGCCAACGTTGCAAAGCGAACACCGTCAGGTGGTGTCATTGTTTGCATACTTTGAATACTCATGTGAAGCGGGCTCAGCGGAGTCAGCCGACTGTATCGGACAACTCAATGAAACTCTCAAAAAAGTGTTCGCATCTGTCAGAACAATGCAAGGAAGTATCGCACGAATTGACCCCTACGGTAAAGGCCATAAGTTGCTCATTCTCTTCGGGGCTCCGCAGAAGTTGCAACAGGACGAATTGCATGCAGCAGCTTGCGCGCGCGAGTTGATACAATTGTCCAACGAGCATTTTTCTATTCGAATCGGCGCCTCATTTGGCCCGCTGTATTGCGGTGATGTAGGCGCTCAGGCGCGACGGGAGTATACGGTAATGGGTGAAGGCGCCAACATGGCAGCGCGATTGATGTCTAAAGCGCGCTGGGGACAGATACTGTGTGATGAACGTCTCAAGAACAGACTGCCCGGAATTGCGCTGACGGAGCGTCAGGAGTTCGCACTCAAGGGAATCGGTGAAAAAGTGCCATGCTTCGCGCTTACCAGAATAGAAGAGAGCGGTGACTCCACTGCAACAGGGGCAGAAATTGTCGGACAGGCGCGCGAGGTTGCGTACCTGCGGAAGCGTATTGAGTCAGTCTCCACAGGCGCCGGAAATGTAACAATCGTCACCGGAGAAGCCGGCTGTGGAAAAACAACGTTACTTGAGCAATTCTCAGGCAGCAATGACAGTAAGAGCATTTATATCAGCTGCAGGAATTCAGTC
>CAZFAL010000243.1:0-3510 GCA_964516945.1 uncultured Ignavibacteriales bacterium
TCAAGACAATTCTGCAGGAACTCCCCACCCAGACCAACCAATGTCTGTGTCCGGGTTTGATAGTCAGCGTCGGCAGGCAGACTCAGCGCCTGCACAAGCAGACGCCGAGTCCTTTCAGTTGTCGACAATCGATAATAGCCGAGCGCCATTGCCTCCCGAGACTTGTCTGCGTGCAAGCTCTCGACAAGCGCGTTGAAATCACGTTTCCGAAAAACGATTACATTTTTTGTGTTCATTGTATGCGATCTCCCGCCTGAATTAGACTAAGGTGTAAGGCATCCAGCACATCCAGAAGCGTGCTCCCGGATGTGACATCTCTGTGCGGACGCCAGTTATCCTGAATGTGAAAGGAGTAGCGAGCCCAGTTCAAATCACTCAGGTCGTTATATCCTTCGCCTTCAAAGTAGTGAGTTGGAACTTCACCGTGAATCGTCTTCAATCCCTTGGTGAGATAGAAACGCTCAGGGGGGTGAATGAAAATGTTTGCCGGATTGTCGAAGACGATCAGAAGCGTTGTGTGCAGTTGCATCCAGTTAGGTGGTAATGGATACTGGCTTATCTGCAAGTATCGTACATCAGGCCACTCAAACGCTATTCTCTCTCTTCCGAATAGCCGCTCCAACATCCAGCTGTTTTCCAGAAACCATGTTTCATGCGCGCTCATGGTAACACCTACATGTTACTGACGCCTGCGCCGCTGGTCACTTGACGGGAAAACCCGTTGACAAATACCATTGGCCGACGCGGTCCGGTTGCAGGGTTGGGTTTGTGGCTATCATCCCGCACTTCGCGTACGTCTGATACGACCGGCGATGATTGCGCCATTGGCAATCTTCGCTCTCGGGGTGATGGTGTTACGGTGTCTGCGATGGAGTCGAACATACGACTGAATACTCCCATCATGTACCTCCAAAACGTTAAAGGGTTAAGGGTTAAAAGAGTGTCACAAGGATTTAGTTTTTGTGTAACACTCCAAAACTTGCGACTATGAATGTGACTACAATACTCCAGATGACAGTTCCTTTCACGGCTGTTGATTCACAGATGAAGCGAGTCAGAACTGACGCTTGAGGTCCGGGGATGATAGTGTTCCTGTCAATCCACCAGACCCACAACGGGTACAGAACAATGACAAGTAGCAGCGCGATGCGATGCCAGTGAATCAAATACATTCGCCCCGGAGGTAGATCCGGATCAACGATTTCAGTTTCATCAGCGGGTTTTCTCAGGATACCATAGAACACGTGTGCGCCACCGGCTAAGATCATCAATCTGACGATTGTCGTTAACCCGTTACACGCAAGACAAAACGGTAACGCCTCACCAAGTCCCAAATCTGCGCCACATTGGTCAAGCCAGGTCCAGACTAATCGACAGCCAAGAAATAGCGCTATGATTTTCAAGGCCTTCATCTGACACTCTCCAGTGTGTCTATCAGATTACCGGCCAAAACGACATTGATCGGACAATGAGCCGGATTTGACGCGGTGAATGCCGCTACTGCTTCGATTAAGGGGTCCCTCATCTTACGCTCTGTGACAGCGAAGATAAGCTCGTCAACGGATGTATCCTCTGTTACATCTTTCCAGAGATTGCTGAGCTCTTTTTCCAGCGGGTAGCTGGCGCAGACTTCGGTGTATTTGAGTGTGTTCCCCCTTGTAGAGCACACATCAATCAACTTGCCGTTGCCGGCGCAGTATTCGATTGTCGCTTTGTAACCCCGTTGTCGCTCACTAGCGGCGATCCGGTGTGCGGCAAACTTGTGTACGTAGGCGCCCTTGGATTTCCAGTGTGGGCTCTGAAGACCAAGAGCCCGGTAACCGGAGTCGAGGATTTCCCAGAGGCACACATTCGCCCGGCCCCGGGGGATTTCGTGTCGTGTGATATACTTCGCTTTGAGCGCCGCTTTCTCCGCCTTCAATAGTGTGGCGGCGCCACGTATCCCGGCTAAAGTCATCGCTTCTTGCCGGAAAAGGAATGGAACAGGATGCCCGGCCTGCGCCTTCATGATTCGCAACGCATTATCTAAGGCGACTGTATCAGCAAGTGACAACTCAATATTGTTGAGTCCGTCAGCGCTGAGACTTGTCGCTGGGGACGGAGTTAGGTTACAGGTCTCGGTGTTGCTGTCACTCGCAGGATTCTTTGGGGCTGATTCAGTGACAAACCGTTCCCTTGATTTCTTAGACAGCTCTTCGAGTTCCTGCGGACTCAGATGTGTTTCTTTACCACCGTAGGTTATCTGAACCGTAAATGCTTCCGGGCATCTACTGTCCTTGACAACGGCTTCCCCGGGTTTACCAATCTTCCGCATAAAATCACGTTGTTTCCGGCTCAGCCCGATACAAGAGCCAAAGCTCTCGTAGTCACTGCCAAGACCCAGGCCGCCAACGGCAATTTTAGTGGCTGTGTTCGCCAGAATGCTATCTGATAAATCCATACTCTGGCTGGCAAATATCACTCCAATTCCAAAAGCCCGGCTCTGCTGGAAATAATCGAGCAATATCGACGTATTCTTGCCGGCGCTTTTTGGAAAAATCGGTGACGCTTCATCAAAGACGAACAGTATTTCAAGTTTGTCACTACGTAGGTTATTCGCGATGCGATAGAGCAAGACCTTTGCAAAATAGATTGCAATCCATAAAGCCTGGACCAGATGAGGAATCCCAGCCAGGTTTACCACCACACCTGTTGACATCAGTTGTTTCCAGTTTAATTGAGATTCAGTGGATGCAGAGTCACCCAGCATGGTTGCCAGCCAATCTATCCGTTCATGTAGCCGGGCTGTTGTGTCCCGCGAAGCGCCACGAATCGCAAAGAGGCGTTTCTTCAAGCGCTTTTTCAGTACCGCCAACGTGGGATAGTGGTATTCCAAGCTATCCGGGGACTCTGCTTCCAGTAGTACCTTCACGAGCTGGCTTTGTGCGGCGGCTCGGAGTCCGAAACTTGTGATCAACAACTCTGCGACAATGTTAAACCACAGATACGGTCTCACGCCCGGAGGAGGAGCCAGTGGGTTATCAGGAAAATCTCGCAATAGGCAACACGGGATTCCAAGGAGTTCAGAAACTCTGACAAAATCGGATTTCCGGTCTGCGATGATAGTCGCTATATCTTTTGTCTGCAGGACAATCGACTTAATGACAACACTTTTGCCACCGCCGGTTTTACCGCAGATCAACATATGCTGAGTCAGTGACGAGCTTTGGATACCCCACATGAACTTCGTGTCAGCCACAGCGCCCAATTCAACATCTCCCTTAAGCTTGGCGCCAATCTTCCGATTTGAGCGCACAAAAGGGTCTGTACAAAGAACCTCATCCATGTCATACTTGCGTATGGCTTCAACAATGAGCTGGCGACATTCAAAATCCGCCGGATTCACTTGCAATTGTTGCAATGCCGTGCGAATTGCCGGTCTTTTGGTCAGACCGCGTTTAGCGCATTCCAACTGCAAGTTGGAGCCCACTCCTGAGGCGGCCTTAAATGAGGCGTTACTTCGTCTGAGAG
>CAZFAL010000244.1:0-1793 GCA_964516945.1 uncultured Ignavibacteriales bacterium
ATGACCCTGGAGAGAACCGGGCGAAGGCGGGTTCTTGTCAGTCTGGTCAATGCTTACGCTGAACGGCTCTGTGAACAAAACAGCAAATGACATTGTGCACAGCTCAGTGGAATTGCCGTCTGTAACTGCAATTGTGACACTATAGTCTGTGTCCATACCGCCAACTGCATCGGATTCATCAGGAGCAAAAGTTACCGAGCCGGTTGCCGGATCCACCGAAACACTACCGGTCGGGGTAGGTGTGACAGATACCAGTGAATAAACCAAAGCATCACAGGCGTCGGCATCGGCGCCATAAGCCGGTGGCGACACAGCAGTACCGCCTTTGATGATTCCAATATCAGGCGGACAGGCAAGCGTTGGAGGATTGTTCACAACTGTCACCTGCGTAACACAATCAGCGGTAGAACTGTCTGCATACAATGCAGTAGTTGTAATCACTATCCCGCCGGATTCAGCAGGTCCCGGCACATAGGTGACAAACCCGGATGCGTCAACAGATGCATCGCCGGAACCGGTATGGCTTATTGTATAGCTTGCCGGGCCGGAAACTGTGTCCGAATTCATGTCAAATGCTTTGAAACGGAGAGTTCCACAGTGACTCACCGACATTGTATCCGGACAAGCGACAATAAAAGGCAGTACTGTCACCGTCATGCAGCAGGTGTCAGCCGACACTCCATCAGAAACGCGCAGACATACTGTATAATCCGTTTCAACTCCACCTGTGGCATCAGCGCTGTCAGCGACGAATGTCACAGCGCCCGTAGACGGATCGACAGACACGGCGCCACGAGGGGCTGGCTCTACAGAGACGAGCGAAAACTCATGAGTGTCACATGCGTCTTCATCACTGACACCAGCCGGCGCAGAGATAATCGTATCTCCTTCAACTAGTGTCATTCGTGGTGGGCAGGTGATTATTGGCGCGCGGTTGACGAGTGTGACAAATGTGCCACAATTGGAACTGGTTCCATCGGAGCCGGTCGCAGTAACAGTCAGGAGAACAGCAGTGGCTTCATCGGCCCCGGGGATATAGGTGACATTGCCAGCTGAATCCACCGAAGCGCTTCCTGTGCCTGAGGTTGTTACTGAATAAGTTAGTGGCAATGCGCTTGAATCTGTGGCCATGAATGTCTGATAGCGCAGAGTGTCACAACGGTACATTGAGATTGTCCCCGGGCAGGCCGAAATTCCTGATGCCACAAAAGTAGTGACACAAAACGCATGATCGCGGGTTCCACCGACAGCGCGGTCACCTCGACCACCCGCCCATTCGAAGTCCTGTGCAGGAAGAGCAAGCCATGCTCCCGCCGGTGGATAAAACGCAGAGTCAAGGCAGAGAACACCGCCATCGACGCCGGGAAGCGTAACTGTAAATGTCAATGCATCAGTTAGTCCGATAGGTCCATATCCTGCATTCGGCGCCGGTATAGAAACACCGCCAGTCAGCCATGTACTTGGCAATGAGCCATTGAGACTGTCCGGACCAAGCGCCAAAACCGCGCCACCAAAGTTCCAGGTTGTCATCTCACTCCATGGCCCAACATTGGTCGGAACTGTATCCCAGATAATATTGGAAAGTGAGCCATCGGGGCTGTAGAGAATAAAACCCAGGGTCGCGCCTATGAGAGTGGTATCGGATTCAATCTGTACGGTGAACGTGTATGTCCCGGTATGTGAGACTTTGTAGTCGAGGCCATAGATGTCATCGGCAAAGACCTGCCCGGAGGTAATCGAGACATTAGCGCCGTTGCGCGCGTAGGCCTGCGACGAAACCGCAAGCAACGCGG
>CAZFAL010000244.1:1893-3470 GCA_964516945.1 uncultured Ignavibacteriales bacterium
ACGCGGGAAGTCTATGCTGATAGTTGTCGACGGGTTGAACGGGTTTGGATAATTCTGCTTCAAAGCAAACGAACGCGGGAGAGAACTTTCTCCATTCGGGTCTACATCAGTGATGAAATCCATCACTGCCTCGATTTTGGCTCCAGAGGTGTCCGAAGCGTCGATAGAAAGTATCCGGGCTTCGGTTTGCAAAACAGGCCCTGCGGAAATAAACTCGTTTGAACTCAGAAAGTCATGAATCAGTACCCGTGTGTTTCCATTGAGCGTACCGGTGGTCATTCTCATATTTGACGCCAGCAATGTTGGTGTAACTTCTCCTTCAAGAACGAAAAACACACCTCCGAGGTCTCTGTTTGTCGCAATAATATCCGCTGTTCTGGTGAATGTTGCAGTGTCAGCGCTAAGCACAGGAAATCTGCAGGGATTATCACGACCGGTAATAATTCGTTGCAAATACACCAGGTCCGCCACACTCAATGACAGGAAATCACAGTTTACATCGGTCTCATCCGTCTGCGCAGAACTATCGACGGCAAAAGCGTCGAATCCCTCGGCAAAATAATTCGAAAATACAACGTAATCTGCTATCTCATTGGCAATGCCATTAAGGTTTATGTCACCTGCGCCTTCGACAGGATCCGGGCAAATCATTCTGATAATTCCATTCTTGAAATCAACAAGCCGGAGAGATGATTCAGCCGCCGTGGTCGTGTCACATATATCCGGCGCTCCGGTCAATGTCGGAAATGTCTGGTCGAGACCTGTCAGGTCCGCGCGATAGCCACTGGCCGGGTTACTCTCAGAGCCGACAAATTGATACACTTTGCGGCTGATATAGGTTGTGTCACCGGCCGGGGACAGTAGAATGTTATCAGTGCAGTTGGTCCATGTCCAGCCAAGCTGAAGCTTTTGACACACAAGACGCGGAGCGTCGGAAATTTGGAAAGTCAAACAGGCGAGAGTGTCACCGAACGCTAACAGATTGTTATTCGGAACGTGTGAATCACCGCTGACATCAGCGAGACCTTCAATGTGAACAACTCCCGATGGGCAACAGGAATCAGTAGCGCCATCCTGATATGTAAAGCTCTCCCATTCATAGTCCTGATAAATACTGCCTTCGGTAACAGTAACGATTGAAAGCGCGGTAGTGTCATACGCGATTGAAAAATCAAAACCACCAAGCTCACTTGAGCCACCTTCGTACTTGATACAAATATCAATCTGGTCACCCGGCAAAGGGAAGAACGAATTACTACTCAAGTCATTCTGGTCGATAGTGATGCAGGTTGTTTCTCTCGGCTGAACCTTGACAGCCATGCAACAGGACGTAGAGTTGATACCATCAGAAACACTTATACAGATCATATAATCGGTTTCAGCGCCATCAATCAAGTCAGCGCTATCAGAGTCAAACGTTACTGCCCCGGTCAATGAATCGATAGTCACAACACCTACAGGTGTCGGTTCAACTGATTCTAATGTAAATATGTGCGTGTCACACGCATCAGCGTCAGTAACAACTGCAGATTGCGTGGTGACAGAGCTACCGGCTGAAACTCTGACATTTGGAGGAC
>CAZFAL010000245.1:0-3441 GCA_964516945.1 uncultured Ignavibacteriales bacterium
ACTTGACCTACGTGAAGGTCTCATCATTGAAACACTCTGTCACAGCGCCCATAATCAAACTGCTTTCACACCTGCTCGACAGAAATGTTGTCTGGATAGCGCTCTTTGCGTTGACAGTCGCAGTCCGGCTTGTGCATTTGAGCGCCGATCCGCCGATCGGTCTCTCCACCAGTCAGGGTGTGTATACTGACCCGGCGGCGTATACGATGTACGCCAAAAATGATGCGCTCTTCGGCTCGTTTAATCCGCAGGGTGACACACGCTTTCCATTGTTTCAGTACTCGGCGGAGACACCGGTGGCGCGGGCTGTGTTTGCGGTCTTTGGTGTCGGGTATGCGCAGGCGAATTTCAGCGCGTTGTTGTTTTCGCTGGGGACGTTGTTGTTGTTGGCGCTATTGGTGCGTAAGCGTTATGGCGCGGCGGGAGCGTTCTTTACGCTGGTCTTTTTGGCGCTCAACCGAAACCAATTCTTCTACGGACGCCTGCCGTTTCTGGAAAACCCGATGGTGTTTTTCGGGGTTCTCTCATTTTGGCTGGCGGAAAACTGCAGGCGCACATGGGTGACGCAATTCTTCGCCGGGCTGGCGTTGGGCGCCTCATTCTTGCTGGGTAAATCGCATGGCGTTGTGTTTGTCGGAGTTTTTGCCGGATTCTTTTTCTGGCGTTTGCTGACAGCGCCCACTGAGGAGCGCCGGGCCGAATGGAGACGCATATTCATTGTTGGTAGCGGTTTGGCCACAGGGTGTGTTATCTGGTTTCTGACTGTCGGCTGGCCGAATCTCTCCGCTATTCGCGCCTATCTGGCCGAACAGTCCACCGGACTCTATGGGCCACCGGAGGCGTTCAATAGTGTACCGGATTTCTTCTGGAAGCTGTTTTCTCTCGGGACGGATTTGCATGAGATGTATGTTGTCTCGGCGCTGGCGTTTGTGATGTTGGCGCTGACGCTTTATTGGTTGCTCACTCCCGAAGGCGGCGAGAATGTGCGCACTGTTTCCGGTGTCACCGCGCTTATGACCCTCTGGTTGGTTTTGTTATGGCTGGAGCTTTTTGCCTGGACGTACCGTCCGTTACGCTACCAGATTCCCATGGCCTATCCGCTGGCGGCGTTGGCGGGAATCTCGATGGCGACGCTTTGGAATTACATCAAGCAAAAAAAACGTAGGTCGGGTTCCGAAGTCCGGCAAAGCCGGACGGAGAAACCCGACATGGAGGTCACGAAAATCATCGGGGCCAAACGCAGGATAAGCTTTTACTTTCTGCTGGGGTTTCTGCTGATATTCCCCGTATATCAAATCTGGTCTCGAATTTCAATTGCGCAAACCGGCGATTTCAGTTTCGACGACAAAATCTGGGATGTGGTTTTGATCACGCTCATCGTCTGGGCGGGCGCCGTAGGTTTTGACAGTTGGCGTCGTAAAAGCAAAGCCCAATCTATCCCGACTGCTATCGCCTTGACGGCGTTGATTCTTGCGCCGGGTTTGTCATTCGGCTCAGGTGTCGCTTGGTACAGCGACTGGGCGCAACGTCCGACATACACCATCGTAGACACCTCCAAAGACCTGCCCAAAATACTCGGGAAGGACGCTGTTCTCTCCGGTCCCTACGCTGTCGGTCTCTGCCAGGACAATTCACTGGAAGCGCTGGTGCACCAATTTGGTGTTTCCGATCCGGATACAACATTCCTCGATAGCTTTCCGGTGACGCATGTTCTGCTTGATGAATCAAATATGACCCGCTTTGAGGATATGTATCCGTCGGTTGTCAATCGTTCGTTTTTGCTCCACACATATCATATCACCAATTTCAAGGTCAGACTACTTCGTATTTCAGGAGCGACGAACAATCAGCGCGCCTCTGAATACACACTCTCGCCATTTGAAGTCGGGACGTTGGCGCTTGAGGGACATCTGCCGGACCCGTCAGGTCGGTTGGTCGGGCGCTTGAAGAGGATGGACAGCGTAAACATTGCAGTGAATCTGTACTTTGCGCGTCGCTCTGAGAGCGAAGGAAATCTACAGGAGGCCGCACGCTATATGGGACGCGCAGCGCTGGCTTCCCCGACCGACTATGACATTCAGGCCGAATTGGGCCGGATTAATTTGGCCTTGTATAACAAGACCGGTGAGGATATGTTTCGCAAGGAGGCGCTGGAGCGGTTTCGTCTGGCGCATCATCTGAACCCCGGCGCCGAGAAAATTACTGCGGCGCTTGCAGAAGTAGAGACGCTCAAATAAACAGCCGATATCAGAGATATGTCAGACAAGCAGATTGACCATAATGGAGCGCTATTCGTTTCGGTGGTAATTCCGGCGATGAATGAGTCCGGGAATATCGACGAGCTGTGTACGCTATTTGCCGAGATGTTCAAGAACGCCACTTTCCCCGGCGAGTTGGTGCTGGTCAATGACGGCTCAACTGATGACACGCTGGCAAAAATTCGCGAACAGGCGGAAAAACATTCATTTATCCGCTTTGCCTCGCATTCCCGTAATCGCGGGCTAACCGCCGCTCTGCAAACCGGGTTCTCAATTGCCAAAGGTAATGTTTACGTTTTCTATCCGGCGGATTTGCAGTTTTTGCCGGAGGATATTCCGGCGATGATAGACAAGATTCGTGAGGGCGCCGATGTGGTTACCGGCTGGAAACAGGGAAAATACAAGAAGAAGTTTGTCTCTTCGATTTACAATTTGCTCAGTCGATTGATTTTCCGCGTGAAAGTGCATGACCTCAACTCAGTCAAGGCCTTCCGCGCTGAAATTGTCGAACGTATGTTCCTGCGTCGTGACTGGCATCGCTATCTGGTCGTGATGGCCGCCGAGGAGGGGTATGTTGTCGATGAGGTCAAAGTTACCCTGCATCCCCGTCAATGGGGGCAATCGAAGTTCAACAGCATCTGGCGTATTCCGATAGGGATTCTCGATATGCTGGCGGTCAAGTTCCAGATTAGCTTCTTGAAAAAACCGCTGATACTATTCGGCGCCGCGTCGGGAGTTTGTTTTCTGATTGCGGTTTTTGTGGCGCTGTATGCGTTTTATGAGCGCTATGTGCTCGGTGTCGGTAATCGTGCGTATTTGTTCCTGATTATGCTTCTCGCCGGAGTCGGACTTGGGTTCTTCATCCTCGGTCTGCTCGCCGAAGCGCTCACCGGTATTCGAGAGGAAATCAGCGCCACCCGCGAAGTGTTGAACCGGATGGCGAACACAGACGCCGACACGCATGAACGCGAGTGATGGCCTTGGTTGTGTTAAGATGCGTCTCGCTGTCACAACTCCACTTTTGCAGTATCCTGTCATTCTGAGCGAAGCGAAGTATCTGCTCCCGATTCATCCTGCTCATACCGGTTAGATTCTTCGCTGCGCTCAGAATGACAGTGTGGTTACACAACGCCGTCGCGGTTCCAACCGTAGTGGCGGGGCTTGCCCCGCCTTGTCTGCATAT
>CAZFAL010000246.1:0-3384 GCA_964516945.1 uncultured Ignavibacteriales bacterium
ATGAAGCAGTGACTTGATATCGGGCGGGATTGCCGCGCTTCGCTCGCAATGACTTGATACCGACGGGATTGCCGCGCTTCGCTCGCAGTGACTTGATATCGGGCGGGATTGCCTCGCTTCGCTCGCAGCAATGAAGCAGTGACTTGATACCGACGGGATTGCCACGCTTCGCTCGCAATGACTTGATATCGGGCGGGATTGCCACGCTTCGCTCGCAATTGACTTGATATTGGACGGGTGGTTTTTGGGGAATTGTAGGGAAGATGGAAAAAAGTTCCATTATTTGGGGTTTATGGATAGATTTCTCTTGACTTTCTGGCTGGATTGCGTTTATTCACTCTTGAGTGCGTGTTTTCTCACTGGATGTAGCTCTGATCTGAGAGCCAATCGGTCATTGTGGAAATCCTTGAGTAATACAAACTTACCTCTAAACTTAAGAAGCTGGAAAATTGTTCACGGTTTTGCGATTCGGTCCAAAAGGGCTGGTTTTGTGGTTGTAAGCTATTGCTTATCACTAACTTAACGGTCTGTCGGGCATTGAGTCGTTTGAGAAGTGTCTTCTTAGAAGCAGTGTCTTCTTATGAAGATTAGGATTTTGACCGTCTGAGTGTTCCGATTGTTGCTGTTATCGAAGGCAAGGGCCTTTGAGGGACGATGGCTGAGACGAAGGTGACCGGGGCCACGGTTAGCTGTTCAAGATTCGCACATCTCACTGTCCGCTGTTTACGGCAGTAAAAACCAGCGACATATATCATCCGATATCTTCCGGCTGTCGTATCCATTACATCTTCTTAATTTCAGTCTGATAATACAGACAGCGTGTTGGTACCCTTCTACGCTCGTATACAGGCATCAGGTTTGACAGGTTATTTGGACATTTCAGCGATTCAATCATCATTTCTATCGTCACAGAGCTTTGACGCTCTTTCAGTGTCAGGGTTGTGTTTGTCCTCAATCAGCCGCTCAGACCGCTTGTATGTAAACCGATACTTCAATTTTGGAGGATTACTTCAAAATCAATTGCGAATTGATAAGCAAACAGAAGCGACTATTTTACCTAAACCCCTTACTCGGGCTCCTGGGTTTGTGGGTACAGTAAATCTAAGAAAGCATGACTCGGACCTGTCGGAGATGTTTCGACAGGTGTAAGTCTCTACTCCAAGAGACAGATAGGTTTTAGCACAATGACGTTGACTGTACAAAGCTCCATTGATAAACCATTTTCCCTAGACAGGGTGGAGTTGAACCCGAAGGCCGCATGGCTGTTATCAAACCGGATTAGTCCGGCGCCGATACATAGCTTGGTCATTGGATTCAGATGGTCAAAAGAAACGTATTGTGTCCTAGCTCTTAAGGAGGAAATAGATGTCTAAAAAGTTGTTAACTGGTGTTCTCACATTGAGCATATTGCTCCTGGGGAACACCGCGGTATTCTCCGCGCTTCCAGGTGGCAAACGTGTTGCTCAGCCGCTCCCGACGAAAAATCCGTCGGCGCAGCTCTATGGGCAGGACGATGCGCAGTCCCGGGTTGTTGAGAAACTGCAGAAAGAGGTGGCGTCAGAAGCGCTGGACTTGACAGGGGCAACCCTGACCAAGAACTACGTGCCCACCTTTACCTGCACGGATCAAGACAACACGGACTACCCGTCACCTTGGGCCGGTCTCTCGTTCCGTAACTCCGGAGCGATAGGCGGTCTTGTTACCAGAATTGGTAACAAGTACTTTGTCCAGGACAGGTTCCTGTGTTCTTTGCAGGGCACTTGGATGTTCTTTGGCGCGATTGACGGCGATATCGACGCGGAAATCGGTGTTTGGACCGGCGCAGGCCCGAACCCGAGTATTCCGGCGACTCAAGTAGCCAGCGTTGTGGTCAATTCCACAACTCTTGCCGCCGGTAGCTGGAACTTCTTCGATCTTTCCGGTCTCCACCTGACCTTTACCGATGATTTCTTTATCTCATTCGGCACGGTACTTGGCTCGGCGGTTGACGCCGGTGGCCCGGAAACTGATCGCATTCAATCAGTGCTCGATAATGCGGACGGCTCTGGCGTCACACCTCGCACAGGCGTGACATTTGACACCTCGGTTCCGGACTGGACCACGAACGATTTGTTCTGGTCCCAGTACTACAATCAGGTTGCCAGCGCTCCGGTGTGTTGTCAGGAAATTCCGTTTACGGATTGCTTCCTGGAAACACACGCGGATTCGTATACATTTATCTTCGGTTTGCCCAGCACAAGCAACTGCCGCAAGGGTATGGCCATGCGCTATAGCACCGGCGGTTATGATACATTGCTGACCGCTGAGATTTCATTATCCGATTACTTCTCAGGCACAGATCCTGATGGGCAAGTTGTTCTGGAAATCCTCGCCGATGACGGCGCCGGTGTCCCGGACGCTTCTTCCCCGTTGGCTCCGTCCCTGACAATTGGTGGCCCCGGTTTGGGCGCCGACCTGTATCCGCTCGGCTCATTCGGCTGGGTGGATTATCCGATTAACATCGTCCCCGGCCCATCTGTGACATATCACGTTGCAGTGCGCTGGACCGGACCTGACCCGACATTGGCTCTCGATCCCGCCGCCGCAGGTAGCGGAATTGGCGCCGATGACTTCACCGCCGGTGAAGGCGACCCGTTGAACGTCGCGTCAGTGTTCTGGCCGGATGGTGTGATTGATCCTGATATTTATGCGTCTTGCGCCCCGCCGCTCTCCGGCTGGCACAATTATTTTGACGCATTTGGTATCAATCCGGATTTCTTGATTGACATTAATGTCTGTCATGATGAGTTCATCAATTGTGAACTTCTCAGTAATGCAGGCAATTTGACATTCTTCAGCACCTTCTTTGCCTCAGACGGCTTCACCGGATTTTCCGGCTCCTATGCGGCCGGTGGTGACGAGTGTCGTGTTGACATCGCCAGCATTCCGATTTTTGGATATGACGATCTGACCGGTATGGAAGTTGGCGTGTATCTTGACGCCGCAGGCGTCCCGGGAACAGCCGCATATAGCGAAATTGTTCCGCAGAGCGCCTTCCCATTCCCGAATGGTCTTACGCAGGGTGTCGCTTTCATCGACATCTTCCCGAATGGCGGCACCGGTGTCCAGATTATGGGCGCCTACCATGTGGTCGCAAGGCCACAATTCGGAACCACAGCCCCAGATCCGGCCTATCAGATTCTGATATCTGATGGTACAGATCCGGTGAACGGTCACTACGAATTTGGTGGCACATGGTTCCCGTCTGACGCCGTTTTTGGTGGCGGTAATAACTATGACACCGAGAGCTTCCGTTGCTGCATACCGATCAATGAGCGTCGATGTGTTCCGCGAGATGACGGGCCGCCGTATCAGCATGATCAGCAGCGAACCGGCGCGTCATTT
>CAZFAL010000247.1:0-3380 GCA_964516945.1 uncultured Ignavibacteriales bacterium
TTCATTTGTATGACCCTGTAACGGATTTTCCCTTAGCACACCCGGGACTTCAAGCTTCGGCGCCGCCGCTGTGGTTCTTGCGGCGCTGGCATTCTTCCTTTCAGGACCGAAAGTCACACCGGATGCGTTTCTGGATCAGGGTCAGGTATTCTTTCCGGACTTTACCGATCCGAATGAAGCAACCACGCTCGAAGTAATCGACTATGACGAAAACAGCGGCTCCACAATTCCGTTCAAAGTCACGTTCAAGAACGGCAGATGGACGATTCCGTCACATCATGACTATCCGGCTGACGCCAAAGATAGATTGGCAAAAACCGCCGCCGGCGTTATCGGAATAAAGAAGGATGATTTTCGCACAGATAATGTCGCAGAGCATGAGGCCTGTGGTGTGATAGACCCGCTCGACGAAACATCTCCGGCGCTCAAGGGGCGGGGACAACGCATTACACTCAAAAAAGCAGGCGGCTCCGTATTGGCGGATTTCATTGTCGGAAAACCCGTGCCGGGACATGACGGCTTCCGCTTCGTGCGAATCCCCGGAGAAAAACGGGTGTATGCGTCACGTATGAAGCTCGACTTGTCCACCAAATTTGAAGACTGGATTAACCGCGACCTGCTGGAGTTGGACAAATCTGAAATCGCCAATGTCACAATTCAGGACTACTCTATTGATGAGCGCTCCGGCTCGGTGAAAACCCGTGATAATATACTGTTATTCCGGGATGAAGGTGGCTGGCGCACAAAAAAGGTTCACAACGGTTATATCGTCGACAGCTTGAAAATGGATTCTCTGCTGACTGCGCTGGATTCGCTCTCGATTGTCGGTGTCAGACGTAAACCCGCAGGACTCTCGGCGAGTCTGAGCAAGTCGGAGGCGTCCACTGAAATGACAACTGACGATGTTCGCTCCTTACAGAGCAAGGGATTCTTCATGACCCGCGACGGCTCACTGCGCTCTAACGAGGGTGAAATGCAGGCCGAAACAGCGACCGGCGTTGTGTATTCATTGCGCTTTGGAGAAGTCGTGTATGGTAGCGGTGAAGCTGTCACTGCAGGAACAGACGCTTCGAGTGACACTAAATCCGGCCCCGGGGAGAATCGTTACTTGTTTGTCACGACAAGTTTTGATGAAGCGAACTTTCCCGAGCCGATTCAGCCGCCAAACACAGATTATCTGAACAAACCGGACAGTCTCCTCAGCGACACTGAAAAGCACAACAAGGAACTCGCGAATGTCCATCAGGAGTGGGAAGATCAGGTTAAAGCAGGGCGGGAGCGTTCTGCAAAACTCAACAGCCGTTTTGCAGATTGGTATTATGTTATTTCTGCGGACAGCTTCAACAAATTGCATCTGACACGAAAAGAATTGGAGAAGAAGCTCACAAAGGGAGAAAAGAAGAGCTAAGCGCCCGCCCCGATTCGGCTTGTTGAAAAAGTCATTCATTGCAGTCATTGCGAGCGAAGCGCGGCAATCCCGTCGATTCATAGCCGGGAGATTGCCACGTCGCTTCGCTACTGACAATGACGTACATGGTTTTTTCAACAAGCCCGATTAGGATGAATTTCAAACAGTCTCTCTTTTTTTGCAACCCTGCGCCTCCCTGCAGGGTTGTCTTATATAGGGCGTACGCGGGCCAGGTAAGTGGCTCCGGACAACCCGGCTCCAGAGTCCGTTTTTTTCTTTTGGATTTGGATACAGAACCCGGCCCATGCGCCTAAACCATTCGCAACTATTCGACAAACATATTTGGCAAGAGACATCATTAACAAAAAGAGAAGCAATACCCATGAAACGATTTTTCTCTCTCGCGGTTGCCGTCGCGCTTGCTGGCTCGCTTGCGGCCTGTTCGACGACCAATTCAACCAAAGGCGCAGTCAAGGGCAATGTCACCGAACGCATGCAGGTGATAGTCGATAATCTCATTACCACATACAACACGCTGGACTCAGTAAACTTCCGCCGTTACTTCGGCCCTACCCTTCTCAGGGAGAAATCTCTACTCTCTACTGGTGCGTTACTACGTGACGCGCAGACCAGAAATGGCAAAATCCTCAAGGCCGACATCGACGCCTCCGCAGACGGACTCAGCGCTGTCGTGACCTTGCACATGGAAAGGCAAACCTACGATGTCAAGATTGAGCTTTTCAGCAATGGGCGTCTGAAAGTATTTGACTGGGCTCAAGGGGAGTCTTGAAACAACAAGATAAGTAACAGCAAGCGTCTGTGATGCCGTTAGAGTTGGGCAGCGACTGCCATACATTGGCTGCCACACGTTGAGCATGTTTGTAAACAACACCAGACCTGTCATAAGTCTGTATACATATCCGTCAATTGCTTTCCCTGCTCTGTAAATCCGAGGCGCTTCAGTTGGGCGATCATGTTGCTGAGAATCGAATGCTTGAGGAGTGTTCTCCGTGATGATTGGGAGTTGATGAGGCGCTTGATTTCGCGCCCTATTCGCTTTTGAGCTCCGCCTTGCCGGTTGTCTGTGTACAGGTTATACAACTGCAGCAGGGGCGCCAGACGCCGCAGGTCTCCTTTGCCGTACACATCGCTGACCATCCGCCCGGCGCGCTCAAGAATTTCTCCAACATCGGCTACCGGCTTGCCCTGTCTGCGGAGAAATGCCCCCAATTCAGTCAATGACTCGGCGACATCCAGTGTGATCGGCGTTGTGACGGATTCCGCGCTGGTGACCGCCGCGCGATACTCGCGCTCCGCCTCATCAACATTCCCCTGTGATTCGAACAAGCGCCCCAGCCCCTCATGCGCCAACGCCGCGTAATGCGCCCATTCACCGCTTGAAACATCAATCGTGTCCAGCGCCACATGATAGGCCTCTTCGGCGAGCTCCGGCTGACTCCTGCGCCGGTACAAATCAGCGAGACGCACCTGCGCCTCAATCGCCGCCAGCGCAATTGCCTTGAAGACTGCGGTATTGTGCAAGAGGAATGATGACTTGTCATAGTAGTAGTCCGCAGAATCCAGCTCTCCTGCAGATTCATAGACTTTCCCCAGCGCCAGAAAGTGGTCCTGTAACAAGAACGTGCGGTACGGAAATTCCACATCTGAAATATCTGCGCGGTATTCGGCTACAGCGCGCAGACTATCGAGATAGATCTCTTTTGACACCGAATCTGTGAACTGCGGGATAGTAAGCACGCTGATAGCGGTGTCCGGGTTTCGTTCTCCGTTTGCTGTTGTCACCATGCTGTATGTGACTTTCTTCAACGTCCCGGCTTTTAGTTGTTCAAAGAACCCGTGAGGAAACGCTATCATATCCTCCAGCTTCGCAGAAAGTGAAATTGGAATATCTGCGCGCAACAATGTTCCGGCGCTCGCGAAACATTTCATGGCGCTGTCATTGTTGCCGGAG
>CAZFAL010000248.1:0-3376 GCA_964516945.1 uncultured Ignavibacteriales bacterium
CAAGGTTGTTTTCGAATTCGGGACTGACGATACCCTGCATCTTGGCCTGCCCTGGTTGAACTTGCGTGACGCAAAGCTAATTATCGAACCGAACAAGACAGCGCCGAAAGTAGCGCTTCATGGCGGCCTTGATATCGGTAAGGTCAAAGTCACTGACTCATTACTTGTGGAAATCGGTAAAGCCGACACGACACAAAAAACAAAGATTGAGGGCTCACGCACAAAAGACAGCACATATCGCCAGGCAGATTCAGTGTCGGTCACTGCCTCCGGCTCCACAAAGAAATTCTCATTCCGCGCCAAAGCGCAACTGGCCGATAAGTTCCGGCTGTCGGACCTGATTAGAATCGCGCAGGCCACACGGGAAGACAAAAAGGACAGGAAGATGTTGTCAATCCCCGCAGGATTCTTTGACCTGTCGAATCTTTCGCTGGGCATCAGCGCCGGCAAAAACGATGAGTTTCTTTTCAGCGGCCGCACAACATTGATGCATTCAGAAACGGACTTTCTCCTTTCAATGGCGCGCGACAAAGACCGCAAGCGTCTCATGACTATTGGTGTCAAACCGGTTGACTGGCAACTCGGTAAAGCGATCCCGGCGCTTTCAAACCCTGTGTTGGACAATATCAATTTCTCACGTGTAGGGTTTGTGATTACCAATAAGGAAAGTTCAATCGGCTCTGATGCGCTCGGCCCGGACACCTATGAGTTCTACCGCAAGATATACGGCGCTGACGAATACGAACTGACATTGAAACCCGGCATAAACCTGATTGCCGTGATTCCTCTCGAAAACATGCAACCTGACGATCCGCTAATGACGGTCATGAACCATCTCGGCATGAGCGCCGGGACGTTGATGTTACAGGGCACATTCGGTAACGCCTTCGGACTGCTCAATGGCGAAGGCGGCGGTGGCTTGATTAAGGATATCTATCTCAAAGCGGCGCTTCCGCCGATGCAACCGCCGGGCGCGCCGGCCTGGTTCAAATCCGGCGAGCTGGCGTTGGAGATTACCGGCCAGCCCTCGGTCGGTGTCGTCGGCGCAATCACTGTCGATATCAACGGTGACGTTCTTACGTTTTTCGTCAAGGGCAAAATCGCCAGAGACGGCGCCGGTGTGGCGCTGGCGATCCTCGGCGGTCTTGAGGCCGAAGAGCCCTGGGTGGCGCCATTCGGTATCAAGTTCCTGACACTGAACAAAGTTGTCCTCAAAATCTCAATCAACGCCTATGGCAATATCGGACTCGGATTCGCCGGTGATTTGAAAATTGGCGAAAAGGATATCAAAACTGCGGTGGCGGTTGCCATTAACGCCTACACCGGTGTTCCCACCAATGCGGTCTTCGATGGTGAAAGCGACGAAGGGTTGGCCTTGTACGACATTGCGAAACTGCAGAATAAGATGGTGGCGGCCTCTACCGGCGGTCAGCCGCCAATGCTACCGGTTGACGCTCTGCCGGATATGGCCATCAAGAAGATGGGCCTGAAGTTCGCCCCGAAGAGTGATCCGGACCTCGATGTTGAAGCGGGCATGGCGCTCAAGGGAGACCTCTTTGTGAGCTTTTCGCCCGGCGCTGAGTTGCAGAACTTCGCCGGAGTCGACTGTGCGGTTGGCGCTGAAGGAATTTGGGCCAAAGGACACTTGGCAAGTTTTGCTGTCGGCCCATTGACCTGGCAGGACGCAAATCTCGATTTGCAATTGATTCCGGGTTCATCGCATTTCCTGCTGAATGGCCAAGTGGATTTGCTGGGAAGTTCAAAGCAGGTCGAGCTGACGATGACTCGTGACACACTGGCCTTTGCTACCTCGACAGAAATCGACGGGCTCTTTTCCACCAGTCTGCAAGCCAGCGGCGCTTTCAACTTAACAAAACCGGCGTTCAATGTTCACGGGGTGATGGAAAGTGATTTTGGTGACGCGCTCGCCGGACCGCTTTCCGAAGGTCTCGCAAAATTTGCGCAGGTTGGGCAGGTGACCATTGACGCCGCGCTAAGCGCCTTTGAAAAGGCGGAAGAACTTGCCGCCGGGAAACAACAGGCTGTCGAAGCGCTCAACGTCCAACTGGATGTGGTTCGTGAAAAGGCAAAGCAGGTGATGGCGCAGAAAAAGGCAAATAAGGATGCGGCGCTCAGGAAGGTCAGGTCCGCCAGATCGTCACGTGACGCCGCCCGACGCGCCTACCGCGATGTGCCGGTCAGAAAAGCCGCCAGAAAGAGAGCGGCGCTGAAAACTTTGCGCGCTCGCAATGCCGCATACCGCAAAACAGTCGGCGCTCATGCGCGGGCCAACGCCGCCTATGTCAGCGCGCGGGCTGTTTATCTTGCTGTTCCTGACCCGCAAAACAATCCGGCGTTGATTGCGCTCAAAGGTCAGTCGGAAAAACTTTGGAGCGAGCTCGAAAAGCAAAAGGCGAATCTTGAACGTTTGCAGGCGCTATACAAAAAAATCAATGACTATCTCGCCTCAGCGACAAGGCCGCCAATCATGATTCAAAAAGCCGAGTTCAAATCCTCTCTCCAAAATCTTGTGCAAAGAAAAGGTGTCGCAATTCACATGGAATTGCTTGTCCTTGATGAATACAAAGAAATAGACGCAACCGTCACGCTCGATGACACGGTGGGTATGGTCAAGACCATACTTGAGAAGCTGATTCAGGGTTGAGATTCAAGACGGGAACGGTTGCGTAACACAAACGCCCGAATTGACACTCTGAAGTTGCTCAATGGTAAATGATATGATTGACAGACACAGGCGCTTGATGACAATGGCTGTCGACCGGCGAGCAATGAACGTGAAAGCAAGATTTGGATACTTGTCTATGGCACTCCCACAGTGTGTGAACCTGCTTCGCGCTATGGCATCACCCATAGCAACATCCGCAGCCGCCGACTTTGATGGAGTTGCCGGCCTCCGCTCACCTGAGATAGCAATCCTGGCGCCCTGCCAATGGTAGACATGAAACTTATCCGGGTAGCGCCGAGCGTCGTCTTTCTGACACTTCTTTTACTCAGCCTGCCGATATTCGGCGCCGCACAGAACACAGGCGCTACGCCGACAAACACAGCAGGCGACAACAACGACGACAATAAGGATGCTGTCACGCTCCATGGAGGAGTCAATTTCTTCGGAGAGCTCTATAGCATCGACGGTCGTGAGCGCAGGCGTCCGTCATCGACTGCGCGTCTGTCACTGACACCGACAGTCACACTCTATAACTCACTCAAGTTCAACTTCAACTTTCTGGTTTCAACCGAAAACGCCACGGGTCGTCAGGAGCTGAATCAGGGTGGTGTGCATCCAAAATGGTCCTGGGGCGAGGCGCAGGGCGGAGACTTCACCGAAAGCTACACACCGCTAACCCTCAACGGAGTC
>CAZFAL010000249.1:0-3330 GCA_964516945.1 uncultured Ignavibacteriales bacterium
TCCTCAGCTAAAGGGTCAGGTCACACGACAGCAAAAAGCGCTGTCGCAAGACCCGACGCAACATTTGATGGTTTTTTCATCAAGCCCATAGGGGCCGGGTGGTTGAAGAGCAGAGCCAAAGTGGCGGGATGGGCATTGAACCGCGAGACGCCGCTATTCGTAGCGAAGAGCTTCAATGGGGTCAAGTCGGGCGGCTTTCCAGGCCGGATAGAGTCCGGCGGTGATTCCGGTGCCGGCGGAGAGGACCAGACCGACAACAATCCAAAAGGGCGAGAGATAATATGTCCAGTCCAGAGCGGCGGTTAGCGCCCACCCTCCGGCGGCGCCGACAATAATGCCGACGATACCTCCGATTCCGGTCAGAGTGGCGGCTTCGGTGAGGAATTGCAGAAGAATATTGGAACGCTTAGCGCCGATCGCTTTGCGAACACCGATTTCTCTGGTGCGTTCAGTCACTGAAATGAGCATGATATTGATTACGCCAATCAAGCCTACGAGCAGACCCACCGAGGAAATAGCTAGGCCACCAATGCGCACGCTCGCAGTAAAGCTGCCAATTTGATCTTTAAACCTGTCCTGTGTCAGTAGTCCGAAGTTGTTTTCCTCGTCAGGCCTGACATGCCTGACACGCCGCAGGGCATTAGTCATCTGGTCCATCGCCTCTTGCATCTGTTCACGGGAAACAGCGCTGGCAAGAATGGTGACATCCTTGGTTGACGGATAGAGTTTATCAAAGGTGGTTAACGGGATGAAAATGAAATCATTTTCGTTCATATTGAAAAGCGCATCAATTTTTTCGAGAACTCCAATCACGGTAAACTTGTAGCTATTGACCTTGATGACCTTGCCGATTGCCTCCTGATGGCTACTGAATAGCGCATCGGCGATTTCAGGCCCGATAACTGTCACCATTGAGCGACGCTCCATGTCGATGTCATTCAGATACCTGCCGAATTCCACGCCCCGGTTTGTGACGAACTCCTGCTCCGGCCAGACTCCTCTGAAGCCATTGGCGCTTGTCGCTCGTTTGTTGCCATACTTGGCCGTGTTATTGAACATCCGTTTCTGCGGCGCGACAGCCGCAATCAGGTCACAATTCTCGATAATGGCGTTCACCTCTTTGAACGTGAAGTTCTTGCGGTTTTCGCCGGTTTCACGCGCCCTTTGCGCCTCAGCGTGTGACGCCCACTTGGACACGTAAATGATATTCGTGCCTATTTTGTCGATGGAGGCCTCAGTGTAATTCTTGAACCCCTCAAGGATTGTATTGACGAAAATGACGGCGGCAACACCAATAAAGACCCCGATAATAGTCATGATACTGCGGAATTTGTGCGCGTTGAGAGAACGCAACGCCATTGCGCCGCTGTCGAGTATCTCGGAAAGTCTGTTTGTGTGTGTATGCATGGCCAGGAAACGCCTACTCGTAGCTCAGAGCTTTTATGGGGTCTAAGCGCGCGGCTTTCATCGCCGGGTACATGCCGGAAACGATTCCGACAAAACTGGCAATACCCACACCGAGAATCAATCCGAGAAGAGAGGGACTGATGGAAATCTTCATCCGCTCCAACATCACTCCGCCAACCCAGTAACCGAGCCCGGCCCCCAGGATACCACCTATCAAAGATATCACAAGCGATTCGGTGAGAAACTGCCAACGGATATGCGCCTGGCTGGCGCCGATTGATTTGCGCACACCGATTTCTCTCGTGCGTTCAATCACCGAGACCATCATGATGTTCATGATAACGATACCGCCGATTACAATTGAAAGCGCCGGCAGTGAGATAATAATGAAACGGAACGCTTTCGTGATGTTGTTGATGAAGCCGAGAATGGCGTCCGGTGTTAGCAGCTCAAAATCATCAGGAGCGTCATAGGGCACATGCCGGTGTGAACGCAGGACGACCCGCGTCTGGTCCATGGCCTCTTCAAAACGCTCTCTGGAAACGGCTTTAACGCGGATATTCACCGCTTCGGCTTGCCTGCCGAAATTTTTTCGCATGGTTGACAACGGGATGAAGGCAAACTCGTCCAGTGATTGACCGAGAAATGAGCCGAGTTTCTTAGCGACACCGATGATCGTATATTTTCGGGCGCCTATTCGGATTTGCTGTCCCAGCGGGTTCTCTTGCGGAAAGAATTCCTGGCGAACATCTTCACCAATGAACGCCACCTGTCTGCGTAATCGTTCATCCTCATCAGACAGGTAGCGGCCGTCAGCGACATCGAAATCACTAATGTCATACATATTGGGGGTCTGCCCCTGGATATTAACCCGCCGCATCATATCAGTCTTGTATTTGATATTGGCGCTGGCCTGCGTCACAGCCCCCACCTCACCACAGGCGTCACAGCCCTCACGAATTGGTTGAATTAGGTCACGTGTAATAATTTTGCGGCGGTTCTTTTTCTGAAACTCATCCCAACTTGTGACAATACCGAAACGGTCCACCTCGAATGTATTCTCTCCCATTGAGGAGAAGATATTCTCCATCTTCCCCTGCATGCCTTCAACCGCGGAGATTATCGCAATGACGGAGGTGATACCCATCACCATTCCGAGAATCGTCAGGCCGGAACGTAGCTTGTTTGACCAGACAGCGACAAGCGCCTCACGTATGAGAGCAATCGTAATCACGCCACGCGACCCTGTCGTTTTTCTTCATCGGTAACACGGCTGTCTCGCGAAATACACCCATCGAAAATAGTCACGATTCGCTCGGCGTTTGCCGCGATATCGGGCTCGTGGGTCACAAGAATAATTGTATTGCCCTGCTCGTGCAGTTTGCCAAACAGACTCATGATTTCTTTTCCGGTTTGGCTATCGAGATTACCGGTTGGCTCATCGGCGAGCACAATTGACGGCTCGTTAACCAGAGCGCGCGCTACCGCCACACGCTGACGTTGACCGCCGGAGAGTTGATTCGGTTGATGAGTAATTCTATCGCCGAGTTCAACGAGCTCGAGGGCCTTTTTGGCTTTCGCCAGACGCTCTTCCTTGGAGTCACCACTGTAAATCAGCGGTAACTCGACGTTGTGTAGCGCAGTTGCGCGAGAAAGGAGATTGAACGTTTGAAAGACGAAACCGATTTCACGATTTCGGATTACTGCCAGTTGGTCATCGCTCAGCAGGCTGACATCGGAGCCGTTGAGGATGTATTTCCCGCGTGTGGGAGTGTCAAGGCAGCCGATGAGGTTCATCAAGGTTGACTTGCCTGATCCCGACGGCCCCATGATGGCAACATACTCGCCGCGTTTGACTGTGATAGAAACACCGCGAAGCGCCTGCACCTGTTCGGCGCCCATCTGGTATATTTTCCACAGGTC
>CAZFAL010000250.1:0-3311 GCA_964516945.1 uncultured Ignavibacteriales bacterium
GGACTCATATTGTGGCAACCGACTCCGCCACACAACACTGTCACACGAGGCACAATGAAATTGTTATACGTATAGTCAATTACGTTCAGTGTCACTACTTCGGTGTCAGATGATAATGAATCATCAGTTGCAATAATCGTTACAGTATTGGCTGTATTGGCAAAGAGTGTCACCGGCGTCCAACTCAGCAAACCGCGACCATTGCCGCTATCGACAAATAAAGCGCCGACAGGGAGATTTAGGGCCATTAACGACGGAATTGACTCCGCGTCTGATGCGCTCACCAGCAGGTTGAAGGGATTATTTACAGAGGCGAAGCGCTCCCCTATCGGCTCTATCTGAGGGGCAACGTTGGAGCCAGGCGTTTGAGATTCAACAGGAGCGCCAAGATCAGCGCAACCGGAAAACAGCGCCAACGAAACAACGACGCAGACAAATCCAAACGCCCGTTGTAGCGATTTTCTTTTGTAATTCAGTGATTTCGTTTTCTTCGGATTCATAAGAGACTAATACGACAAGTGCAGGCGTAACTCATAGACACGTTCACCATCAAGCGGTCCGCGCGAATGGAATGTCACCCCCGGGTTGACTTCCACAAACGGCATCGGCCAGAGCTCCGCCGAAACCCGCGTGAACTCCTCAACTCCGCTTTCACTGTTCCTGTCCGGATCATAGAAATTGTAATCAGCTTTGGCATAGACACCGGGGATTATCCTGACAGCGGCGCCGATATAGGTGGCATAGCTCTCATTGGCCTCACCTATCAAATCACCCTCGTAGACCAGCGAAAAGGTTCGATAACCAATACCGCCATACAGACCCTTAACCGCAAACTGCCCTCCATGTGTTCCGTCATCTAACTTTTCAGAAAATCGCGCCGAGGCGCCGTAGAAGTAGCTAATATTTGAGAAGAAACCGAAGCGGTTGAGATTAGCCATATAGACACTTTGCTGACCGACGGAATAGTAGGCCAGCGAGAGAGTATGCCCGAACCCGCTGATACCCGCGTTAGCGCCCTCCAGCGCGGCGCGATGAAAGACACCAGTTTTGGTTTTCACAAAGGCCGTGAAATCCTCAAGCCTAAGCCCGAATTGCGGATAAAATCGACCCACCTGGACAAAAGCCGAGCGCTGTTCATTGGTTACCAGCAAATAACTTTCATCGATCGACCCGGATGAAAACGTAAAATTGAAGAATGTCGAGGAAAACGGTTCAAACGACGCATAGTAGTCGGTTTGGTGGCGGTTCACTGTGCCGTCTTCAAGAAGCCGCAGACGCACATCGGCGCCGACCAACACTGCGGGACTGATGCGCGGGCCTTTGTAGGATTTCATGAGCTTTTTCTTGGTCACCTGCAGTGTCAACTCATTGACCGACATTGTGTAGTGACCGAACTCGGTGCGCATTGCTCCGCCACTAAAGGAGAAATGGCATTGATTGCAGGCCAGCCCCTGTTCAGCGGAAAAACGTGGTATGGCGCCGGCGATTTCAAAAACCACGGCTACGAGAAAAATCCCGACTACCCCTGCAGTAAGCGTCCGCAAAAGGCGCTGTGCTGATTTCATCTCAAAATCCTTCATTTCACTTTCGCTTTTCTCCCCACATCGCGGGTACATTCAATATAGCGTCCGGCTCTTTCAAGTATGAATCTACAAACACCATGTTACTTTGCTTTGACGCTGTGCTTTTGCGCTATGTCTTGACGCTATCCGCTGTGAGGAAGGGTACGCGCTGAGAAAAAACGGGAGTAATTCCGTCTCAGTTGATAGTATAGCAATCCGACTCATCAACTGGCAAGTCGTCAGTCCTGATACTTGCCCGCCGCTGAAATAATACGTAGAATCCTGAAGCGCAACGACATTTCCCAGCGAAGGCTGTCGATTGTCTGCGCGAAGTAGCCATTGGCAAGCGGTAAAGACGTTCTAATGCGCCACAAAGGAGCGCCATTCCGGCGTGGCGCCAACACATTCAGCGTGTCTTCCCAGAATGAGCGAATCATTCTCTCAAGACGAAGGAAGAAAGACAAAATGTCAGATTACAATTACATCCTGGCGCGGCAGATTCTTGACAGCCGCGGAAACCCGACAATCGAAGTTGATGTGGCTCTGACCGACGGTTCATTGGGACGCGCGGCAATTCCCTCCGGCGCCTCAACCGGTGTCCATGAAGCGGTGGAGCTCCGGGACGGTGACAAGAGCCGCTATGGCGGCAAGTCAGTTCTCAAAGCTGTCAACAATGTCAACACAACAATTTCCGAGGCCATTCTGTCTGCGGATCTGGACCCCTATGATCAGGTTGAAGTAGACAATTTCCTAATAGATCTCGACGGAACCGAAAATAAGGGCAAGCTGGGCGCGAACGCTATTCTCGGCGTGTCGCTGGCCACGGCGAAGGCCGCCGCTGACTCGGTTGGACGCAAATTATTCGAATATATCGGCGGCTCCAACTGCAAGGTTCTGCCAGTCCCGATGATGAATATCCTCAACGGCGGAGCGCATGCCGACAATAGTGTTGATATTCAGGAGTTTATGATAATGCCGCTCGGGGCGGATTGTTTTGCGACCGCTCTGCGGATGGGCTCAGAGACATTTCATGCGCTCAAGAAAGTTCTCAAAGATAGGGGCTATAATACCTCAGTCGGTGACGAAGGCGGCTTTGCGCCGAGCTTGAAGTCCAATGAAGAAGCGTTCGAAATTATCTGCAGCGCAATAGAAGCCGCCGGGTATAAACCGGGTGACGATATTTCTCTGGCTTTTGACACAGCCGCCAGCGGCCTTTATGACGAGGGCAGCAAAAAGTACACACTTGCCGGTGAAGGACGTTCCCTGAGCGCCACTGAATTGATAGGATTCTATGAAGAACTGGTTGGTCGTTATCCGATAGTCTCAATTGAGGACGGACTCGGTGAGGATGACTGGGAGGGCTGGCGTGAAATGAACAAACGTCTCGGCGACAAAATACAAATTGTCGGTGATGACATTTTTGTCACCAATCCCAAACGTCTCGCGCGGGGAATCAAGGAGAACACTGCCAATTCGATTTTGATTAAGCTCAATCAAATCGGAACCCTGACCGAAACACTGGATACAATTGAAATGGCCAAACGCGCCGGGATGACCTCGGTGGTCAGCCATCGCAGCGGTGAAACTGAAGATACAACTATCGCCGATTTCACAGTCGCAACCGGTGTCGGGCAGTTGAAAACCGGATCGCTGTGCCGCACTGACAGAGTGTGCAAGTACAATCAATTGTTACGTATTGAAGAAGAGCTCGGTGACGGCGCACAGTACCCGGGCAAGAATGTGTTTTTC
>CAZFAL010000251.1:0-3291 GCA_964516945.1 uncultured Ignavibacteriales bacterium
GGGCGTGTGCAATTCAATAAGCATAATGTCACCGGGGCCGAGATTGTCAGCGGCCATCAGGAAGGCGTCGGCAACTGAAATCTGATTGACGGAAATCATACCGACACTGGCGCCGGGAGCGATGCCGGTGACACCATAGCCATTGTCACCGCCTATCATCTCACCGAGAACCGCTGTGCCGTGATTTCTGTCCGAACTGGTATTGCCAAACTCGATAATCGGATTGGCCGCAGAGTCGAGGTCTTCATGGGTCGTATTCCAGGCGAGTTCGACGTCAATGATTTTGACCCCTGCGGCGTCGCCACCGGGGACAGTGTGCGAAAAGAGGGCGTCAATTCCCGCCGGGGCCGGATTGAGATACTCCTGTGTGGGGACATAGTCCGGTGTCGGCGGGGCAATATCACCGGCCGGTTCAACCACCGGCATCGGATAGGCGATTTCTACCTGCGGATATTGGTTCAACTCATTGACCAACGCCTCGGCTTCCTGCGCGGAGTTGACAGCGATGCGATAGTAATTGTTGAGGTCGGCGAGCTGGATAGCGCCCGCGCTTTGGGAGACTTCCTTTTTGCGTGAGAGTGTTTGCGTTGGAAGTGACGCAAACAGGCGTGAGAGTTTGGTTGTTGTTGTGTAGCGTTGCAGGGTCTGCTTCAGTTGGGACTCAAGCGGCGAGGCCAGTGAGCGCAGGGCGCCGTCGGAGCGCAGACGCACCGGAATGTTTTCGGCGAATTTGACCACGACATAGGCGATGTTGGCTGTTGAGGCGATTCGTGTCTGTGCCGGTTTTGCCGGTATCGCGCGCGGAGTCATTGTGCGCTGACTTCGTCCTGAGGCGGGAGTGGAAATCTCCGGTGTTCTGGCAAATGTATTTTGGCCTGAGACTGAGATAATCGTCCCCAGAGTAATAAACGTCAGGGTCAGCAGGTGTTTCGCTTTGAAATGATTGGCGCTGTTGTTCGACATGAGAGGTATTGTATCTCCAGTTGTAGTGTCTCCGGTCTTCACAGGTAGGTATCGGCGCCGGAGGAGTAATGGCTTGGCGACTTTCTTGCCGCTTGAGGAAATATACGCAAGAATCCTGAAGTTCCAAGGGGAAGTTTGGCTGAGACGTCCTCCCCGGTTCTCCGTTCAAAGCCCGTTTGCAGAGTCTTTATCAGAAATCTCCAGCAGATTCCCACTATATACTGTTCAGGGTGACAGGGTACGTTTTTACGTGGCTATGGTTTGAAAAAGCAGTCCTGCGACTACGGTGAATAACACCCAGAAGATGACATAGAACACTATCGGTCTGCGACCGATTACTTTCTGGGCCATGATAATAGTCGGGATGCAGGTTCCGACTGAGCCGAGCAGGAAGGCGAACGTTGGTCCCGGGCCGAGGCCGAGTTTGAGCAATGATTGCGCTATCGGTATCTCTTCGCCCTCGCAGACATAGAGCGGGATACCGACTCCGATTGCTGAGGCGTAGGCCCAGACACCTGATGAACCGAGATATTTGGCGATGCCGTCTTCGGGTATCAACGCTGAAAGGATGCTGGCGATTAGCATTCCCAATATGAAGTACTTACCCAATTCCAGTGTGATGTTCTTTGCGCTTTTCCAAAACGAAGGCTTGGCTGCGGCTTGACAACCACAGGAGCCATCGGAGCTACATGAATCCGGGTTGGTCCCGGTGTCTGCAGTTTTTTTTGTCTCAATCTCTGCTTTTGTCTCAATCTCTGTCTCTGAAACAAATCCGGTGACACGTCGTTTTTCGAGGAGATTAAACACCAATCCGAGGACTATTGCCGCTATCAGCGAGGCTACAATTCGTGCAACGGTGAAGCGTAGTCCGAGCATGCCATAGTTGAGGACCAGTGTGTGCGGACTCAGCAGAGGGGAGACCATGATAAAGGCCGAGACAACTCCGAGTTTGGCGCCGGTGGCTTTCAGTCCGCGCGCCATCGGAATTGTCGCGCAGGCGCAGCCCGGGAGGAAGGCGCCGAGCAGGGTCGCTTTGAAGACACCAGAGGCGCCGTCACCGATATGTCTCGATGCGAAATCTTTGTTCGTATAGGCCTCGAGTAGCGCGCCAAAGGCTACACCGATGATGAAATAGGGGATGACGGTTATCGTCAATGATATAAACCCGTTGAAGACAGCAATGATGAATTCTGTTATGTTCACTGCAATTCCCCGTTATCTCCGCCAGCCGGCTGTGCGAATCTCCGGTATATTTTTGAATTCACCCTTGGAGCGCCCGGCCTGTTTGTGAAAGGCGCTGAGAATCTCACGTCCGGTGTCGTCGAGACCGTGGAAATATTCCATGAATTCATGCAGTCGTTGCGCCGATTCTTCGGAGAGTCCGTGCTCAATTTGACAGGTGTCCTGATGGGCAATTTCTTCTGAGAGGCCAAGGACGAGCCGGAAGAAATCAAACAAATCAGTATGCCGATGTTCGATTTCTGCGGCGATGGTGCGCCCCTTGTCTGTCAGGGAAACACCACCACGATCGGGGTGTTCTGTTAGTCCGAGGGATGTCAGGCGTTGAATGGTGCGGGTGACAGTCGGCAGGCGGGTGCCGAGGGCTTTGGCTATATCAGTGATGCGCACCCGGGCTCCGTCCGCGTCACGCTCCAGCCTGAGAATTATCTCGAGATAATCCTGTTGAGCTATGGTGAGCTGGCTTGATTGTGATTGCGAATCAGTCATGAATCAGACTTCTACGGCTATTCAATGCCTATACACAAAAACCCGCTCGGTGAACGGGTTTTTTGCGCTATTTATCTACGGTCCACATTCGGGGCCTGTGTATTGAAATTCAAAAAGTCAGATTGGAACTCAGATTGGAACTGATTAGAATCCGCCCCGGTCTCCACCACGTCCACGGCCGCCTTTGCGACTGCCTTTGCCGCGTCCGGGTCTGCTACTACCACCTCGTCCGCCGCTGAAGCCACCGCGACCGCCGCCGTCACGACCGCCGTGTCCACCTCTGTCACCGCCGAAAGCGCCGCGTGGACGCTCCGGGCGCGGACGCGCCTCGTTGACCACCAGCTCCATATTGTGCAATTCACGTCCGGGGAGTGTCTCGATAGCGGCGCGCGCCTCGTCAACATTGCCCATTTCGACAAAGGCAAATCCACGTGGGTCGCCGGTCATCCGGTCGGTGATAATTGCAACGCTCTCCACGCCGCCGAATTCGCCAAACGCCTGGCGCAAATCATCCTCAGTGGTTTCTCTGGAGAGATTCCCTACAAACAACTTCATTTCTGTACTCCCGTTCTGCTACTACCAGTTTCTGGTATCTCCACT
>CAZFAL010000252.1:0-3271 GCA_964516945.1 uncultured Ignavibacteriales bacterium
TTGCATACACAACAACCAGCGCCACGACAACGTAAAACACTTCCTGATAGGTCTTAATGTACTTCACCAACAACGGCAGGTTGTCGACAAAATAGTATGTGACAGTCATCAGCAAGGCATTGAACAACCAGAACGACACCGAGCTAAAAAACGCCATCCGCCAGAACGGCCAGCGCGCAATCCCCGCTGAAAGCGCGACTACTGTGCGGAAACCGACAATAAACCTACTGACTGCAATCAACGGCCAGCCGCGCTCGGCAAGCCAGCGCTCGAATTCCAGTATCTTTTCACGTGGGAAAAAGCGCAGGTCACGTTTCATGAAATAGGTGTGGCCATGCGTGTAGCCGAAACGATAGATCAGCATCGTCGAAGTGATACCACCCAGGTATGCGGCGGCGAATACCAGCGCAAATGACAATTCATCGGTAGTCGCCAGCGCGGCTCCGACGACAGTGACTGTGTCGCCGGGGAATGGTGGGAAAACATTCTCCACAAATGAGGCGACCAGCACCAGCAAATAAATCCAGCCGGCGCCGAGCGATAACACCCAATTGGCGGTGTCATTGACAAAATTCCCAAGCGCGTGGAAATCCATCAGTCGGCGCTCTCCGGGTTTGTGCGGTAGAGCAACGCAGTCGCGGTGGCGGCGATGCCCTCTTCCCTGCCGGTGAAGCCGAGACGCTCTGAGGTGGTGGCTTTGATATTGACTTGCCCGCGTTGGATGCCGAGAATCTCGGCGATGATTTCTGCCATCTGGTCGGCATAGGGCGCAAGTTTCGGTTTTTCGGCAATCACAACGGTGTCGATATTGCTGACACTCCAACCGGCGTCAGCGAGGATACGTCCGGTTTCTTTGAGCAATTCAGTTGAGCGAATCCCGCGATATTGTTCGTCTGTGTCCGGGAAATGGCGCCCGATATCCGGCAGTCCGGCGGCGCCGAAAAGCGCGTCGCAGATTGCATGCGTCACAACATCAGCGTCACTATGTCCGGCCAGACCGCCGCTGTCACTGATCTTGACACCACCGAGAATCAACGCGCGGTTGGTGTCGAAGCGGTGGACATCATAGCCGATACCAACGCGAAAATTGCATGGGGACTTGTCAGACATCAGCGCTCCTTTCGTTTTGCAAGCGCAACTTGTTTTTCATTCTTCAGCAGAACTTTCACCAGCTCCAAATCAAGCGCCGTAGTGACCTTTGGATTCGGATATTCTGCAATCACAATCTGCGGCTTGACTCCATGACGCTCGACCACCAGTGAATCATCTGTGAGCGCATCGTCAGCCGGAAAACTGTTGTGCGCCTCAATCAGGAGTGTTTTGTCAAACACCTGCGGAGTTGTCGCAGAGAACAACGTTGTGCGGTCTACTGTTTCAACAATCACATTCTTGTCTGCGCGTTTGATTGTGTCACTGACCGGTGTCACCAGTACCGCCGCTTTGTGTTTTCTTGCGACGCTGATAACCCGCGCTATATCAGACGACGCAGTCATTGGCCGTGCGCCGTCATGGACCGCAACCAGCGTGATATCATCAGGGATTTCCGCCAGCGCATTGCGTGTCGACTCCGCCCGTGTCGCGCCACCGGCAATCACACGGGTGACTTTGCCGAAGCAGTTCATTTCGATTATTTTCTCACGGACAAACTCAATCTGCTCCTCGGCGGTTACGACAAAGATTTCGTCGATGTCATCTGTATCTTCAAAGCGCTGAATCGTGTGCGCCAATAATGGTTTGCCGCCGACTTTCAGAAACTGTTTGGGTGTCCCGGAGCCGAAGCGTTTGCCGGAGCCGGCGGCGAGTATGATAGCGACTGTTTTCATTTGTTTGCCTGCTTCATTGTTGCGCTACCTGATGAACATGCAGTCGCCATAGCTGTAAAACCGGTACTGCGCGGCTATCGCATGTTCATACGCGCGCAGGACAATCTCGCGTCCGGCCAGCGCGGAGACAAGTATCAACAGTGAAGATTTCGGCAAATGGAAATTGGTCAACAGTGAATCGACAACGCGAAACTCGAAGCCCGGGCGGATGTATAAGTCCACCATCCCGGTGAATGGCTCGACTGCGCCGGTTTTCTGCGCGACATATTCGAGCGTGCGAGTCACGGTCGTGCCGACGGCTATTACCCTGCCGCCTCCGGCTTTGGTCTTGTTGATGACCTCAGCTGTTTCCGCGCTGATTACCGCCCATTCGGGATCCACTGTATGCTCCTCCACCCGCTGAACCTGCACCGGTTTGAATGTGCCGGGGCCGACATGGAGTGTAATTCTCACGACGCGCACACCTTTGGCTTGCAATGCCGCGAGTATCTCTTCGGTAAAATGCAGCCCGGCAGTCGGCGCGGCGACCGCGCCGGATTTTGCTGAGTCTGCGTACACCGTCTGATAGCGGATAACATCATCATTGTCTGCATCGCGATGAATATACGGCGGCAATGGCGCCGAGCCGAAACGGGTGATTATCTCACGTTCCTGCGTCTCATTGTCAAACGCCACTTCCCATGAGCCGTCGTCAAATTTGCGAACCAGTTTCACAGCTAATGATTCATTGTCAGCGAAAATGATTGTCTCACCCTCTTTGAGTCGCCGTCCAGGCTTCGCCAGCGCTCGCCAGTGGCGGGCGGGTGCGTTGTCGGGTTCGATTCGTCGCACCAAAAAAACCTCGACAGACCCTCCGGCTTTACGCCTGCCACCCTGCAATCTGGCCGGAAATACTGAGGTGTCATTGATAACAAGACAGTCACCGGATTGTAACATATTCGGAAAATCAGTAAAGCGTGAATCCTGCAACGCGCCATCTGCTCTATCGAGAATCAACATCTGCGACTCCGCACGTTGTTCCAGCGGGAACTGCGCAATCAGTTCCTGCGGGAGGTGATAGTCAAAAAGTGAGATGTCCATTGGGGAGGATGCGACTGAATTATCAGCCACCTGAGCGCTGAAGGGGTATGTGTCTACTCCCGCAACACCGATACGTCATTCCCGCGCAGGGGCTTGTTGAGAAACCCTTTAGAGTTGCGGCAGGTCTTGCGACAGCGTTTTTTGCTGTCGTGTGACCTGCCGCTTGTACCGGGGTAACGTGTCGGGTCACAATTTTCGCTCTGCGAAAATCAAGACCCGACACAACAAACGGGACTTCCTCAACACGCCCGCAGGCGGGTATCCAGGCAGGTATGACAGTACGCGGTTCTTCCCTCTGGATACCCGCCTGCGCGGGTATGACATCAACGAAGCATTGCGATGAATCGTAGTGGAGATTATGAAAGACA
>CAZFAL010000253.1:0-3169 GCA_964516945.1 uncultured Ignavibacteriales bacterium
GTGCCGCCGTATTTGTTTTTGAGTTGATAGATTTCCGAGAGTCGCTGATTGATTTCCTCAAGCCGTTGCGGGTCGAAACTCAGCGAGCTGTGGAAAGTCGCCACACCGCGACGGACCTCCTCAAGTTGAATCAACGCCGAGTTGAAGAGCTCATTTTGCTCGTTAAAGCTCTCATCAATAGCGGTGACCTCAGCGAATGCGCTCCGCATAGTCTGCAGCGCCTCCACCGCTGAGCCGTCGGATTCCATTGAGGAGAGAATCAAATCACAGGTTTGGCTGAGTCGCTCGAAATCATCAAGGCGCTTCTTTTCAGCGATAAGCTGGCGCTCTTCGTCAATTGATAAATCAGCGCCTTCGAGTTCCTGCAATTGAAACTGCAGAAGTTCGCGCTCACGTTCGAGCGCTTCCCGGTTGCGTTCAAGTTTGCGCAAGTCACTGCGGATTGACATCCAGGCGTCATAGAGATCGCCGAGTTGCTCGACGGTTGCCTGCAATCCGGCGTACTGGTCGAGTAGCGACAGTTGGCTCATAGTGTCACGTAGCGCCGAGCTGGAAGACTGGCCGGAGATTTCGCACAGCGCCGGGGCGAGGGTTGTCAGGTCGGCTAGTCGGACAAGTTGGTCATTGATGAAACACCGTGAGCGGCCTGCGGCAGTCAGCTCTCTGCGGATCGTGATAGTGTCTTCGGCGCTTGCGCTGTCAATATCCAACTGTTCACATTGTTTGCGCACAAAGTCAGAGAGTGTGAAGTCCGCGTCGATGATTGTTGTTCTGGCAAATGACCCGCAGTCATCCTTGTCGGCGCGCGCGCCGAGCGCCAATGACAGCGCTCGGATCAATAGAGATTTACCGGAGCCGCTTTCGCCGGTGATAACAGTCAGGCCGGAGTCGAAGGTAATCTCCGCCTGTTCGATGACCGCGAGGTTTTGTATGCGTAGCGCCAATAGCATCTGCTCTTACTCTTTTCTCAGCTCTGCAAACTCGCGCAGGAGCGCCTGTGTCCTCTCTTTGTCGCCGGCCTCTTCGGCGGCTTTCAGACGCGCCGAGAGGTCGGCGATAGTGGAGCGATGGGCGCGTTTGGTGGAGAGGGTTGCGATAAAGTCGTTAAGCGCCGCAGTTGCGTTTTCGGCGCTCCAGCGTTCAGCGCTTGTTGTCAGAAAGGTGGCGGTTTTGCGCACTGTTTCATTGTCAAGTGAGCCGATGAATGACGCAGTGTCAATGACACCCTCGGCGCCGGAAGCATGTAGCAGAGCGTTGTAGAGATTGCGTAGTTTTTCGCTCGAAAGGGTGTCCGGACTGATGTTCTCGGCGGCAGCGCTTATCAAGTGCGGATGCGCCAACAATAGTGAGACAAACTCCGCCTCAATTGTTGACTGATTGCGTTTGCCCCAGTCGTCTTCGCTGAGGTGTGACGGTGATGGTTTTGCTGAACCAGTTGTAGCGCCTCTTGATGATTGCTTTCCGGAGCTGAAGAGCGCTTTGTCAACCTGCATGATTTCAGCGGCCTCGGTGACAAACAGCGCTTTGAGTGATTCGTCACTAATCCGCGCCGAGATCTCTGCAAGTTCATTGATAAGCTTATTGCGTTCCACCAGCCCGGTTCCGGCGCGGTCGAAACTGCGGAACCGGAATTGCAAATAGCGCTCGGCCTGCTCAATCAGTTTCCTGATTGGCTCGGCGCCCTGACGGGCCAGTGTGTCGGGGTCCTCACCGGCCGGGGCGCTGATAACTTTAACTTCAACACCGGCGTTGAACAGCGAATCCACTGAACGGATTGCGGCTTTGATACCGGCTGAATCCGAATCAAAGAACAAATAGGCGGTGTCGGCAAACCGCGCCAGTAATCGTCCCTGTTGGAGTGTGAACGCAGTCCCGGAGCTGGCGACGACATTTTGTATACCCACCTGCCAAAGTGAAATCAAATCGAAATAGCCCTCGACAATGATAGCGCATTGTTCTTTGCGGATGGCCTCACGGTTGAGATTGAGTCCGTAGAGCATTGAGCCCTTCGAATACAGAGGTGTCTCCGGCGAATTGATATATTTGGCCGGTTCATCCTTCTTGAGCGCCCGGCCACCGAAGGCGATAACCTTGTCGCTGAGATTCTGAATCGGTATCATTAGGCGATGGTGAAATCTGTCAAAGTAGCTATTCCGTTTGCTTGAGAATGTCGCCAGGCCGGCTTTGGCAAGTAGCGCCGGTGCGATGCCTTTCTTCTGCGCGAGTTTGATTAGCTCATCAAAACTTGCTCCGGCGACACCGAGATTGAAATGTTCGATAGTTTCCGGTTGCAGGCCGCGTGTTTTCAGTAGATAGCTTTCATAGACTGACGAACGGTGGCGCTCGTCTTTGAGATTTGCGCGGTACAGTTCAAGCGCCAGAGTGTGCGCATAGTAGAGCGTTTCGAGTTCATCCTTGTCCTGTCTCCGGCCAGTGTCTTCAGGAATAGTGACACCGGCGCGCGAGGCAAGGAAGCGCACCGCCTCGGGGAAGGTCATCCGCTCATGTTCCATCAAGAAGCGAAAAACGTTGCCGCCCTGACCACAACCGAAACAGTGGAAAATCTGTTTTTCGGGAGAGACAGTGAAGGACGGTGTCTTTTCATCGTGGAAAGGGCAGAGGCCGATGAAATTCACTCCGCGACGTTTGAGTTTGACATAGCTATCGACAATCTGTACGATATCAGTCGCCGCGCGCACTTGCTCGATTATGTCTTCAGGGATATAGCCGCTCATTGGTTCGCTCTGCTTATCACTTCAATTGCACCACTGTCACACCGGCGCCGCCTTGATTCCAGTCGCCGAGACGCACACTTTTGACCGCCGGATGCGCCTGCAGAAACGCTGTCAGCGCCTTGCGCAATGTTCCGGTTCCTTTACCATGAATCACATACACCTGACTCATCTCGGTAAGAACCGCCTTGTCGAGAAACTTGTCAAGTTTCTCGCGCGCTTCTTCGACTGTCAGGCCGCGCAGATGAATTTCCGGGGCCGCGGCGGTTTCGGCGCGCAGGCCTATCGGGTCACGGCGTGGACGGGCGCCGGGTGTGGGGACATCGGCGCGGATGACATCATCGCGTTGCACCAGATTGAGCATATTACCGACACGAATTCGGAGTTTATTATTCCCGACAAACTCTGCGATTTCGCCAGAGATACGTAATGAGTGT
>CAZFAL010000254.1:0-3161 GCA_964516945.1 uncultured Ignavibacteriales bacterium
ATGTCGCCATCCTTCTTGCGATTCGACAACCGACCGTGCCATACTTGTCCGGATTTGAGCTGCTTCCACAGCGCATCATAGAAGGCGTCGTCTTGAATGCCGCTCTTCAAAATCCGTGGGTTATCTTTCAACGCTTCATGGCGACTATAGCCTGTCAGGCGCTCGAAAGCAGGGTTTACATAGAGAATGTTTCCTTCAGGGTCAGTGAGGATAATTGCTTCGGCAACCTGCTCCACCGCCATTACGAGCAATCGCTGTTCATCAGGGTTGAATGAGACTTCTTTGAGAGAATCCATGTAGCCTGTCCTCCAATCGCCTTCAGAGGACAGTGATTCTGTCCTCATCAGGCGAGGGTTGGTAGAGATAAGAATCGGCCAGCGTTCGGCTGGAGCCCCATCTTCAGGCTAGTTTTCGGCAAGGTAGAAGTCGAGATAACTGATTTCAATGTAATAGGAAAAAAGTGGTAAATAACTGACCAGAGGGTCGGCAATTATATGAGAGCTGTTCCTTTACGAAACAAATGCTGAGCTACTCTTTCTCAAATTCGCGCACGTGGCCGATGAAATTGAGGTTGCGGTACAGTTGAGAATAATCAAGACCATAGCCGACTACAAAGAGGTCTTCGATTTCGTAGCCGACATATTTCAGGGGGAATGACAGCTTTGAGGATTGAGTCTTATGCAACAGTGTGACAATTTCAATTGAATTCGGTTCGTCGATTTTCAAACGCTGAATCACCGCCTCGGCAGTCCGTCCGGAGTCGACTACTCCTTCAACAAACAAAATGTCACGCCCTTTGATAGATAACATTGGCGCCGGACCGACGGCAATTGTGTCATCCTGTTGGGCGCCGTTACGATAACTCGCCGCCGAGATAAACTCCAATTCCAATGGAATAGAAATCGCGCGCGCCAGGTCGGCCATAAAGACAAAACACCCCTTCAGCGCCCCGACAAGCACCGGTGTGGTTCCGGCATAATCCTTTGAGATTTGCTCACCAAGCGCCTGCACACGCGCCTCAATTTCATCCCGGCGATAGAGCAAATCAATCTTGTGCATATCAAGTGACATCTCAGGCGCCGTTTTCGTCATCATATAATTCTTCATCTTCTTTCCGACGTACAATTTCGATTTCCAATGCATACTCTCCTGTTTGAGGCGCCTCTCCACCGGCCTCTGCGCCTTCGCGAATTCTTACCCGGTCATCAATTTGATACCCTATGACCCAGATAATGCCTTTACTGTCACAGAGCACAGGAATCTCCGAGCGCAGGGGAGTCGGGATTTTCAAATCCGTCAGAAAATCACCGACAGTTTTCGTTCCGCTCATCCCCAGCGGACTAAACCGGTCACCATTACGCGCCGAGCGGACAAACAGCTTGCCGCTGAGCGCCAGCGGCTCAATATGCACTGTTAATCCATTGTTTTGCCGGGTTAAAATTGCGTCTTTACGCGGAATCAGTTGCGAGCGCAGGAAGCTTTTGACTTCCGGCAAGTCGAGACAGGCGTTTATCTCGAAGTCGCGGCGTTTGATAGATGTGCGAACCGAGCTGAAAATATACATGTCTCCGCGTTCTACCTTAACCCGAAACCCCTGAGGCAAACTTGCCCCGCCGGTTTCCGCCAGCGCTATCTTGAGCAGTCTGTCTATCGTGTCCAGATTGACACCACAGGGAACGCCGGTCATTTCATCAAGCGTCCAGCGCAATACCCGCCGTTTCATCCAGCGTGACTGCTGATTAAAACGGGCCAGGTCAATGATACAGCTCCCGCCCGGAGTCAGGGACACGAGTTCCTCAAACAAACGTCTGGTTTGAAAGCCAAGAAACTCACTTTCGTCCGCCTGAATATCACGCAGACGCAGGATTGCGCGTCGCACCGCCGGAAAATGCCGCTCAATTTGTGGCAATATCTCCTGACGAATTGCGTTGCGCGCGAACTTTGTGTCCAGATTGGAGCTGTCTTCACGGTAGGAAAGATGGCGTTTTTCAAGGTAGGCAACTATTTCTTCTTTGGTGTGAGATAGAAGTGGTCGAATAATTTTGCCCCTTTGGCGCGGGATGCCTGAAAGTCCCGCAGGTCCTGTGCCTCTGAACAAGCGGAACAGAATCGTCTCAACCTGATCATCGGCATGATGCGCCAGCGCAATTCTGTTGATTTCCTCTTCGTCGGCGATTTGCGTAAAGAGGCTGTAGCGAATGATGCGCCCGGCCTCCTCCAGCCCCATTTTTCTCCGCCTCGCTATCTCGGCCACATCAACATCAGCTTGAACGAATGGAATCTCCCAGTTGTCACACAGATCTTCGCAAAAGCGGCAGTCTTCGTCGCTCTCATCTCCACGAAGGTGATGATTGATATGGCATGCAGTCAGGTATAGATTCATTGGCCCGGATAGTCGCACAAGCATATCCGCTAACGCCACAGAATCCGCTCCGCCTGAGAGTCCGATGAGCACGCTTTCGCCGTCCACAAAGTCCGGCTCCAGTAACTGAGGACCCAGTATCGCTTTCCGCTGCGTTTTCTTTCGGTTCGGGCTGGCCATAGCGGCGAATATAATCCGTTGTTTTGATTAGCGCTCGTCTTCCAACCACAAAAACTGCATTTATCCTGCATATATCGGAATGTTTTTTTTGAGACGTGATTGAAAAGCCGAACTCTGATTGACTGTGACTCAATTGCCGGATATATTTGCGTTCCTCGCGGGTGAAAGTGAGTATCCCCCGACGAGAGCGAAACAGTGAAACATGGAAGCCGCATACATGCCCTCCACAGATATTGAACCACCCACGGCTCTTGTCCAGCCCTTACCCGGCGACCCCGAAGTCACGGAGGCGCTTGCCGCAGAGTTTGGGCTCCTGCCGGATGAGTTTAGCCAAATAACAGAGTTCCTCGGTCGGAAACCAACCTTCACCGAGCTCGGTGTCTACTCGGTGATGTGGTCGGAGCATTGTTCTTACAAAAACTCAATTGCTCTGCTGAAAACCCTGCCGCGTGACGGCTCCGCTCTGCTGGCAAAGGCCGGTGAGGAAAACGCCGGCGCAGTGGACATCGGCGACGGGCTCGCTGTGGTTTTCAAGATTGAATCGCATAATCATCCCAGCGCCTTAGAACCATATCAGGGCGCCGCTACCGGAGTCGGCGGGATTCACCGTGACATCTTC
>CAZFAL010000255.1:0-3154 GCA_964516945.1 uncultured Ignavibacteriales bacterium
TTGTGCGTATCAACTGCACACCGGACGGATTATTCCCGCATACACCGGAGCCGATACCTGAAAATCTCGTACAACTATCCAAGGCCGTCAAAAAGCACAAGGCGCACGTTGGTCTGGCCTGTGATCCAGACGCCGACAGGTTGGCAATAGTTGACGAAACCGGCGCCCCGATTGGTGAGGAGCTGACTCTCGCGCTGGCGGTCACACGTGTTCTCGAAGTGACAAAGAGTCCGGTTGTGGTCAATCTCTCAACTTCGCGGGCAACTACCGATATGGCTGCCCAGGGCGGGGTCAGGTTTTATCACAGTAAGGTTGGTGAGGCGAATGTCATATCGGAGATGAAAAAGAGACGGGCTATTATCGGTGGCGAAGGCAATGGTGGAGTAATCTATGGTGCGCTGCACTACGGCCGCGATTCGCTGGTGGCCGCCGGACTGGTTTTGACAGCTTTGGCAAACGCGAAGGCAAATGTGAACGCAAGAACAAAAACGAAAACAATGGCAACGATGTCCGCATTGGCGGGAACTGTTCCCAAATACTATACTATAAAAGGTAAGGCCCCCCTGCCGGGAGATTTTGAAAGACGCCTGGCGGCATTTGCAAAAGCCCTGCAAAAGAGCCTGCCGGATTTGAAAACGGACACCCGCGACGGTATCCGGTTTGATTTTGCCCGGGGGTGGCTGCAGATAAGGAAGTCCAACACTGAGCCGATATATCGAATGATAGTCGAGACTGATGATGAGACGCTGACAAAGAAATATCTCAGCATCTGCCGGAAACACTTCAAGTAGAATACGTTAAGACAAGCGAAAGCAGTGGAATAAGTTCTGTATGTGTGGAATAATCGGATATGTCGGTGAAAAGCAGGCCCTGCCAATTTTGCTGGACGGGATGCGCAGGATGGAGTATCGAGGCTACGATTCCTCAGGTGTGGCGTTCAATGGCCCTTTCGGGGTGCATGTTCGCAAGGCCAGTGGCAAAATCGCAAACCTTGAAGCCGAGCTCGCCGGACATACATTCGAACAGACCGAGGGTATTGGTCATACTCGCTGGGCGACACATGGCACACCGAGCACACTTAATGCGCACCCGCATATTGACGCCTCAGGCGGGATAGCGATTGTGCACAATGGTATCATCGAAAACTACCACACACTGCGAAAGGCGCTCGAAAAGCAGGGACGCTCGTTCGAAACAGAAACCGACACGGAAGTTCTGGCGTGTTTGATTGCTGAGTATTATGAAGACAATCTGACAGAGGCCGTGCGTTTGGCGCTTTCACAGGTCGAAGGCGCCTACGGCCTTGCGGTTGTTTGTGAAAAAGAGCCCGGTGTGATTGTCGCCGCGCGCAATGGCTCGCCCTTGGCGCTTGGTGATGGTGACGGAGAAAACTTTGTCGCCTCTGACATTTCCGCTATTCTGAAATATACCAAACGGGTTGTTTTTCTTGATGACGGCCAGATTGCCACTATCACGCGTGACTCGTACAAGATTACCAATATCGAAAAGGCGGATATTACACCGCATGTCGAAGAAATCACGCTTTCACTTGATCAAATCGAAAAGGGCGGCTATGAGCATTTCATGCTCAAAGAGATTCATGAACAGGCGCATACCCTGCGTGACGCAATTCGTGGTCGGCTGAATTTCGAGCAGGGCATTCCACGCCTGAACGGTCTCAATTTACAGGTTGAACAGTTACGCACAATTGACCGGATAATTATTTCGGCCTGTGGCACAAGCTGGCATTCGGGGTTGATTGGCGAATACCTGATTGAAGAATTGGCCAAGGTGCCTGTTGAAGTCGAGTATGCCAGCGAGTTTCGCTATCGGTCGCCTATTATTCCACCGAATTCTGTCTTCATGGCAATCAGTCAGTCGGGCGAAACCGCAGACACACTGGCGGCGTTACACGAAGCCCGGCATTCCGGCGCGACATCTTTGGGAATTGTTAATGTTGTCGGCTCATGCATCGCGCGTGACACTGACGGTGGTGTGTACACACACTCCGGGCCGGAAATCGGAGTGGCCTCGACAAAGGCCTTTACGTCGCAGGTCATGGTGTTAAGTATGATGGCGATTCTTCTCGGACGAATGCGGGAATTGTCAGCCCAGCAGGGAATGGAATTGATTGATTATCTGCAAAATATCCCCGAACAGGTGGACCGTATCCTCAAACACGATGAGTGTATTCGGGAAATCGCCGAGGTCTATCACAAAAGCAATAACTTCCTCTACCTTGGACGGGGTGTGAATTTCCCGGTGGCGCTTGAAGGCGCGCTGAAGCTCAAGGAAATCTCCTACATCCATGCCGAGGGCTACCCCGCCGCAGAAATGAAACACGGCCCGATTGCCCTCATTGATGAAAACATGCCGGTGGTGGTGATTGCGCTCAAAGATATGGTCTATGACAAAGTGGTCAGCGGTATCAATCAGGTCAAAGCCCGTGGTGGCCGGGTGATTGCGATTGCCACCGAAGGCGACACAGAAATCGCGTCACATGTCGACCATGTAATTTATATCCCGGCGACATATCGGCTCTTCACACCATTGCTCTCAATCATCCCGCTACAACTGCTCGCCTACCACATAGCCGCCCTGCGCGGCTGCGCGATTGACCAACCCAGGAATCTGGCGAAGTCTGTGACGGTAGAGTAGCGCCAGCGCCGACAACACACCACAAAACCAAACTGTTGTGGCAGGTCTTGATTTTGCTTTAGCAAAATTGTGACCTGCCATTTCCGGGCGGTCCTGCTTTCTATTACTCAATAAAAAAAGAGGCACAGCGCGCTGTGCCTCTACGTGTTCAGATTGTTCTATCTTCACTCCTGCTCAACCACCGGCAACTCACGTTCAAGCGGTTTGTCTTTGCGATAGCCCAACGCATAGTCGGCCTGCATCAATGTCTGCACTTCGCGACTGCCTTCATAAATCGCCGCGCCCTTGGAATTGCGGAAAAAGCGCTCAACCGGGTATTCATCAGAGAAGCCGTAAGCGCCATGCACCTGCACCGCGTCATGCGCCGCGCGCTCGGCCTCATCACACGCGACCCATTTGGCCAGCGCTGTCTCACGTGTGTTACGCTTACCCTGATTTTTCAATAAACCGGCCTTCATCCACAAATACCGCGAATACTCATAGCCCTTGACCATAT
>CAZFAL010000256.1:0-3121 GCA_964516945.1 uncultured Ignavibacteriales bacterium
GGGGTGTCAATGCCGATGGCGAACAGGTGTTCCGTGGTGTCTGGATGACCAGAAACGGTAATGTTGAAGGACATTTGCTGGGTCACTGGGGCAGAAATGACGAAGGTCGTCGCATGTTCTGGGGCAAATGGATTGCCGGTGACGGACGATTTGAGGGCTTCCTGCGCGGAACCTGGGCGCCGCGTCCAGATGATCACGCCAGTGATGTCGCCCGTGAGCACGCCGGTGGTCGCTTCAAAGGCGAAATCTTCAGCGCAGACCGCGCGCCTATCGGATACCTGCGAGGCCACTACCGGAGCAATGAAATCCCGCACGAGAGTGTCTCCGGACGTTTCGCCGGCAAGTGGAAACTCAACTGCGGACGCAGGATGGTCGATGATGACGGCGGCCGTGACGGACGCATGCTCGGAGACGATGAGTTCTAAGATATTGTCGCGAAGACACTGAGAGAAATCTCACCATATTTCCCGACAGATTCACTTCTACCGGGTGACATAGCAAAGCCCGACCACAGACTTCATGTGGTCGGGCTTTTTAGATTAGGCTTGATTCAGGTCCAGTGCAGGCGCTGGGCGTTGACGGTGAAACTACAAGACTAATTCTGCAACTCAAACTCAAGTTTTGCTACGAGTGTATCCATCCGCATTCTATCATACATCCCCTGTGACATGCGCCGAAAGCAGTTGATCGCCTCACGTTTCTTCGCGCGGTTATCGGTTGAGGCCAGGCAGTTTCCCAGATTCAGGAGTGTTTCGTCACTGGTTGAGTCTAAGGCATAGGCTTTGCGGAAAAAAATCTCCGCTTTTTTGCGCTGGTCCTGATGCATTTTCAGCACGCCCATATTGTTGTAGGATTCAACACTCGGTCCGAAACGCCGGATTGCCTCCTGCAGTATCATCTCCGCCTTCCCGTATTCGCCGAGTAACCCTTTGGCCGTGGCCGAATGTAAATACAGATTCTTGCGCTCCGGTGTCAGCTTAATCATCGTATCCAGTACATTGGAAGCCGCCAGATAATATCCGGCGCTCATGTACAACTGATAGAATCGCTCAAATAGGCTGGCTCGTTCAACACCGGACTTGACCACATCATCAAGTCCCTCAAGCGCGCTGTCCCAGTCACCGATGGCTACGGCCGATGCCACCATCTTTTCTGCGGTCTCCCGCTCAGGGCCGTAGAGTTTCATGACTTTGCGGAAGTACGAAACAGCGGTGTCGTGGTTTTTCAACGCCGCATTGGCAACTCCAAGATAAAGGAGCGCCTCTTTGTCAGTCGGTTGCAGTTTCAACGCTTTTTGGAGGTCTGCGCGCGCCTGCTGATACTCACCTGCGCCGATTCGCGCCATCGCGCCGCTTTTCAATGCGGCAAAATCTTTATTCTTACTGCAACCGCCGACAACAATTGCAACGCTGAGAATAATCGCGAGTCCAATGTTGGCGCGTGATATGTATTCGCCAAAAGAGCCAAAAGAGAGGGTCTGCCTATTCATAATGCGTAGTATAGCCGCTGATGAGCGCCTTGACAAGGGCCACGCTGTATTGACGGCGCCGAGCGAAATCCCGCGAATTGACTTAACAGCTCCTGCGCAATAATATGGCTCAAGGACACAACGCCCGCTATCTTAGCCCCCGACCACCAGAACGACCGGAACGACCATGAACGAGCAAACAGAAGAGAACACAAATATGAGCAATTCAGCGTCGGATGGTTTCTCGGTAGCAAGCAAAGTCTGGGCTGCGCTGCACCACGGCGATCTATCCGCGCGCGCATTCAATCGTTTGCTGGCCGACTATGGTTCACTCGACGCCATCCTTGAGGCCGAGGCCGCCGATCATCAGGAGCGTTTCGATTTTGACACCGACAGCGCACAGACACTCGCCGACGCCTCAGATTTCTCAGAGCAGGCCGAGGCATTCATCAAAACATTGTCTATGAGAGAGATAAAGACTCTCACATTATTTGACTCCGGCTATCCGGCGGGATTGCGGGAGCTCAACAACCCTCCGCCGATTTTTTTCTATCGCGGTGACCTGATAGCAGAAGGCGCCAAAACAGTTGCGCTTGTCGGAAGCGCCACTGCCACACAGGAAGGGATTGCCGTCGCGGTGGAATTCGGCTCACAAGTGGCTGACGCCGACGCGACGCTTGTTTCGGGCCTGACCGCCGGGATTGACGCCGGCGCGCTGGTCGGGGCCATTACCGCCGAGGGCAAAACTTGCGCAGTCACCATGGCCGGTCTGGAAAACCTCTATCCGGCGGATTGCGCCCCGGTGTTTGAGCAGGTAATCAAAACAGGTTGTGTCATCAGCGAATATTCGCCCGAACTTGAATTCGAAACCGGGCATGTCAGTCAGGCCAATCGGCTGATTACCGCTCTGGCGCAGGCGGTAGTTATCGGCGAGGTCACCGGTGACAGTCTCGGCACACTCGATGTTGCCCAGAGCTGCGTCGAATCCGGCAAATTGCTGTTTATCCTGGTGCCGACCGAGGTCCCGATTCATGATGAAAAAGCGCTTGAGCCGTTTGTGGAGCTTGGCGCGGTCCCGGTCAGATTCCCTGAGGACATGGACACAATTCTCAAGTGTCTGGTTTAGCGCCTGATAACGACAATACTCCCATATCACTACTCCTGATGAGCGCCGAAGCTGACAGTTATCTGACCATTGAGCGTGACGCCGAAGTCGAAACCAAAGTCAAGGGCTCACGGTTTATCGGTCGCGCCTTTGCGGTCATTTCGCGCGAAAACGCCGAAGAAATCCTCGCCGGGTTGCGTAAAAAAGAGTATGACGCCACTCATCATTGCTTTGGGTATATCATCCGGGCGGAAGACTCTGACAGAACGACGGCGAACACACAGGACAGAAATATCTTTCGCTACTCCGATGACGGCGAACCAAGCGGCTCGGCGGGTAAGCCGATTTATGACCAAATCCTCGGCAGAGAGCTGGTCGATACATTGGTTGTTGTGACACGTTATTTCGGCGGGACCAAGCTCGGGGTCGGCGGGCTGGTGCGCGCCTATTCAGAATCAGCGGCGCTGGCTCTGGATAAAGCAGGCGCCATTCGAAAGTATCACTATCAGACACTACGACTGCAGACTGACTTCAGCCACTATCAACTG
>CAZFAL010000257.1:0-3067 GCA_964516945.1 uncultured Ignavibacteriales bacterium
ATGAGCTTCAGCTCGGTGTCGGTGATAGCGAATTCATTGCGCTTACGCGGGGTGAAGATATGACCGGAGTATCATCCGCCATGTCTTCGGCTAAGTATTTCATTTGCCTAAATCCGGTCTGTTTCATACATTGTTAGCTGTCAGATGTTTGACGCGTAGTTTTTGCCAGTTTAGCAGATTTTGTGGATGCAACGTCGTACGGTTTGGTTCAATAGATGAACAGAATAACACTATCACATCCAACTCTGATAGCAGTGGCTATGTTGACTGTATTGTCACTATCTGCCTGCTCGGATAACACCGGTAATCCTCTCAACAACCCCTCAGATAATTCCAGTCCGGCTCCTGCCTATTTCCCTAACAACATCGGCAATCATTGGACATATCAATTCTCCGTCAAGACAGATTCAACCACCGGACAATCAGCACAGTTTCGCACAACCATCATCGAAATCACAGACAATTCAATCATTCTGGATAGCGTGCCGGTATCAGTCTGGGTTTGGACATATCCTGATTCTGCAGGTTGCTCCGCATGTGCGGATACAGCATTTGTCTATGCCGATAGCTCACGGGCTGTGTTTTACAAGTGGATTACAACATCTCAGGAAAACCGGGAGCTTCATCAAACCGCAGAGTTCCGGTTTCCATTTCGCGCCGGTGAATCATGGGGGTGGGATCCACTAACCGACGGTCGGACATCATTGCCCGGCGCCAGATTCACCGGAACAACACTTACAACCGATTCACTTTTTCTCAAGGGCGGTGACTTCGCCCGGGCGAGCCTCGTAACGATGTATCCAAACACATCCGGCCCCGGACTCTTAACTCCGGACGGAGGCGCATATTGGTTCGCGCCACACGTTGGTATCGTTGGTTTTGTTACGGTATCCAAGCCGACCTCACTCTACATAGTCAGGGATTCTATCGGGAGTGAGGAACACTTCGTAACCCCGGACGACTTTGTTCTCCGGCAGTTCTGGGAGCTGGAAGATTATTCCATAGCGAGTGGCAGATAGGAACACATGAAACGACTTCACCTTACCATTCTTATCGCGGCGCTCTGTGGCGCTACTCTTTTCACCGGTTGCCAGAATCAAACAGACCCACTCGGTTCAGACACAACTCCAGAGTATTTTCCTAACAGTGTGGGCGACCACTGGCAATATATGTCTTCTGACTCTTTGTCTTCTCTAACCTTTCGCAAAACGTCTGAGATTGTTGCAGATACGACGATTCTAAACGGTATGTCTGTCTCCATCCTCGAGAACACGCACTCACATCTTAGTAACACCGACACAGGCGCTGTAACAATGGATTATGTAGACACACAATTCGTCTACGTTGACAAAGATAGTCTGGTGGTTTTTGGACATTACAAAACTCCCGATCTGGTGCGCCAGTACAAACTCCTGCTACCCCTTGTAATCGGGGAAAGAGTTTTGTGGAATGTGAATCCTGACGAGAGACTCGGCCAAGTGATTTCTCGTCTCAATGGCGACAGCGAGATTCTTGGTAGAGACTCAATGCAGGTCGATGCCGGTATGTATTCTGAGGTATATGAAGTCATGAATATCGCAGACGTGGGCAATGGCGCCCAATGGGAAACTTCATGCTGGATAGCCCCGGGAGTCGGAATAATCACGCTGTCGACAATTGCCTGCGACCAGTTAGGCGGTAATGATGGCGCCGGGGGTTGTAAGCGTGTCGAACACTGGGAATTGCAAAGCTTCACACCTGCCGCGAGATAGTCTCCGTTGGTTTTGCCGACATGCTTGCAAAGAAATCAACATCAGGTGAATGAACAGGTATAGGCCACCCACTCACCGTCTGTGCTTTTCTTCCAGTCCTTCACACCAGCGCTACGCAACGCGCCCTGCATTTCTTGTGACTGACTTTCCTGAATACCGGAGAGTATCAATACACCATCGGCCTTGACAATCTGGAGCAGGTCATCAAGCAAACTCAACAGTATCTGACTAATGATATTGGCGACTACGATGTCATATTGCTCGTATTTTCCATGCTCATCGGTGAAGCGCTCAGTTGAACCGTGTAACACTTCTACGCTTTCTTCAACCTGATTTAGCCGTCTGTTTTCAAGACTGTTTTCAATCGCCAATGGATCAGTGTCCACCGCTTTGACATAGCCCGCGCCGAGTTTAGCCGCGAGGATTGACAGTATCAATGACCCGCAACCGATATCTGCGACTTTGTTTTCTGTGACTCTGTGCCCAGGTTTCAGTGTTTCCTTCAAGGCGCACATGGCGAGTTTGGTTGTCTGATGCGAGCCGACACCAAAGGCCATCTTGGGGTCGATGACAATCTCGGTTTCTATGGCAGGCGTGATACAGGATTCGCGTTCAACCCATGTCGGTCGCACAAGAATCGTGTCAGCGACGACAACCGGCTTTGTCTCCCGACGAAAGCGCTCCTGCCAGTCAGTCTCGGCTATAAATGCTGTCTCAAAAGCCGGAGCGGCGACGCCAAATGAATCCTGATGGAATCGCTGCCACTTCAAACGAAACGACTCCAGTTCAGACTCCTTGAGAAAAAAGCGCAGCTGAATCCGGTCTGAATCGGTTGTTCCCAACTCTTGAAAGCCACCCGGCAGTTCCTGAGCCAGAAAGTCTGTTGTTAATTCAGAGGATGTGTCAAGGATAGTGACAGTGACTTGTATGTCACCGCGTGGCGCTGAATGCGTTTCGCTCATCTATACGCCAAGCGATTCGCGAAGTTTCTGCAAGAATGATTTATCATGCTTCGGTGGCTGAAACGCCTCGGAGCGCTCCATCTCTTCGACAAGTTGTTTGTCGGCTCCGGACAGTTTTGTCGGTGTCCAGACAGTGAGTATCACAATCTGATCTCCACGGCCATAATGACTGAGGTGCGGGCTACCCGCACCCCGTAGTTTGATTGTCTTACCTGTCTGCGTCCCTGAAGGAGTCGTGATTGTCTCCGAGCCGCGCAAAGTGGGGACTTCAAGTTTGCCGCCCAAAGCGGCTGTCGCAAAAGATATCATCTGCTGATAGATGACATCATCACCCTGCCTGATCGGAAGAGCACA
>CAZFAL010000258.1:0-1314 GCA_964516945.1 uncultured Ignavibacteriales bacterium
CAGGTCTTGCGACAGCGTTTTTTGCTGTCGTGTGACCTGACGCTTGTACCGGGGTAACGTGTCGGGTCACAGCTCTTTTCTATGAAACTGTCGCTTTGCAAAAATCAAGACCCGAAACAACAGTCGAAGGTTTTTCGACGAGCCTACAACAGCTGGACTTCTCCTACGAGCCCTCAGCGGGATATAGCGACGCTTTATTCTTTGAGAATCACCTCGCTACACATATTATCAAAGAATCATGAAAGCCCTCCTTGTCATACTCACGATTATCGCTATTGGCTATCTCGGCCTCTGCGTCTGGCTGTATTTCCGGCAGTCCTCGCTGGTGTATTATCCGAAAAAGGAACTTGAGGCCACACCGGTTGACTACAAAATGTATTATGTGGATTGCCAGGTGACATCCGCCGATAACTCCAAATTGCATGGCTGGCATTTGTTCAGCGATTTGGCGGTCACAACCGGCCAGCCACTCGGCACAATTTTCTTCGCCCACGGCAACGGCGGCAATATCTCACATCGACTGGATTTGATATCCCATTGGCGCTCGCTGGGATTGAATGTCTTTTGCTTTGATTATCAGGGGTACGGGAAAAGCTCAGGGCGCCCTTCCGAGCAGGGAACGTATGCTGACATTCGCGCCTGTTGGGAGTATTTGATAACACAATTCAATGTTCCGCCGGAAAAGATTATTGTCCTCGGTCGCTCACTCGGCGCGGCTGTGGCGTCACATCTTGTTGCGGAATTGACACAGGAAGGCAAACCCACACCGGCGGGACTGATTATGGAGGCGCCGTTTACGTCGATACCGGATATGGGCGCGCGATTGTATCCGTTTTTGCCGGTGCGGATGTTGTCGCGGATTGTCTACGATAATCAGGCGCAGGTGGCACGGATTCATGTGCCGTTGTTGATTATGCACGGCAGTGACGATGAACTTGTGCCAGAGTCAATGGGCAAGGAAGTCTATGAATCCGCCAATGAGCCGAAGCGTTTTGTGTCATTGCCGGGCGGGCATGAAGACACATATATTGTCGGGCAGGTGGACTATGACGCGGCGCTGATGACATTTGTTCATGAAACAATCACTTCAAAAGAATAAGACGGACAGACAGCAGAGTAGCGCATGCACGGATTAGAAGCCAAAGACGGCGACAGAGCGATTGATTGGAGTGAGGCCTCTGAGGACTATGCGCGCCATCGTCCGGGGTTTCCGGACAGTTTCTATGCCCGGCTGAAAAAACATGGTATCGGTCTGCCTGGACAGCAGGTTCTTGATCTGGCGACCGGAACCGGCACAGTGGCGCGGGCGCTGGC
>CAZFAL010000258.1:1414-3007 GCA_964516945.1 uncultured Ignavibacteriales bacterium
AATGTGCCGGTGTATCCTGAGTGGTATGACGAACGCCTGACACTCGAGGCGATGTTCTACTATGATGAGGAGATTCCATTTACGCATGAGAGCTGGCGCGGCAGGATTCGCGCCTCGCGTGGAATCAGCGCCACACTGGATACTGAAGCAGTCGCGCGTTTTGATAGCGAGCATGAGGAATTACTTAAGAAACTTGTTCCGGATTCATTTGGTGTACTGCACCGCATTGACGCGCATATGTTCAGTGTGACAACTGATACGACTGACACGAACAAGTAGCAAATACGATGAGCAAGGACAACTCCCGCTTCCCCAAACAAGTCACTATAGCGCTGATTGCGCTGGCTGTAGTTTTGATAGCGCTGAAATTTGTGGCGCTTGCAAATGACCCTCCATTGTACTTTGTCAAGCACGGGCAGTCACTGCTGACAGATCCATATCACCTGACGTATCACGCCAGACAACACGCCCTCTTCGGCGACTCGAACCTATTCGGGATTCATCGCTGGGACAATTTCAAGAACTCGCTTGTCTCCGGTGTGGCGTATTTGACATTTGCGGCAGGCGGAGTGTCGCGTATCACTGCCAATCTCGCGGCGGTTCTGTTGAGTATTGGCGGGATATTACTGTTTACACTCGGAATATATCGCAGGCGGGGACAGAAAGAGGCGCTGGTGACAGTGATTCTGTTGAGTGTCAATCATCTGCTGTTTTTCTATGGACGCTATCCGTTTCTTGAAAATGGTTTGATATTCCTGAGCGGGGCATTGTTTTATGTGTATGTCACATACGGCAGAACAATCATCGGGCAGATTGTCTGTGGCGTCCTGATAGCGCTGGCGGCGCTGGCCGGGAAACTGTTTGGCGCATTGTTGCTGGCGCCGGTGTTAGTGACACTTGTTTATGAATACCGTAAGCAAGCGCTATTGCCGACGCTCTATGTGATTGGCGGAGTTGTCGCAGGCGGCGGGTTGTATGCGTTGGTGTTCTACGGCGGAGACATGTCGCTTGTGTTGTCCTATTATCATGAGCAAACAACCGGGATGTACGGGGCGCCGCCGGGGCTTGGCTCACCGCTCAATTTTATCAAGATGCTGTTCACTTATGGCGGCGAATCCGGACTGAGCCAGTACCAGCCGCTCTGGCTGGCGCTGGCGGGACTGGCGTTAGTGTTTGTCACAGTAACCGCGCCATTGAAGCTGAAATATGATGAGGGCTTCACGCCGGTGTTGTTCTGTGCAGTCTGGTTGTTGATCGGGATTGCCGGCTTGTCGCCATTTTTCTACCGTCCCTTGCGCTATGCTATCTTTTTGACGTTACCAGCCGGAGCGCTGTCGGCATGTTTGCTTGTCCAGATAGTCACAACCCGTGTGCGCCTGCAATCGTTTCACCGCTGGCTGGCGCCGGTTATTTCATTCGTTCTCCTCTGGTATTTACTGACACAGGCATCGATGTATTTCAGTCCAGAACAAGGCAAATTCGCCGCCGGAGTTGGAGCGCTGGTAAAGACCGGAGTATTTGCAGCGCTAATCTCCGGAGCGCTCGGCTGGTTTCTGCGCTCCGGGAGATACATCAAAGTCAAACCAATCGGCT
>CAZFAL010000259.1:0-2982 GCA_964516945.1 uncultured Ignavibacteriales bacterium
GCAACGCATCGCCGACATACAACGGATAACTTCCCTCAGGCGCAGGCGACGCCTCCTGATGATGCGCCTCCATCAGGAAATGTTTCCTCTCAGGAGCGCTATAGGCGTCAAGGATGTCTTCGACTTCATTCTGCAAAGAGCCCTTATCTGCGAAAAGATTGTAACCCACCGCTTGTGCAATACGGTTCAACGCCTCATATCCCGGCAGTGAATCTCCGACCCTCGGCATTCCGGCGCTGAAATCCTGAGTGCGTCCTTCAAGATTAGTGAATGAACCGTCGTACTCGGCAAAACTCGACAACGGCAAGACAACATCAGCAAGCGCCGTTGTTGGTGTCTCCATCAAATCCGCGACAACGAGAAAATCAAGCGCCTCCAGTGACTTTTTGATATGACCATGATCAATCCCTGTCTGCACCGGATTGGCTCCCACTATCAGCATGGCCTTAATATCTTCTTCAACCGCCCCGCGCAACATCGCATCCCAGTTGGCGCCCGGTAGTTCAGGGAATGAACCAAAGAGCTTGCCTAATGTCGCCTTTTGCTGTTCGGTGATTTCGGGGAACACACCCAGCGCCTCAGCGCCTTTGCTGTTGGCGGACTTGCACAGAATCGCCGCCTGCCCGCGTTTGCCGTCAATAATACCCAGCAGAAGCGCAACATTGTAGAACGCCTGCGCGATTGTTTCCCGCGCCGGGGAAGTCGAAAGCAACTCGCCAGCCATCAGCGTCGGCGATTTCGCTGTCGCCAGCTTCTTTGCGCATTCATTGATACGCTCAGCGCTGATGCCACACACTTCCGCGCACTGTTCGATAGTATTTGGCTTCAGTAAGGTCTCGATTTTGTTTACGTCAATAGACTCATTACCAAGTCCCTGCTTAATCAAGCTCAAAGCCAGACCGTTGAGAAACGCTTCATCCGTCCCCGGACAATACACCATTTCATCAGTCGAACAATCACCGGACTTGGTGACGAACGGATTTGCCGTATACAACCAGCCAAGTTTCTCAAACACAGCCCGGCGAACTTTCAAATGTACATTCGGATGCTCACGAATCAGATTAGAACCGACAACCAGAGTGACATCCGAAGATACAATATCATTGATAGCAAACGGCCGCGCGGCCATGTAGTTATATGTGGAATTCATATCCGTAGACAGATTCGTATATCCGGAGCGATAATCAACATTGTTCGAACCGAACGCTCCACGGAAGAGCTTGTTGAAACAATGCAATGTCTTCAAATCAAGATTGGGTGAGACAACACCCGCCAGACAGGGCGCTCCCTGACTTTCTTTGACTTCCTTGAAACGCTTGCCAATCACCCCGAGCGCTTCTTCCCATGTCGCCTCTGTCAAGGCGCCGTTCTTGTTTAGCAGAGGAGTCTTCAGTCTACGCTCTGATGTAGCGATTTGATACCCATAGCGAGCAATATCGGAGAGCCAACCGTCATCAACCTCATCATTCATCCGCGATGTCGCACGGTAAACTTTGCGCGCGTCTTTCCAGAGTGTCAGATTGGCGCCGTCGGCATGATACGGGTCAATCGACGGAACCGTCTGTGTGTTCCAGACACGAATCTTGTAGCGCCAGTCACTACTCGTCAGCGCCCCAACCGGGCAAATCTCAACCAGATTGCCGCTGTACAGTGACGCCACTTGACCGCCGGGCGCCGCGTCGATCTCAGTGTGGAAACCACGCTGGTAGGCGCCGATATCATATTCACCAAAGGCCTCTTCATTGGCGCGCACACACTTGTAACACAAAATACAGCGATTCTGATTGCGCACCATCTCCGGGCCGATTCTCAGGTCATCGAATGTAGCGTTTCTGTCGCGAATATGACGTGTTTTGCGGAACACATAGCGCGTATCATCTGAAAGCCCATACTCAAACGCGTTATCCTGTAAATCACATTCACCACCCTTATCACAAGTCGGGCAGTCCAACGGGTGATCCAGCAGGATAAACTCAATCACCGCCTTACGGCCCTCGCGACATTTTTCCGAATCGGTGAAGACAACCATGTCATTCATCGCCTCGGTCGCACAACTGACCATCAGCTTGGGAAACTTCTCAATCTCCACATAACACATCCGACAGGCGCCAACCGAACGCAGTTTCGGATGCCAGCAGAATGTCGGCACCGGAATCCCCTCCTGACGGCAGGCGTCCAGCACAGTCGCGCCTTTCTTCACAGACACCGTGCGCCCGTCAATTGTCAGCGTCACCATCTCCACATCGGGAGTAGTCGCTTGAGTTTTTGTCGCTGTATCACTCATATTCTGACACTATACTTCTATCAATTGAATGCAAACTGCTCCATCGGTAGAACATCCTTAGCGCGGATCCTGTCGACAAAATCCTGCCGATAACGTTGCACCACTGAAATTACCGGCATCGCCGCGGCGTCACCAAGCGGACAAATCGTGCGCCCCAGGATATTGTGGCAAATGTTGTCAATCTTATCAATATCCGATTCGTCGCCCTCGCCGTTGAGAATCCGCTCAACGAGTTGCGTTATCCATTTTGTGCCTTCGCGACACGGAGTGCACTTACCGCATGACTCGTGCATGAAAAACTTAATCAGCTTATATGTCGCCCAGACAATATCGGTGCGCTCATCCAGCACAATACAGGCGCCGGAGCCAAGCATCGAACCGGCCGCGGCAATTGACTCATAATCCAACGGCGTGTCAATCTGGTCCGGAGTCATGAATGGACATGACGCCCCGCCCGGGATAATCGCCTTAATCTTGCGTCCTTCAGGAACACCGCCGCCCATTTCTTCAATCAAGTAGCGCAGTGACGTGCCCATCTCGAGTTCATAATTGCCCGGACGATTGATATGGCCGCTCAATGAGAACAACTTTGTGCCTTTGGATTTTTCTGTCCCGAACTCGGCATACCAGTCACCGCCGTTGTTTATCACATGCGGCGCCACTGCCAGCGTTTCGACATTGTTAACCACCGTCGGACA
>CAZFAL010000260.1:0-2953 GCA_964516945.1 uncultured Ignavibacteriales bacterium
ACTTTATTCGGTGCGACGGACTGACTCTTCCTATCTGAGCAAATTCAGAGGTCGTCAGCCGGGCGCAAACAACCACTACCATAGACGGCCGGAAACGCCAAAAGTTTCAGTCTGATTACAGCCGGAAGCGCGGGGCGTCTAATGCGCTGAGAGCGCGCCGGTTATGTGAGTTACTCGAAGTGGTTCTTCGGCTGATGTAAGAAGAGTATGCAAACTGAGACTGTTTGCGTCTTTGGCCGGTAGCTCTGATAGAGAAAGCGAGGCGCTTGCAAAACAAGAATCAAGGCGGGGTCAGGCGAGGTTCGATCTCGTATTGCCGGTTAACCGTTGACAATCTGGTTTGCAGGAGGCGCCATCTCGCGCAGAACTTGATAATTGTTCTCGCTCAGCTTCTGAAAGTCCCGCAAAGCAGGGATGTAGTATTGATTTGTGTAATCCGCCACCATCCGGTGTGATGAAAAGCGGTGGCCGACAGCGCTAATTGAGCGCTTCATCATCTGAATCCATTTGTCGGGCTCATTGGATTCATTGCGCTCATAAAACAGTGGAATAATCTTCGTTTGCAGTGTCGCATACAGCGCCTCGGCGTCTCGAGCATCGGTTTCTTCATGATTCCCACAATCATTATTGGCGCCTATCGCCCAGCCATAGTCCGGAGAGTAGCCCTCAGCCCACCAGCCGTCGAGAATTGAAAAGTTGAGAACCCCGTTGAACGCCGCCTTCATCCCGCTGGTTCCGGAGGCCTCTTCGGGTTTGCGGGGATTGTTCAGCCAGACATCACATCCGGCGACAAGATAACGCGCGACAGTGATATCATAATCTTCGACAAAAACAACCCGTCGACTGATTCGTTCGTCACGGGCTAATTCGAAAACGCGCTTAATTACCGCCTGACCCTGAAAGTCATTCGGATGCGCCTTGCCGGCTATGATTAATTGCAGAGGACGGCGCTCGTCGAAGAGCAGTTTTTCCAGCCGCTCCATATCCGAAAAAATCAGATCCCCGCGCTTGTATGTCGCGAATCTGCGGGCGAATCCAATTGTCAGAATATTCGTATCCAGAACTTTTTCGGCTTGTTCAATGTCCCGGGTGGACTCGCCGCGCATCGTCATCTGGGCGCTGTGACGGTGACGGACAAAGCGCACAAGTTTCTCGCGTTGTTGTTGATGCGCTCCCCAGAGATGCTCCGCCGGGATACCTGCTATCTGCCCCCATTGGGAAAAGTCCGAGGGCTTGTTCTCAAGACTTGGCCCTATGTGCGCCTCATAGAGTCGCCAGATTGACGGCGCTATCCAGGTGCGTGGATGCACACCGTTGGTGATTGCGCCGATTGGTATTTCTTCTTCGGGTTTATCCGGCCAGACGTGGCGCCACATCTTGCGGCTGACTTCGCCATGCAACTGACTGACACCGTTGGCGTAGCCGGTGTTTTTCAGCGCCGCGATGGTCATCGAAAACCATTCACGGTCATCGGCGGGATTTGAACGACCCATCCCCAGCCATTGGCCCCAGCTCAGTCCGAGCGATTCGGCATAGGGGCGCAAATACGGCTCCAGCAGTTGCGGATTGAAGGTCTCATTGCCGGCGGGGACAGGAGTGTGTGTCGTGAACACGGTTGTCTTCCGGACCAGTTCCCAGGCCTCGGAGAAATTGACGAAGTCATGTTCCATCAGCAGGCGTATCCGCTCAAAGACGAGGAACATCGAATGTCCCTCATTGATATGGAACACCTGTGGCCTGATACCGAGATCGTGTAACGCCTTGGCGCCGCCGATGCCGAGAGTGATTTCCTGTCGGAGTCGCAGGTCTTTGTCGGCGGGGTAGAGGACCGAGGTTGTCTCGCGCACATATTCGTCATTTTCCTGCAGGTTGGTGTCAAGCAGGTAGAGTGTCACATGGCCGATTTCGGCTTTCCAGATACGCAGGAATGCGTCATGCCCGCCGACCTGAAACTTGGTGCGGAATGGCCGACCTTTGTCATCAAGCACAAGTGACACCGGCATACTGCGCCAGTCATTTTCAACATAGCGCTCAACCTGCTGGCCGTCGGCGGCGATTGACTGATGAAAATACCCGCAACGATAGAGCAGGCCGACGGCAATCAACGGCAGTCCCAAATCCGAGGCGGATTTGAGATGGTCGCCGGAGAGCACGCCGAGTCCGCCGGAATAAATCGGCAGGCCGGTGTCCAGTCCGTATTCGGCGGAAAAGTAGGCGATAAGCCCGTCTGACTGGTTCGGAAACTGATGTTGAAACCAGCCGGCGCGGGTTTTGTATTCCTGCAGGGCCTCCCAGGCGCGGTCCAGTTCGGCGAGAAAGGCGCTGTCATTAGCGGCCTCCTGCAGGCGCGCAAACGGAATTGACGCCAGCGTCCGCACCGGATTGCGGTCACAACGCCGCCAGGTCTTTTTGTCGAGCCATTCGAACAGGTCAACAGTTTGCGGGTCCCAGCTATAGCGCAAATTGAGCATCAAGTCGCGCAATTTGTCGAGATGTTCCGGTAAATCCGGGTATGGTTCAAGGGGTGTGGTTCTGGGCATGGTTTGTGTCCTTCAAAAAACAGCCGTCTACAGTGTTTCGGCCAAAAGTGATAATAGCGTGAATAGCGGGGGTGTTCCAAACAGAAACTGCGGTGAAGGCGATTCCGGAATGAGGGCCTTTTTGAAAAACCGTCGGCCGATGGCCTGTTGAAAAAGTTCCGTTTGTTGTGCTTGGTCTTGATTCTCGCAAAGCGACAGTTTCATAAAAAAAGCTGTGACCCGACACGTTCCCCGGGAAAAGCGTCAGGTCACACGACAGCAAAAAGCGCTGTCGCAAGACCTGACGCAACTCGAGATGACTTTTTCAACAAGCGCCGTGTGGAGCGCTGCATGATTCATTCGTAGGGGCTTAGCGCCGCTAAGCCCGGTTGCGAATTAAGCAGGACACTACGCTGACGTAGGGGCGGGGTTTC
>CAZFAL010000261.1:0-2929 GCA_964516945.1 uncultured Ignavibacteriales bacterium
ATAGGCATAGTCCGGATTGGTCGCAGTTTTCTTTTTCTTTGAGAAAGAATCACTGAGGACATTGACACCGAGGACAACATCATTGTTGTCGAACGAACTTGCATATGAAAGCTCTGAATAGCTTGAGATTTGCCTGCCGGAGAATTGCTTATCCAGCGCCTGCAGAGTGCGCCGGAATGAATAGACACTGCTCTTGAGCGTATACTTTCCATGATTCTTGTATTGTCCGTCGAGACGCGCCTGCGCATTCAATCGTTTCGATTCGTTCCGTTCAATGTACTTGTGAGCAGAATCAACCCCAAAGCGCATCGCAGAGATATCCCCGCCACTGCGGTCTTCGAAGAATGAGGACACACCCACCATCAATGATGTTCCATCGTCAAATGTGTGATACACTTTCGGATTCAACGTGACCTGTCGCACAAACGGCAAATCAGTAAAGCCGTCCTTGTCTACATCAACCGCCTCCTGCATGCTCTGGCTCGCCAGAAATGTCACACCGGAGCCACCTATCCTTCCCCGGTAAAACGAACTTGCATCAGCGCCATTGCGTGATGTGCCATTGAGAATCAGATTCCATTCCGGCTTGTCGCCGGGTTCGCGTGAGACGAGATTGACGATTCCCGCGATTGCGCCGTCGCCGTAGAGAGTCGAATTAGAGCCCTGCATGACCTCGACCTGACGCAGGTCCAGAGGTGGGATTTGCAACAAACTGAGTCCGGATGAGAATCCGTTGAAATATGGAAATCCGTCTTTGAGCAGTTGCGTATAGATTCCTGGCAATCCCTGCAGGCGGAAACTCACATTCCCGGAAAGCGGTGATGTTTGCTGGACATGGATGCCTGATGTTTCGCTGAGGAGCTTCGAGATATTGCCCGGGCGGATTGAGACTTCTTCATTGACTTCCTCTTCGCCGAGAACTTCGACACGCTGAGGTGTTTTGTCGGGCACACGGTTACTGCGGTTTGTGGTCACGACTGTGACACCTTTTACTTGCACAGTCTCAGATTCAAGGTAGATGGTTGTTGTGTCCTGAGCGTTTTCCTGCGGGAAATGGACTGTAATGTGCTCGGGGTGATAACCGAGACAGGAAACACGGATATCAAACGTTCCATTCGGGACGTTATTGATAATCAACACGCCGTCCATATCGACATTCGCGCCGATTTGCAGGGTATCGACAACCCCGATGGCGCCGATGACCGGCTCTTTTGTGCTCTTATCCAGCACGCGCGCCCGGTACACATTTCTGCCAAAAACCGGTGACCATAAAGCAACAGTGAAAAAGAACGCCAGAAATCCAAGCCCTGCCTTACTTCTCCTACCCACTTTCACACTCCAAACCTTCGAGGTTCAATGTTTCCGGCATACCTATCGAGCAGACCGGGGAACGAACTTTTATACGGGTGAGGCATATCTCTGTTCATCTTCTGTTCTATAAAACGGCTGAACCATCTACTCACACACAAGAAAGCCCGCTGTCCTTGGCGGGCTTTCCTAAGTCAAGACTTGAAGCTATCAGATTTTTGAGGAAATCGCAAAATGCACTAAACATCTACAGCGGTTTCCAAATACCGACCATTGTTCCTTCGGGGTCGGTGAGCCAGGCGAAATGTCCGGCTTCGGGGACTTCAGTCGGCGCCACCACAGTCTTGCCGCCCAGTGATTCGGCTTTGTCGAGATAGGCCTGCAAGTCATCGACCTGCACATAGATGACTGTGTAATTGTGCGGTTCATGTCCCAGTGAATTGACATGACCATGAATGCCCTCTTTCGAGCCCGTGTCTATCATTCGCGCCGGGCCGAACTCCTGGAACTTCCAATCAAACAATTTGGCAAAAAACTCCTGTGTTTTTGCCCCATCTTTACAACCGATTTCAAAATGTACAACCGGATTCGCCATGCGAACATCTCCCCTTGTAAAATGAGTGGATCAACAGAAGGACAAGCGCTCTCAGGCGACTACGCTCAAGAGAGACCTCCCACGTATATGTTACCCACTGTACTGTCACTTGGCGGCAAAAGTTTCACCTGGCAGGCGAAATGTGATATAGAATACATGAGCGTTATTCGCTATGCAAATTGAAATACTCAGCGTGTGGCTCGGTGTAGTTGCGGGGGACAAACTCACCGCTACGGACTTCCTGCTCGTAATCGCCGGAGTAATCCTTGCGCTGGATTCGCTGCAGCATTTCGATGAGCTTGTCAATGTCATCGGTGGTATTATAGCAACCGAAACTGGCGCGCACCATCCCCGGCATATCGGTTTTGTCGCCACCGAGCATCCGCTCCTGCCAGGCGCGCTGTTCACCGCTTTCGATAGCAAGCAAATGCACAACATACGGATGCGCACAAAAGCAACCACTGCGGACACCGATGCCGCCCTCATAGCCAAGTATCGCCGCAGTCAGGAAATGAGGGACATTGTCGAGATTGAATGGCACCACGCCGACTTTTTCATTCGCGCGCGCCGGGTCTGTTTCGCCATAGACAGTCACGCCGGACATATTGCGCATCTTCTCCAAAGTGTAGGCGATCAATTCTTCTTCGTGCGCCGTGATGTTGTCCATGCCGACACTCATCAGGGTTTTGATTGCCGCGCCAAGCGCCACGGCGCCGACAACATTCGGGCTTCCAGCTTCATCACGGTCCGGAGTGTCGCCCCAGTAGACATTGTCCTCGGTGACGATATTGACTGTGCCACCTCCCGGATATTCCGGTCCTTCTTTCAGAAAGATTTCCTTGGGTCCGACGAGGGCGCCGGTTCCAAACGGCGCGTACATTTTGTGGGCCGAGAGGACGACGAAGTCCAGATGTTCGGGATGGTCGTCGGGGAGCATATCGAGTTTGCGATGCGCCACAAGTTGTGCGGCGTCGACGAGGATTCTGGCGCCCGCCTCATGCGCTTTGCGCGCAAGGCGGTGCACCG
>CAZFAL010000262.1:0-2925 GCA_964516945.1 uncultured Ignavibacteriales bacterium
CCAAGCAGTCCAAAGCGCACATCAGTCTGGTTTTCATAGAGCCGAAACCCACCGGCCACTGTAAAATACGGATACCCCACAGGCCCGTCCGGGTTTATTTCCTTCAGCCCGTCTGCGCCCCTGTCGCCTGTATCCGGCTGAAAAAGCCGAAACCTTACGCCGACTTGCGCCTGATGCAGAATATTCAGCCGGTTTTCCGCCCGATAGCGGGCGAGCAAGGTCACTCGTCGCGACACCGGAATCAGAATCTCAGCTCTGCCGCTACTGAACTCCGCGCCGTCGGTCCCACGCGGGTCAGAAGCGTCAAGAGTGATATCTGTCCGATACGCCCAAAGACGCAACCCCGGCTTTCCCAGCGCCCCGTCAGGCAAATGCAATGACCCCGCCATGCCTATCCCTGCGGTCAACAGCAGTGTCAGAGATGTGGCGAGAATGTAAATTGCGGCTGATACACCCGCTTTCAATGTTCGTTCAGCGTCCATGCGGTCGGGAATATAGTCCAGCGAAACGGTATGTCAATCAAGTAGTAAGTCAATCAAGTAGATGGATAAGCCGCATCCGGGAGCCAAACCGGTAGAGAAGAGTAATAGATAGTTTTACTCCAATTTACTGCGCAGGATAGCTTGACAGTGCGAAGAGTCTGCCTATATGTTACCTAAGAGGCAGATAGCCGACCGGATGGGATTACCTGTTATCAGGCAAACGGTTAGCCCATGACTGCCATTATTATCAGCAAATTATTGTTGGCAAAATTCAAAACACGGAGGAATAGACGATGACCACAGCAACTGCAGAATCATGCGGAACACTCACCAAACACACTTTACCGGAACTGCCGTACAACTATGACGCTCTCGAGCCGTTTCTCGACAAAGAGACAATGGAGCTTCATCACAGCAAGCATCATCAGGGCTATGTCAACGGACTCAACGGCGCCGAGGCGGCTCTCGCCAAAGCCCGCGCCGCCGGTGATTACGGCCTGATTCAGCACTGGTCACGGCAATTGGCGTTTCATTATGGCGGCCATTATCTGCATTCGATGTTCTGGGCGACGATGGCCCCCAATGGCAATGGCGGCGGTGGCGAGCCGACAGGCGATCTGGCGGACAAAATCAATGAAGATTTCGGTGATTTCGGCTGTTTCCAGGCGCAATTTTCAGCGGCGTCCGGCGCTGTCGAGGGGAGTGGCTGGGGGCTGTTGCACTATCGTCCGACAGACAACCGTCTTGTCATTTGTCAGGCCGAAAACCAGCACAAAGTCGCTCAATGGGGCGCGACCCCGATTCTCGGTATCGATGTCTGGGAGCACGCCTACTATCTGAAATACCAAAACCGCCGTCCCGAATACATCAAGGCCTGGTGGAATGTCGTCAACTGGGACGCCGTAGCCGCCCGGCTCAAAAGCGCGATGAAATAAACCGCTTTCGGAGGACAGATAACATTGGTATTAGGCGGAATGTCCAACCCGTAGGGGCACAGCGCGCTGTGCCCCTACAAATCAAGCAACGATATTGTAGATCGGGTTCCGTAGTCCGGCGACTGCCGGACGCAGAAACCCGACAATAAACTCTCCGGCAAATACGTCGATGAGATACATACGGGCCGGATTTTTTGCCTGTCGGCTCTTTACATTCGGCGATGTATTTCCGAATTTCCCAAACTGCGCCGCCGGCCACTCCGCCGCCGCGGCCGCCATATTCTGCAATATATTCCTCGGTAGCTCAGTTGGTAGAGTCCGGCGTCTGCCGGATTAACCAGCGGGTCGTAGGCTAGGAAAGACCTATAGTTGTTTTTGGGAATTCTTCCTGTTCGAGTAAAACACCGTGTTCAATGTCTACGTACTTTTTTCTGAGACTTTCGATAGAATCTACGTCGGACAGACGGCTGATTTACGTTCCCGACTGAGCGCGCACAATGCCGGTGAAGTTAAGTCAACAAAAGCGTATTTACCCTGGAAACTCGTATACAGCGAAAGTTTTGAGACTCGCTCAGAGGCCATGAGACGTGAAAAGCAGTTGAAATCGCACCAGGGACGGAGATTCATTCGCGATCACGCTCTCAATCGAAAGAGTACAGTTGTTGGCTCAGCGCCTGATTGAACCTGGCCGATATGATTCTTGAGAGCCATACCGGATTTTTTTGCCTGTCGGCTCTTTACATTCGGCGATTTATTTCCGAATTTCCCAAACCGCGCCGCCGACCACTCCGCCGCCGCGGTCGCCATATTCTGCAATATATTCCTCGGTAGCTCAGTTGGTAGAGCAGCTGGCTGTTAACCAGCGGGTCGTAGGTTCGAGTCCTACCCGAGGAGCTTTTTTTAGTCCTTCTACCAAGCAATCGCCCCAAATGCGCGCCAGACAATCGACCTACTGTGCACAAAGCCCAAGCGCCCAGTTGTCCACCGGACAGGGACCGCAGTTGAAGTAAAAGTCTATCAGATAGGCCACATCCGCGGCATCTACAGCGCCGTCATCATTGACATCACCAAGCCGCTCAAACGGAAACGGGCCATTGCCACCGCCAATTGTCCGCGCCAGATACGCGACATCGCCCAAATCAATGACTTTGTCATTGTTGACATCGCCGCGACCAAAGCCCGCCCATTTGTTGATAAGATCAGCGAGGTCGGCAAATTGAGCTGGATTTGTCGGGTCGCCGTCATACACAGCAGGGGCGCTGGCGCCGGTAAATGCAAACTGAAACAGTCCGAGCGACTTTGTCTCACCCGGCGCGAGTGTCACACCGCCAAAACTGTAGTAAGACTCACCGTCAGCGTTGTTCGGTGGGTCAAAACTGATGACGTATTGAGTTGTAATACCTGCGAATGCGGGGTCGCGCCCCCAGACATAAATAGAATCAAACGGCCCCGGGTCGAGATCTGTATTGAACATGAATTTCGCGCCATCACATGTCCGACCTCGGAAT
>CAZFAL010000263.1:0-2924 GCA_964516945.1 uncultured Ignavibacteriales bacterium
GCCGATTTCAATACGGTCTCCGGGGGTGAATGGCCTGCGCCAGACAATGAATATCCACGCCGCAAGATTCGAGAGCGGGTCTTTCAGCGCAATGGCGACACCGGCGGACACCAGACCAAGATAGGTAGTGACAGATTGAAAACCCGAAAACCACACGCGCCCGAGAATCATCGCGCCTATCAAGACGGAGATATAGGTTGCGCTCTTGCGCCAGGTGTAGCGCACGCGGACATCATCGGTGTGACGAGTGACAATACGAATGATTATCAAGCGTGTGAGGAATAGCGCAATGACCACGAGCGCCGACGACAGCATTTTGCTGACGAGCGCCGGGTCAAGCGCGAAGAAGTTTGAGATTTGTTCCTGCAGGTTTTCCATCGTCACCCCCAACACTCAATTTACTCAGTGGGCGTGACTGGCGAAACTTAAATCGCTGGCATAGGTTCCGAGAACTTTCACAAAGACCGCAACTTCTTCGAGATGTGACAGCGCTTTGGCTCCGCGCTCGGAATGCGCCGAGTCGGCGAAATCCACATAGAAGAAATACTGCCAGCCCTCCTGACGCATCGGACGGGATTCGATTTTGGTCAGCGAAATATCCCGCAAGGCGAACACCGAGAGACATTTGAACAGCGCGCCGGGTTCGTTTTTCAGTGAAAACACGACTGAAGTCTTGCACTGACCTTCAAACGGCTCCGGCTTTTTGGCTATCACGAGAAAGCGGGTGTGATTGTTGGGCTGATCTTCGAGTTCTTCCTGCAGGATTTCCATGTCATAGATCTGCGCGGCGGAAACACCGGCAACAGCTCCGGCATTGATTAGCGATGACTCAGAAACCATCTTGACCGCTCCGGCGGTGTCATTCCAGACAATCGGTTTCATGCGCGGATGCGCCTCAAAAAACGCACGACATTGCTCCAGAGCCACCGGGTGCGAGTATACTTTGTTGATGCCGTCGATAGTGGCGCCTTTGCGCGCCAGCAATGCATGCGAGACTTTGTAATTTATCTCAGCGACAACCGGCAGTCCCCACTCAAGCAACAGGTCATAGTTCTGGTGTATTGAACCGACCAGAGAATTTTCAATCGGCGCCACACCATAGTCGGCGTTGCCACCTGATACCGCTGAATAGATTCCGGCGAATGTTTCACAGGGCACAGTGGTGATTTTATCACCAAAGGCCTGCAGCGCCGCAGCTTCTGAATGCGCCCCATGTTCTCCCTGAAAGGCAACCTTTGTTTCGGAAGTGAATTTGCGATTGTTCATAGTATAGTATATCGGCTCCTGACTTTTTTGCGTTAATACTGACCATTTGTCGGCTGTCTGTGCAAACTTTGAGCGACAGAATGCATCTGAAATAATAATCACCGTCCGGTCTGTCGATGTAGAGTCTAAAGAGTCAAATTCAGCATTAAATCTATCACGTTCAAAACCTGGAGTTTCGCACATGAAAGTTATGAGAACATCTGCGTTGGCGCTAATGTTACTGACGCTGGCTACGGGACTGTCGCTGTCAGTTTCATCCTGCACAACCTACCAGAAAACGGTTGTTGTCAAAGAAGTTCCAAAGGTCCCGCACAACAAGGGTCTGGCCGTTGCCGCAGACAAACATTTTCGCAATGGTGTCAGATTCTATGGGCAGGGCCGATATAAAAAGGCCATTAAGCAATTCCAGAAGTCACTGGCAAAACACCCCGGGAACTGGGAAGCGCAGTATTATCTTGGGATTTCCCATCGCGAGATTCATGAGTACAAACTGGCCACCTACCGGTTAGAACTCGCGCTCCATCAGGCCCCGAAGAATCCCAAGATCAAGTCACGTATTCATACGGCGTTCGGCCTGACCTACGAGCAATCCGGTAAGCCGCGCAAGGCCGCAGGGAGTTATGCTATTGCTCTGGAATTAAACGCCAGAAACACAAAGGCGCAAAAGGGACTCAACCGCATCAAGAAGAACGGTAAAGGCAGAGTTCGCAGTCACGCTTCACGCGGGTAAATGCTCTGCAAAAATGTCTGAGGCAAGAGCAGGCGTTAAAAACAAAAGAGCCCGCTTCAGAATATGAAGCGGGCTCTTTTGTTTTTGACCTTAGTGCAGACGCTGTGGACGTGTGCAGAGCGGAAGAATATGTTCTTACAGACTGGCTATCTCTTTTTCATGTTCTAATGCGACGTCGAGACGCTCTTTGAACATATCATACGTCATCGGGCCGACATAACGGGAAAGCTCCTTACCCTGACTGTCATAAATGATTGTCGTCGGCACGGCTCTGATACCACCATAGTCCTGCGCAGTCTTGATATCGCCGAGTACCATCGGCCATGTGATACCATTTTGTGACGTATACGCCATAACCTTTTCAGGAGTGTCACGTAGCGCAACGCCGACGATTTGCACACCTTTCGGTTGATATTCTTTGTAAATCTTCACAAACTCCGGCATTTCCCGACGGCATGGCGGACACCAGGTGCCCCAGAAATTTACAACCAATGGTTTGCCCCGGCCAAGCAAATCGGTGAATGTCATAGTTGAGCCGTCGGAAGTCGGCAAGGTGAATGTTGGCCCACTGTAGGCGTCGGCATCAAAGTTCGATTGTGTCGCAGTAGTGGACGGCGCTGCAGACTCACTCGTTGCATCCGCATTTTTTGCAGTGTCTGCCTGAGCCTCGCTCGCAGACTTTGAACAGGAAATGAAACTAATTAGACTGGCCGCCAGAAGCAGATTGACAGACAGCGCTCCAAGCGCAGAGTTGTGTTGTGTTTGTGCCATCGACTTGTGTTTCCTGATTTGTTGTCCTGATTCAGTGTCCGGATTGACGCGTTATTGTCCGCTCTTTGGCGCGGATCCTGCGGATTGCTCAAGATATTTCTTTTCGTTCACGAACGAAAGTAATTCCAGAAAACTCTTTGCCGGCTGATAACCCGGC
>CAZFAL010000264.1:0-2921 GCA_964516945.1 uncultured Ignavibacteriales bacterium
ATCTATCGACTACGAACCAAGGGAATTGTTCGCAAAGCGGGCATCCGCGGGCTACTTGGCTTTTCGATCGGTTCAGGACGTTTCATCAACAGCGCGCAACCTATTCTTATATCTCAATACAGTCGGGTACTGTTGAACACAGGTGTCCGTTTTCGCCGTGTGACGTTGGAACTTGGGATTGAATTCGGCGGCGCTTCCCTGCCGCAATCATATATGGATTCCCTGGCCGCCGTTGACAGTACTCTTGTATCTTTTCGCAACGCCGATCGTTTTTCATCAGACGCTCTCACACTTCAGCTAGGATACACAACCGTAGATTCATACCCCTGGAGAATACAGACACTCATCGGTGTCACCACGCGATTGCGACAGTACATTGGTGAAACACAGATTCCGAATCTGAACACCGTGACGATTTCAGCAAGGGTTGAACGCAGCCTTGGTAGGTCTGTATCCTATTATGAGACCAGTCAGTTGTTTGGACTCTTCAAAACACGTTCGTTGACACGTAGCCGCTGGAACCTATTTTTTCAGATGGACGTCGGCGCTTTTAGCTGGCAAGAAGTCTCCTCTTCTTCCGGCAAGAACGTTTCCTTTGCCGCAGGCATTCTGGGGGAGATATTCTAAGCTCCAATTCACACCTCCCGCCACATAGCAAAATGCGCCCCTATCCCCGGTAGCTCAAAGCGCTCACCGAAGATTGCAAACCCGGCTCGTTGGTAAAACCCCAGCGCCGTCTCTCTGGCGTTGCACCAGAGGCGCGTTGCGCCACTTTGTTTTACACGTGATATTCCCTCAGATAGCAGCGCCATGCCAATTCCTTGCCTTTGGTACTCAGGCAATGTCGCCATACCGCGGATTCGGAATTGTGATTCCGGCTGAGGTAAATCAGGATGTGAATCTTTCAGGAATGATGCAATCGCTATCAGGCGCTTATCAACAAAGGCGCCAAGATGAAAACTCTCTGCATCTGTGTCATGCGTAAAAACACATTCATGTGTTTTCTGATGTGGACGTAAGATAGCTTGACGAAGCGCCAGTGTCTCATCAGCGCTGATTATGCAAACCTCATACTCCATGACAGGGAAGCTGATTCCGGATCGTGATGTGTTATTTGGTCAGGTAGTTCGCCAGTGTTTCACGGAAGTCATTGCGATGAATGTCGCGTTGTAACTTGCCGTTGTAGGCGATAGAAATCTGGCCGGTTTCTTCGGAGGTGATAATCGCCACTGCATCTGACAATTCGGTGATGCCAATCCCGGCCTTGTGGCGCATGCCATAGAGTTTGCGATAGAGCGGGTTTTGTGTCAATGGAAGTGTGCAGGCCGCCGCGGCTATCTGGCCGCCGGAAGAAACAATCACCGCGCCGTCATGCAGAGGTGTGTAGCCGGTGAAAAGTGTCGTCACAAGTTCAACTGAAAACTTGGCGTTCATTTCTTTACCGGTTTCAATATAATCCCGCAGGCCGACCTGTCGTTCAATAATGATTAAGCCGCCATACTTGAGTTCGGCGAGGCGCACGGTTGTGCGTGAGATTTCTTCAATCAGAAAACGCCCGGTGACATTACTGAACGGCCGCAATGGTCCCGACAAACCGATATTTGCCAGAACCCCGCGTAACTCGGGCTGAAAAAGCACAACCAGCGCCAGCAAGCCAAACGTCGTGAGGTTGCTGAATATCCATGACAGCGCCGAAAGCTGCAACCAATATGCCAGCGAGGCGACCACTATCAGCAATGCCAGCCCGATTGCCATCTGTGCGGTGCGTGTCCCGCGAATCAGCACAAACATCTTGTAGACCAGCGCGCTGACTATGGCAACATCGACAAGGTCTTTCAGCCCGAATGAGAGGAAACCGATTCTAAAGAGCTCCATCAGTGTCTCGCTATCTTTCCAAGCGGGGCGGCGGCAAGTATTGAATGCAGAACTTCAAGCGCCTGCTTCGTTTCAGCCACATCATGAACCCGCACGACGCTCGCGCCATGTTCAACCGCATACACCGCTGAGGCCAGAGAGCCGCCGAGCCGGTTATGCGGCGGCGCCTCTCCTGCTATTTTTTCAATGAACGACTTTCTTGATGTCCCAATCACAACCGGAACACCAATACTTGTAAGTTCATCTATGTTTGTCAGTAGCGCCAGATTATGTTCAACTGTCTTGCCAAAACCGATACCCGGATCAATCAACAGGCGCTCACGTTTGATTCCCGCTTCTATGCAAAACTCGATCCTGTCAACCAGAAACTCCGCCACCTCATTGACTACATCATCATACTCAGGATTCTTCTGCATAGTCTGCGGTGTCCCACGCATGTGCATCAGAATATACCCGGCGTTCTTTTCGGCGACCAGTGGAATCATTGCTTCATCAAACAGACCGGCGGAAATGTCATTGACAAAATCAGCGCCACAGGCCAGCGCCCTTTCGGCGACTGACGATTTTGTCGTGTCCACCGAAAGCGGGATGTCTGATTCAGCCCGAATCCGTTCAATGACCGGTATCACTCGCTCCACTTCCTCTTCATCGGAGACCTTCCCCGCGCCGGGACGTGAGGATTCACCGCCAATGTCAAGCATATCAGCGCCGACGGCAATCATCTTTTGCGCATGTGAGACAGCGCTATCGACTGAGAGAAACTCGCCACCGTCGGAGAATGAATCCGGCGTGACATTCAAAACCCCCATTACCAGAGGACAACTGTAATCCAGCTCACAGTTTGCCGCATGTATCTTCTCCGCAGTTGAACCGACACTCATGTTTACTTGCCTCGAATAAGCGCAAACGCTTCGGCGCGCGTTGCGTCACGACGCATCCCGCCGCGAATCGCGCTGGTGATAGTGCCGGACCCCGGTTTCTTGACACCGCGCATGGTCATACACAAGTGCTCCGCCTCAATGACAACCAGTAACCCCAACGGCTTG
>CAZFAL010000265.1:0-2920 GCA_964516945.1 uncultured Ignavibacteriales bacterium
CCTGCGCCCTGTTTATAGCCGCCAAAAGTAGTGCGAATCACCATTGGTAGTGACCATTGGGCGTTCGACAATTGGCTCATTGTTGCGATGCGGTCTTTGAGAACCTGATAGGCCGGCGACATATAGTCGAGGAATTGTATCTCCGGCAGAGGTCTCCGCCCCTGGAAACAATGGCCGATTGCGCGGCCGAGAATGCCGGATTCGTCAAGCGAAGTGTTCCAGCAACGGTCAGGGCCAAATGCGTCCTGCAGATGTTTGGTCATCAGGAACACGCCGCCTTTGCCCTTCATTTTCTTGTGCAGTTTTTCCTCTTTGATCATCTTACCTGACCAGTCAGCGACATCCTCACCAAACAGCACTGCGTCTGTGGTCATGGCAAAAATATCAAAAAGCGCATAATTCACAGCGTGACGGAAAGTCATCGGGCCGATCTTTTCGGGAATCTCAGGTGAACTGAAGTATCCGGCCTTGTGGAATTTCTTGTAGAGATCTTCGCGCGATTCTTCCATCGCCGAACGGTACTTGCTCCATGTCGCTTGTGTCGCTTCCCAGTCATAACTGTTGACTGTTGAGAGAATCCCCTCGACAGTTTTGGTCGTATGCGTTTCCAGGACCTCGGAGGCGGTTGTGGAAACCTCATTGTCAATCTCATCCCACAACGCCGCAATTTCGTCTTTGGTGATGATTTTGTCTTCAATCAATGTCCGGCAGGTTTTGAGAATTGCGTCATTCTCGGTATGCCAGGCCTGCTCGTCGGGGTGCATATAGAATGACTGGTCATCTGAACCAGAGTGGCTCCCCTCGCGGGTGACTTTGAAGTTGATGACCACCGGGCCGTTGCCTTCGCGAGTGTAGCGAATAGCTCCGGGTAGCTGTTTGAGCGTGTCTTTGATATCTGTGCCGTCGATATGGTAGATTTTCAGACCGAACTTCTCATAGCCCTTGAACTGTGTCGTCGGGTCGCCGTCGGGATATTGCTCATCGACCGCCACCGAAATTGCCCAGCCGCAATTGAGAATGCTCCAGACCATGCGCGCTTTGTCCTGCACAGAGTTGAACACGGCGCGATGGTACTCTGTCGATGAAGTTGCGCCGTCACCGATAGAGCAAATAGTCACAGCATCAGCGGGGTATGCCCCACCGGGATACTTTGATTGTTCAGAAACAGGTGTGGGATTCTTGATAGCGCAGGCCACACCCATCGCCGGCATGGCCTGCGAGCCGGTTGAAGAGGCCTGCGGTAAAATACCCAGTTCCGGATATGCCGGATGCGCAGGGATTGACACGCCGCCGGAGGAACGCCCGCGGGCGTCACCAATACCCTCATATATCTTTTCGCGCACCAGAGACTGGTCACGGTGCATATCGAAGGCCTTGTCCCGGTAATAGCCGACAAATGGGTCCTCGACAGTTGTGAATTGCGCCAGAGCAACATCCACTAATTCTTTGCCGCCACAGCCAATGAAGAACCGTGTATAGCCACGACGTAACAGAAGCTTCTCCTCGCGCTCGATTCTGCGCGCCAGTAACATCGAACGTAGCATATTCGTCAGGTCATTGGGGGTCAGATTGCCATAAACGGCAAGACGTTCATTTTTCGCAGGCGCCTTCTTTTTGGTGTGGGCGTCATACTGCGTTACTGTTTCTATTAAAGCCAGTGTTTCCAAATCTATACTCCGGTAAAGTGTTAACCATTCTTGGACATGCTCATTCTACAACCAACCGCCCAATCATGTAGTACAATAATCCATTTTCATTCTGAACTTCAACCTGCCTGTGAATGATATTTCCAGTCCTCGAATGTTATGGGTAATTCAGGCCAGCGGACAGTTCACGGTTGTTATACCCACCCGTATGTGGTATAACGCCTGCCAATATAAGAAAGTTCAGCGCTCTGGCAACCAAAACTATACAATTTGGTACTTAAATCACCTGCGGGAATACGAAGCGCGCACGAATTCCGTAACTCCTGTCCGGTTAAACAGTTGCGCGACAGACAATCGGCGCCCTACATTGGCTCGACGGCTTGATTCGAATTCGCGGGTCAACGAAAGTGATTGGACAACAGAAAATGGCTTCTAAATTGACGAAAAAAGCAGGCAGAAGTTCTAAGAAACCGGCGCGCAAAATCAGCAGAAAATCTGTGAAACACTCCCTCACCGCTGAGGACATTTACGACTTCAATGTAGTCGCCGAGGCGGCTATCAGCCCGGACGAAAACCGGGTGGCCTATACGGTTGAATCTATCGACAAAGACCATAAACGGTATTTTACACACATACATATTCATGAAATAGCGAGTAACACCTGCCGTCAATATACCTTCGGCGAGGTCAATGACCGCAATCTGGTCTGGTCACCGGACGGCAGGACACTGGCTTTTATTTCGACGCGGGACAAGAAAAGCGCGATTTATCTGATGCCCACTGACGGTGGCGCTGAACAGAAGCTGGTGGAAATGGACGGTGGCTTTGCGAATCTGCAATGGTATCCGGACGGCAAACGCCTGATGTTTTCATTCACTAGGAGTGATTCATTCGATATTCAGGATGAAAAAAAGAAAAAAGAGGAGCCGCTCTACCGCCACGTGACTCGCTTTTTCTATCGTCTTGATGGCATGGGCTATCTGCCTCAGTCGCCGACACATGTCTGGAGTGTTGATATCGCAGACGGCAAGCCGACAGAGCTGAGCCGTGGGAAACTGAATCATGAAGCGGCCACACTCTCCCCTGACGGTAAGAAAATCTACTATATCGCCTGCGACAAGAAGGACCCGGACAGATACTCCGCATATTCAGATATTTTTGTGATGCCGTCGGCTGGTGGCAAGGCGCGCAAGTTAAAATCCCCGGTCGGCCCAAAGATGGCGCTGGCGTTGTCGCCTGACGGCAAGACGCTGGCGTTTCTGGGGCATGATGAT
>CAZFAL010000266.1:0-2904 GCA_964516945.1 uncultured Ignavibacteriales bacterium
AACTTGCTCCGCCATAGTCACATCCGTTTTCGCCAAAACCTTACGAACAATCGGTACGGCCTGGCGGGGGCGTATAAATGTTCTAAGCGCGTCCAAGGGTCTGCTGGATACTGCAATGACACCGTTGTGCAGGTTTACCACTTCACACACATCATGTGAATCTTTTTCCCAGAGGAAATAACAGATACCGCCCGCAATATCTACTCCCGGAAAAACCTCTGTGGCGTCCTCAAAGTCCACTATTTTCCTAATTCTGTCGTCACTGAGCATTTCGTCTCTGAAGTCGCTCAATCCTTTGCCACCTGCGAACCAACGAGAAGGGATAATCATAGTCAGGAATCTTGGGCTAAGTTTTTTCGCTTGCTGGACAAACTTATGATAGATAGGAGATGCGCTCTTCCCGAACCCGCCGTCACTCAGTTGATATGGCGGATTGCCAACAATCACATCAAATTTCATATCGAATAGTTCCTTCTCGTTTTCGGTATGTATGAACTGGTAGGCATGTGTTTCCAGCGTGTCACTGCGCTCCCAGTTTGCTTGATTAGCTCCACAGAATACGCACTTGCCCTTTTCCCACGTATGCCCTACCGGCTCAAAGCGGATGTTGCCCTGCTCATCAGCGAACGAGTCACAAACGGAGTGTTTTCCGTTGGCTGTCTTTGAACAGTAGAGTGATCTGCGTGAGAGTAGGGCTGTCAATTCGGTGATAGCCAGGCCAAAGAGCTGGTTTGTGAGAATGTGATTGATTCTGGTCTGCTTCTCCGGGATTTCTTTTTCCAGTCCTTTGTTCAGCCGCGTGGCAATCTCCCGCAGGAAGACACCAGACTTGCAAACCGGATCGAGGAAGCGAGCGTTCTTGTCCTGCCATAGTTCTTCCGGCAAAGTATCCAGAATCTGGTTCACCAACTGTGGCGGAGTGAAAACTTCGTCACTGCTGAGATTGGCGAGGCAACTCAGCACATCCGGATTGTAGTTACGACTTATCAAGATGCGCTACCTCCAGAAAGTGAACGAGTGGATACTCTCGCACCGGTTGCGGAATGAAAACATCTTCACCGAGGTCTGAAAAAAGCGGTGTTTCACGAATTGACTCATGCTGAAGCAAACCGCTGAAAGTGAAATCACGACGTTTGAGTTTACTCGTGTTGACCGCTGACCATTCGGCGAAGACAATTGGTTGAGGGTTGTCACTGACAGTCATCAATTCGAGAGCGTCACCCCAGATGATGTTCTGTTCCAGGATATAGCGGACAGACTCGCGGCATCGGTTTTTTGTCCGGTTCTTGAACATATCTGTGTAGTTCCACTCGAACCTACCAAAGAGCCGGTCGCGGCAATGCCGAACATTATCCTCGAGAATGTCAATGCCGTAAATGGAAGAGACAGCCAACACTGCGTAGCGTTCGTATTCCAACTGACTTTTGCCGTAACGTTCTTTCACGACGCGCAATTTTCGCTCGAGAATCTCAATCAGGAAGTTTCCTGTTCCACAGGCGGGTTCCAGAAACCGGGAGTCGATACGCTCGGTTTCTTGTTTGACCAGGTCAAGCATTGCATTGACTTCGCGCTTGCCGGTGAGCACTTCACCGTGATCGGCGACTCGTTTCCGGGATTTTATCTGCTCGTCCTGCACGGGAGCTTCCATTGATTCGGTATGTGGAATGACGTCTGGCATGGCGGAGTAGTATTCTCGCTGGGTCACTGCCTCTCTTTGCAATACAATAAGCGCCGTAAGCTGTTGTGAGTCAAGGGCAGGCGGATTTGGAGAATGCCGGGCTAAGGTTTTTGCTGTTTTTTCTTGAAATTATACTTGCATGTTCATTTCTTGGGCTGTATGGTAGATTGAACGAGGAGGTTCAATTTGAGCAATTCACAACCAAAAGCAAAATCCGGAAATAGCACGCAAATCTTTGGAGTAGGATCGCCTCAAACCCCTTTAACACGTGAGGACCACGCATTCATATTCCAGAATCTGTGGAAGGTTTTCGTCGAACCAAAGTTTACGGCTCAAAGTTTCATGTCAGTTTACCCTAAGATTACATATAGAAAACTGAATCACTGGGAAGAAACCGGACTGATAAGTCCGTTTCGCAAAACTGAAAAAACGGGTTGGAGAAAACTCTCTTTCTTGAATGTCGTTCAGCTTGTCTTGATAGAGCAACTCAAGGAAATCGGTCTATCGACAGAACGAATCAAAAAAACTATTGACTACGTTTCTGAGCGAAGGTACCCGCTATATAGTGACGGTGAGATTAAGATGTCTGAACTTGAACATTCAATCTTCACCTCACTTACAGGTCAACCGACAGGGCTTCTTCTTTACGATTCCAGCAAGGCCAGATCTGGTCTATTAGGTATTCAAATAATCGATTCAATTCTCAACAACAATGGCGCTGAGTTCCATGTCTACGTGCCGTTGAAGACTGCTATAGACATTGCGTTGCGTACAGCGGGTAGAGAACCCACAGATGCGTGTGAATATCCTCCAATCTTTGACCCCAAGTTAGTCAAACTTCTTCGAATAATTCGAAATGTCGAATATCAATCGATTCAGCTCACAATGAAAAATGGTGCGGTTCAGAAAATTAAGGGCGTAAAGAGAATAGGAGATTCAGTCACTGTAGAGCGCATCATAAACTCAATAAGCAATGGATCTCTTAAGAAAATCATTGTGAATAGGGGCAAGAACGCCAAAGAAATAGTCTTGACAGAAGAAGAACTCATCAGGTTGTAATTATGGTCACTCAACCAAAATCAATCTGGGAATTGCTAAAGACCTACGACTCCAACGGAACACACCGAGAGTAAGGAAAAGAGAATTATGAACTATAGTGATATCCTTAGAGAAGTGCCGAAAGATACTCGGCGATTCTTCGCTCTCTGACAATGAACTGGAAGCTA
>CAZFAL010000267.1:0-1265 GCA_964516945.1 uncultured Ignavibacteriales bacterium
CCACCCACAGAGATAACACTACCGATTGCCACAGAAATCTCGACAAGTTTCAGAGTTGCGGTTGAAGGGCCTGTTCCTGTCAGTATTGACTCTGTTGTTGTGGTCCTGCCGGATAGTCAGGTGGTTGTGTTTTCTGACAACATTCAGAATACACAAGAGCTAACACCGGGCACATTTGTCTCCCCGTCAAATCCAACTCCTACGGCGAATGATACGCTGGTAGTAACTGTGTATGGTATCCCGCAAATACTGCAATTTGAGGGTGATCCGCCGTGTGCGGTTGTCAGCAGGATAGCCCTACCGGTGAAATATGTAGCTGAGCGTCTTGCGCTGTCAGATAAAGTTGAGACACTGTTAGACAGGTCGAGATATGCGCTCTATCCCGGTTTTGATATTGGAGCGCCATACTCAGCGAGTATCCTTTTGAGTGGAGAGCTGTTTCTCAATGATCTCGCTGATACAGCCACTGGCGATCTATTCAAGTTTGGCTCGTATGCTGTCGGTAGCGCAGGTTTTGACCTCATCGCAGTGAATCCGCCACCGGTGGAAATCACACCAATACCGTCAGCGCTGGGAGCGGGACTGCATCAGGTAACTGCCATTGCCACACTCACTGACGGCATCTTTTCTTTTACAGACACTTCCGCCGCAGAGCCGCGACTATCGCTGATTGAGGCCGCGCGATTTGTCGCCTCCGGCGCTGATTTGACTCCTTCCGGCGCCGGTCCCGGTGACTCAGCGCTATTTGCTTTGCCGGTGACAATCAGTGGCGCCTTCGATGACTCGGCGGTTATTTCGCCGCAATTACAATTGTACAGCTCCGATACGGTCATCTCTGTGCAGATGGGCCTGTCGGCGTTTCGTGACACGGTCTTCAGCGTGGCGCCGCTTCGCCTGCAAGTTGAGTTTGCGCAAACGCAATGGGGAGTGCGGTTGGTTACGCACGTTATCGAGCGCAGGAGCGAACGTGACGATACCCTCGACCTCGGCCCGGATGTCTTCACTGTCGGACCGTTGACACAAGTCAGTGTCACATCCCTGAGCGCTGACGCTCCAAATTTCCCGTTTGTCAGCGCCGGGCAAAAGCTTGCGCTGGAGGCGACTCTCGTCAACAACGCACCGTTTGCGGTCAATGGGGTGCAGGTGTCTGCAGATTCGTCGAGTGTCGCTGTCGGAGCGCTTGACGCGCAGGACACGATGACGGTCACTTTGCCCTTTGTCGCAGGAGAGACAGGGGCTCTGCAAATAGTTACTGTTTCCGTCAC
>CAZFAL010000267.1:1365-2894 GCA_964516945.1 uncultured Ignavibacteriales bacterium
TCACTGGCGGGGAATGCGAAGATTACGGCGACAATTCTGGATAAGCCGGTGGAGCGCAATACAGGAACGGCCGCAGATTTCGCTCAACCGGGCGGGACAACATTTGCCGCAGATGTATCAGTTGTTGACAAGGAATTGCTGGTCAACGCCAATGTCACTCTCGGAGATACGACCGCTGTGGCTTTTGGAGAACGGCGGGAGTTGTTCACTATTGAGGTCAGCAATGTTTCGGCTCTTGATGATGCGGATGTCAGTGTTGTCTCTTTTGTCGCGCTTCTGCGTGGGGGCGATGGGGCTTTACTTAACCCGCAGTCGGTTTTCGATATAAACCGTTCGGCGCTGTTCAATGCGCAGGGCAAAGCGGTGGCGATCTTGCGGACTGAGAATGACTCATTGTTTCTCGATATGACTCCCAATACATTACCTGTGGGCGCAAGCGCCACTTATCGTTTTGCCGCACAATTCGCCGAGAAAAGCGCCGTGCGAACATTTTCGCTTGCTACACCGGTTGCGGGAATGACACTCAAAGTCACCAGCGGCCCGCGCAACGGAGCGGTATTCAACGCTCAACACCCCGCCGGAGCGCCGCCATTTCAGTCGAAAGAATACACCCTGACTTCCGCCGTCTTTGCTGAATCTTTTCAGCCGCAGAACAATCCGTTTAATCCCTTCGACGGCCCGACGCAGTTTTCCTATACACTCGCGAAAGACAGCGATATTGAACTGGCTATCTACACTCTCACAGGCAAGCTGGTGCGGCGATACAGTTTCAGCGCCGGCGCGCAATACGGCTCTGCCGGTGTGCAGACACCGTCATGGGACGGCCGCAATGGCGACGGGGCGCTTGTGCGCGACGGCGTCTATGTCGTGGCGCTGACAAATCTGACCACCGGCGAAAAAGCGTATCTTAAACAGGCGGTTCTCAAATGAGCGGTTTGCAGAAATATATCCTGATAGCGGTTTTCACGCTTGGCGCGTTGATGGCGTGTTTGGCGCCTGAATCAACACTTGCCGCCGATGGCGCCAACGGACGACGCAATGTGCTTTCACAGGGCTTCGGTGTGCGGGCGTTGTCACTTGGGGGCGCGTATGTCTCACTTGCAAAAGACGCCGATGCGACGTTTTGGAATCCGGCGGGTTTGACAGCGCTCGACCGTCAGTCGTTTGGCGCGACACATTCACGTTTCTTTGAGAGCACAGAAATCAATTCCGCGACCTGGGGGCACAACTTCGACAACCTCGGGGCGTTTGGCGTTTCATTTACCCGTCTCGGGTTGGACGACTTTCCGGCTGTGCAGAACTGGGTTGTCTTACCGCAGAATATCGGTTTTACCACTTCTTTGACATCAATCAGCTATGCGCGCGGATTTGGACAATACTTCAGCGCCGGTGTCACCGGCAAAGCGCTCTATGAGTCGTTGTTCGGCACTCAGGATTACGGCTTCGGATTCGATATTGGATTGTCGGCGCGCAAAGACCGGTTCCGCGCCGGTGTGATAGTGCGTGACATCGGCTCGTCGGATATCAAC
>CAZFAL010000268.1:0-2891 GCA_964516945.1 uncultured Ignavibacteriales bacterium
CAAAGCAAACCTGCACATGGAATTGAAGAACCAACTCCACCGCAGATTTCTATTGAACGCTATGTCCTGCGGCTCGATGTCGCCACACCGCTCGGAGAAGTCAAAACCTACGGCGTGGCGACAGACAAACAGTCACATGGTGAGAATTATGCGAAGATATTCTCACCGTCGTGGGGACTGTTTGGGTTCATCGCCTCAGCTAAGCTCCGGGTGGCTCCACTTTCTGCAAGAGCGGAATATGAGAATCTGCGCGGAAGAGAGGTGTCGTATCAGCGCTTCCTGAAAAAGTATCTGACAACTGACGCAGAGAATCAGGAGCAGAGCCAGTCCCCCCGTCAGCGTTACTTTTCACAACTAAAGAACAAGCTCGACCCGGACAATGTGTTACCCGTCGTACACATTCCTTAGTGTCACAAAGCCCTCAACACGCAATCTCCGCATTCTTGCGTGTGTAATACCACCAGTTCAGCGCGAGACAACTGAGATAATATGCCGCAAACCCGTAGAGCGCATACTCCGGTGTGCCGGCTTTGATTTGCGTGGCAAAGATTTTCGGAATCAAAAAGGCGCCATAGGCGGCGATCGCCGATGTCCAGCCCAACACCGGTCCGGCCTGCTCTTTGGAGAAAATCACCGCAATCATGCGGAAGGTTGAGCCATTGCCGATTCCGGTAGTGGCAAAAAGGACGATAAACAAGAGCAGGAACGGGATAAAATATGTTTCCGGATGAGGTGAGGCGTTCGCCAGACTGATGACATAGCCGCAGGCGATCGCGGCAATTATCATTATCATCGTGTCCCAATGTGTCACTTTCGCGCCACCGACCTTGTCTGATATCCAGCCGCCGACCGGCCGAATCGCAGCGCCCATCGCGGCGCCAAGAAAGGCAAACTTAAGAATGTCCGGCGCATGCGGGTTGACTATTGCTTCAGCCAGCGGATTACCGCTGGGATCAACACGAATATACCCGAAGACATCTTTCAGCAGTTTCGGAAATGCGTTGGCATAACCGATAAATGAGCCGAAGGTCATCGTGTACAGCCAGGTCATTATCCAGTTATGCTTATTCTTGAAAATACCGAACTGCCCAATCAGATTCTCTTTGGTTTCTTTCGGTGTCACATAGCGCATCAATAGGAGCGTAACAGTCACTGCAATTATCAACACCACAAAGATTTTCAGCAACATCGGAAACCCGCCCCAGGGGGTGATGAGCGCCACGATACCAACCGCCGCTCCGGTATAACCGAGCAACTCCAGCCAGAGATATTTACTAACCGCAACCGGTGTGGAGCCACATTTGTGCTGTGGCAGATTGTTCATAAACAGAAACGCAAGAATCGCAAAAAACGCCAGTATCGGAACCCAGACCAACGCCGCATTTTGAATCCAGACCGGATTACCACGCAACAGATGTGATTCACCGCCAAAGATACTGTAGGTGATAACCAGTGGAATAGTGATTTGCATCACCGCCACACCGAGATTGCCGATACCGGCATTGAGTCCCAGTGTCAGACCCTGCATCCGTTTTGGGAAAAAGAAACTGATATTAGACATTGATGAGGCGAAGGCGCCACCGCCGACACCGGAGAGCGCCGCCAGAATGATATAGGTCAGGAAGGTTGTATTAGGATTCTGCAGAGCCAGCCCGGTTCCGAGCGCCGGGATAATAAGCAGAAGCGTGGTCATGAATTTGACATTACGACCGCCACAGATGGCTATCATAAACGAGTTCGGTATACGGGTTGTCGCTCCGGCCAGTCCGGCGACTGCCGGCAGTGTGTAGAGCAATGCTTTGTAGGCGCTACCGGTTAGCGGAATACCGTTGTTTCCAAAACTGAAATTGAACAGTGCCGGGTTGCCGTCATGCAAACCCTGCATCAAGCCGACAATCACACCCCAATAAATCCAGACAGCGAATGCCAGCAGAAGGTTAGGGATAGAAACCCAAAGGTTGCGGAAGGCGATTTTTTCGCCGGTTTCCTGCCAGAACTGCTGGTCTTCGACATCCCAGCGTGATAACTGTTTCATAGGGGGCCTTTCTTAGCGACTGTCTCGGTGGCGCTTGTCGAGTGAATCAGTTTGTTGTTGCTCCATTAGTCAAAGATGCGATTTATGCAGTGGTCGTCGGTATTGCTCGTAAAAAGATGCGGCATTAGTTGCGACCAACAGATACTATAACGGAAGAAATTCCAGAATACAAGACAAGAATATCGTAAATATGCGGCAGGCGGGGCGCTGTTTCGTCGAGTTTGCCGCCCCGCCGCTTACATCCCGCAGATAACTATTTACACAATAACAGCTTATGGCAACTGAAAGATTACTAAAGGTCCATCAAGCAGACGATATTTTTCCGGCCTGGTGCGGGACTCCGGTTGAAGACTTCCTGCAATACCACAATCTCAGAGCCAATCAGCGGGAATATGAGCGCGCGGAGTTGTTGATTTGCGCCTGTATGGACTTTCGGGTCTCATTCACTATCCCGGACAAATTCGCCTTCATCATCCGCACTCCCGGCGCCAATCTGATTGACAATCAATTCGGCCTGGCGGCAGCGCTGACACTGGCCGATGTGCGCGCAGTGGCGCTTGTGGCGCATACCGATTGCGCGATGACAAAAGTTCGGGAGAGTGAGGAGCGAATTGTCAGCGGGCTTATCGAAAGCGGCTGGGACAAAAACACAGCACAGAAATTCTACGCCGAACAGGCAGACGCACATGCGCTCACCGATCCGACAGATTTCGCACGAGAGCAATGCCGGGCGCTCCGCAAGAAGTACAACAACGTTCTCTTTGCGCCATTACTGTATGATGTGACGGATGGGACGCTGTGGCAGGTGAAAGAGTGAGATGTCATGTCTCCCGCTTCAAATACTAATCAAAAATGT
>CAZFAL010000269.1:0-2858 GCA_964516945.1 uncultured Ignavibacteriales bacterium
CGAAGCGTGGCGGCGGATTGCCGGTCCTGTGCAAGGATTTCTTTATTGACCCGCGTCAGGTTCTCTGGGCCAAACGCATTGGCGCTGATGCGCTGTTGTTAATCATGCGTATTCTATCAGATGCGCAAGCGGAAGAATTACTGGCCGCGAGCGTCGAGCAGGGTCTCGATGTGTTAGTTGAGACCCATGACGAAACTGACATTGAACGCGCTGTCAAAGTGGGCGCTACAATGATAGGTGTCAACAACCGGGATTTGGACACTTTTGCAGTCAACCTTGAGACATCTGAACGACTGAGGGACATGATTCCCACCGACGCTCTGGCGATTGCTGAATCCGGGATAGAAGGACGCGATGACGTGAGACGCTTGCAGGCGGCCGGTTACAACACGTTTCTTGTCGGTGGCTCATTGATGCGCGCCACCGACAAGAAGCAGGCGGTCAGGTTATTGCGAGGTGAGACATGTTAGTGAACGTCCCCCGGATAAAAATATGTGGCATAACTCGTCCTCATGACGCACAATTGGCTGCAAAGCTGGGCGCAGACTACCTCGGTTTGATTACGTACAAACAGTCTCCGCGCTATGTAACACAGCAAGTTGCGCGCGACATCGTCAAAGCGACAATTCCAACTGTACAATTTGTGATTGTCTCGGTTGGCCGGTCGGTAAGTGACATCATCGCCGTCGCCAGCAAGTTACGTTGTACGCTGGTACAGATACACGGAAGATACACCGTGAAAGAAATCAACACAATACGGCGAGCAGGGTTGAAAGTCATACAGGCGTTTCAGGTGGGCAGTCGGGCGGACATTGACGACGCGAGGAAGTCACGCGCCGATTTCATTCTTCTTGATAACAAGTTGGATAACAAATCGGATGACAAACAGCCAACCTATGGCGGCACTGGCAGGCGCTTCGATTGGCGTTTATTGGCGCAACGCGCTATACGTCCTAAGAATCTGATAATCGCCGGGGGCCTCTCCGCAGATAATTTCGCAGAAGCTATTGAAGCAACACAACCACTGGCGCTGGATTTCAATTCCGGAGTCGAGTCGTCGCCCGGGGTGAAGTCAGCGGTGAAACTCAAACGCCTGTTCAGAGAGCTGGAGCAATGGAGACGGATGCATGTCAAATAAAGTAATGCCGGACAAACGCGGACGCTTCGGCGCGTATGGTGGCAGGTATGTCCCTGAGACAGTAATCTTTGCGCTCAATGAGTTGACTGAGGCGTACAAACAGGCGCGAACTGACAAGGACTTCAAGCGTCGTTTCTCTGCATTGTTGCGTGACTATGTCGGTCGTCCGTCACCGTTGTATTTCGCCGAACGTTTTTCTGACACGGTAGGCGTCAATGTGTACCTCAAGCGCGAAGATCTCAATCATACCGGAGCGCATAAGATAAACAATTGTCTCGGTCAGGCGCTTCTCGCAGTGAGGATGGGGAAAAAACGAATCATCGCCGAAACCGGCGCCGGTCAGCACGGCCTCGCCACCGCAACTGTCTGCGCATTGTTTGGTCTCGAGTGTGTCATCTATATGGGCGCCAAGGATGTCAAGCGGCAGGCGCCAAATGTGCATAAGATTCGCTTACTCGGCGCCACAGTTGTCCCGGTGTCCAGCGGCTCACAGACACTCAAAGACGCAACCAATGAGGCAATGCGTGACTGGGTGACAAATATCGAATCAACATTCTACATCATCGGCTCCGCTGTCGGACCGCATCCGTATCCGATGATAGTGCGTGATTTTCAAAGAATGATAGGCAAAGAGGCGCGCGCACAGGCGTTGAAGCGTCTCGGACAACTGCCGGACTATGTTGTGGCCTGTGTCGGCGGCGGCTCAAACGCTATCGGAATGATGAATGCTTTTTTGCAGGATTCTGCTGTCAGGTTGATCGGCGTTGAAGCCGCAGGATGTGGACTGAGCAGCGGCAAACACAGCGCGACCTTGACTAAGGGAAAACCCGGAGTCCTGCACGGCTCATTCAGCTATTTGCTCTTTGACAATGAGGGGCAGGTGATTCTGCCGTATTCAATATCAGCGGGGCTCGACTATCCGGGGGTCGGTCCGCAGCACTCATATCTCAATGATTCCGGTCGTGTGCAATATCGCAGTGTGACAGACAAACAGGCGCTGAAAGCGTTTGTAACATTGTCGACCACCGAGGGCATTATCCCGGCTCTCGAAAGCTCACATGCTCTGGCATACCTGATGACCGGCAAAGAGTTCCGGCGTTCAGCACGGGACAAAAGAACAACCGGCAGGAAACAGACCAAAAGAGCGAATGTGCTCCTGTGCCTGTCCGGCCGGGGTGATAAAGATATGGACATCGTTGAAGAGGCATTGTTGAAAAGAGATTGTTGAGAAAGCCTTGAGGTAACATGATGAGACAAACTCCCCACACTGAAAGACTCAATGCCGTTGCAAAGAAGTTCGCAGAATTGCAGGCGCAAAACCGCAAGGCGCTGATACCGTTTTTTACCGCCGGGTATCCGTCACCGGCTGAAACTGAGCGACTGGCGCTGACAGCCTGCTCAGCCGGCGCTGACTTACTTGAAATCGGCATGCCGTTCAGCGACCCGCTCGCAGACGGTCCGGCGATACAGCAGTCGAGTCATGAGGCGCTGGAATCCGGTCTGAAAATGAGAGACACGTTCCATATTGTGGAGAGAGTCACATCAAAAACAAATATGCCCGTCATTTTGATGGGCTATTACAATCCAATCCGGGCGCAGGGTGTCGCCGGTTTCGTGCGCACAGCAAAGTCAGCGGGCGTAAGCGGATTGATTGTGCCGGATTTGCCTCCGGAGGAGTCGGAAGAATTGTCCGCGGCCGCTGAGGATGCAAGCATGGCCC
>CAZFAL010000270.1:0-2857 GCA_964516945.1 uncultured Ignavibacteriales bacterium
ACAACGGCATTTACACACTAATATAAAGGGTAACGGGATGGCAACGGGAGAGACTCAAACACTTTACGAAAGACTTGGCGGTAAAGATGGTGTAACGTCTATTGCAAATGACATGGTTGACCTGCATATGCAGAATCCGAATCTCAACGCTCGTTTTAAGAATTCCGATGTGGCGGCGTTAAAAGCAACTGTGCGTGACTTTTTTGCGGCAGGAATCGGCGGGCCGCAGGAGTATAAGGGAAAAGACATGCGCGCCGCTCATGAAGGCATGAATGTCAGTGAGCAGGAAATGCTTGCAGTCTTTGACGATGCCATGAAGGCGCTTGATAGGAATGGCGCAGGGCAAAGAGAAAAAGATGAAGTTCTTGCCATCTTGTATTCACTCAAGGATGAAATCCTGCACGTTTAATTTCTAATTTCAGTACTGCCGGGGTTGCTGAACAACCCCGGCAGTTCCTATCTTGTAGTACCAATCTCACTCAAATCATACCGGCAAACGCCGAATTGTCCCGCTCTGTTACAGCCCCCTTGCCAATTATGATGCACTAAAATTCTTTACGAAACAGATAGTTTTACCGGAGTTACTTTGTATCAAATGGGGCCCGTAAGAATCTAAAAGTATGATGCGACACCGAAAACAAAACCGGCGCTCTTCAATTCGGTGTTGAATTCGTCCCATTTCCAATTGTGCTGATAATCCAATTTGAACACAGTGTCATAGGTGGAGCGGAAATTGAGCCCAACAGTCAACCGCTTTCGACTGTCTCCATTTATGTCAGAATTGAAGTCCACGAAATCGTAGCGCATCACGCCGGTGAAGTATGGTACACGGCGACTGAGTCAAGTTATATCGCCTCTCCAGACAGCTTGGCAATCTCGCGCTGACATCGTATGTTGCAACGCCGGCGACGACAAGTTTCACATGTCACAGGCCGGCATGGAATATGGAAGCTCAACAAGTAAACAAACACAGCCCAAAAGGGAGGCCCTGATGTCACTGTCGAAAAAGATGGTCAATGAAATCAACGCGCAAATTACCGCCGAAAACGAATCGGCGTATGTTTACAAGGCGATGGCTTACAAACTCGAATCAATGAATCTCTCTGTGTTTGCCAAGTGGTTTCACCTGCAGGCCGATGAGGAGCGGGCGCACGCCGAGAAATTCGGCAAGTATTTGCTCGACCAGGGCGCCGAGGTCAAGCTCGCGGCGCTTTCCGCTCCGAAAGCCGGTTGGAAGACCTGCAAAGAAATCTGCGCTGAAACATTGAAACATGAACAAATGATAACCAAACGCATCAACAAACTGGTTGATTTAGCGCGCGCCGAAAAAGACCACGCCACCGACAGTTTCCTGATGTGGTTTGTTAATGAGCAGGTCGAAGAGGAAGCCAGCGCCGCCGAACTGTTGTCAATGGTCGAGATGGCCGGTACACCGGCGCAGGTCTTTATGCTTGAAGGCCGTGTCTGGCGCATGATAGAGTCACGAAGCTAGAACAGCCACGAAAAATGTAGAGCGGAACCATACGTCCGACTCATGCCGGACGTTATGTTCCGTCAAATACGCTGGAGCGCAAATGCCCGGAACTATACTCGATATTGTATTCCTCGGTCTGCTCGGACTGATGACTTTCCGCGGCGCCCGTCGCGGGGCGTTGTCGACACTTGTGTCGTTGGCCTCGTATGGTCTGGCCTATGCGCTCGCGGCGCTGGTGTACAACACCTCGCATCTCCAGTTGGAACAGACCTATGGGAAGATCAGCATGTACATCGTTATTCTCCCGGCGGTTTTCATTGTCACCGTTATAGTCGTACGCCTTGCCGGAAAATTCATCACCAAAGCGCTGAACTTGACACTCGCCGGAGCTGTCAACAAAGCTCTCGGCGCGGCGCTGGGATTCCTGAAAGCCGGAATTGTCATTCTGGCGCTCGCCGCTGTTATCAAGTTTCTCACTCCGGTCACCGGGGAATGGTATCTGAGTTCAATCTCCATGACGGCGCTCCTGCCGCTGTTTACCTGATTCCATCAACTTTGTGATCTTTGTTCAACATCTTCATTGAACATCATCTCCCCCCTCTTGTATAATTCTCAAACAAGAGGAGCCACTCAAAGGAGGGATGAAATGAAAAAATCACGCATGTTTGTAGCGCTTGGCGTTATCGCCACATTGGTCGCCCTGTTTGCTGTCGCAGACGCCGAACAAGACCAACAGAACCTGCTCCGCGAGACACTCGGCGATGAATACTATCAGAATTGCGGCCTGGACAAGCTCTCGGTGGCTGAAGAATCAGCGCTCTTCGGATTGCTGACCTCCGGCGTTACGATTTCATACACTGAGGACGCCGCTGAGAATTATCTGCGCAAAAATGGCTGGCGACGGATTCGTATCATTGGAGCCGTCCCGGCGACTGATGTATCGAACGACCTCTGGCTGGTTGTCTCGGACCAATACAAGCTACACACGCTCGACCCGTTCAGCGTAGATTATCTGCCGGATCCGGGGGTTTACTGGGGCAAGAACACAATGAGTTCATGGACAATCATTTACCCTGACGGTGAAGCGGAATCTTTCTCAGAGCGGAACACGAAATAAATGACAGTCAACGGGGCTTACCGGATTTTATACTCGAATACATCCGGCCTCGCATAGTGACCGGCGACATCAAAGAGCCATTTTTGCGGAGCGATTAACGACATGTCGAGTTCGGCATAGAACACCGCTTGCTTGCAGGACTGCGGCTCAAGGACATATTTCCCGCGTGGATCGACAACGCAACTGTTGCCCTTATTGAGCCATTCTTTTCCAGCGGGGTATTGTTTTTTGAACTCATAGCTGTCAGGGATTTCATCAATATGCAG
>CAZFAL010000271.1:0-2707 GCA_964516945.1 uncultured Ignavibacteriales bacterium
TGAGTTCCCGTTTGTCAATTGAAGCATACCCACAGCAAGCTGTGGGCGACCCATTAAGCCACTAAGGCGAGTATCGAAACGCTCATCGCGCCAAACATAGCTCAAAAATATGTACCGCATCGAATCACAAATCGACACATCCTCACCCGAGTTCAAAAAGAACGACGTGTTGAACCGTAAACAACACGAAGAGCTTCGTGAGCGTCTGGCCAAGACCAAACAGGGCGGTAGTGAGCGCGCGCGGAAGGTGCATGCCGAACGGGGCAAATTACTGGCGCGTGACAGGATTGACCGCCTGCTGGACCCGGGCGCGCCGTTTCTGGAATTGTCGACACTCGCGGCCAATGGCATCTATGATGATGCGGCGCCGTCAGCCGGAGTTGTGACCGGTATCGGCGCAGTGCATGGGCGTGAGGTGATGATTATCGCCAATGACGCCACAGTCAAAGGCGGGTCATATTTGCCGCTGACTGTCACCAAACATATCCGGGCGCAGAATATTGCGCGTGAAAACAATCTCCCGTGTGTGTATTTGGTTGACTCAGGTGGCGCGTTTTTGCCATTGCAGGATCAGGTGTTCCCGGACAAGGAGCATTTTGGCAACATCTTCTATAATCAAGCAGTCATGTCCGCCGAGGGGATCCCGCAGATTGCGGTGGTGATGGGCTCCTGCACCGCAGGCGGGGCGTATGTGCCGGCTATGTCCGATGAGACAATTATTGTCAAAAAGCAGGGCACGATTTTTATCGGCGGCCCGCCCCTGGTCAAAGCCGCTACCGGTGAGGAAATTACCGCCGAAGAGCTCGGCGGTGGTGATGTGCATACCCGAATCTCAGGTGTTGCAGATCATCTCGCTGATAGTGACGAACATGCGTTGGCGCTGTGTCGCAATGTGATAGAAAACCTCGGTCATCATCGGCATTATCCGCAGGACATGCGCACTCCGGAGGAGCCATACTATGATCCCGAAGAGTTGTATGGCGTGATTCCCAATGATGTGCGTCAGCCGTATGATATACGTGAGTTAATAGCGCGAGTCGTTGACGGCTCGCGGTTTCATGAATTCAAGAATCGCTACGGCATCACGCTTGTTTGTGGGTTTGCCAATATCATGGGCTACCCGGTGGGGGTAATTGCCAACAACGGTATACTGTTCGCCGAGTCAGCGCAGAAAGGCGCGCATTTTATCGAACTCTGCGCGCATCGCAAAGTACCGCTGATTTACCTGCAGAATATCACCGGCTTCATGGTTGGCAAGCAGTATGAGCATGGCGGAATTGCGCGTGACGGCGCGAAGTTAGTGCATGCGACTGCGAATTTTCAGGGGCCGAAGTTTACGGTGATGGTCGGCGCTTCGTATGGGGCGGGGAACTACGCAATGTGCGGGCGTGGGTATCATCCACGTTTGCTCTGGATGTGGCCGAACGCGAAGATTGCGGTGATGGGCGGCGAGCAGGCCGCTGAAGTGCTCTCGACAGTCAAAGTCAATCAGCTCAAGAAACAGGGCAAGGAATTGTCTGACCAGGAAATCGAGGGCATCCGTCAGCCGATTCTGGAAAAATACGAAATCGAATCCTCGCCTTATTATTCAACCGCGCGACTCTGGGATGACGGTATCCTCGGTATGACAGAGACACGTGAGGCGCTGGCGCTCGGGCTGGCAATGTCACTTAATAAGCCGATCCCGGATGCAAAGTTTGGCGTCTTCCGTATGTAATACCTACATATTGTTCTTAACACTATGTTCAAAAAAATCCTGATAGCGAATCGCGGTGAGATTGCGGTGCGTATTATGCGCACCTGTCGCGTGATGGGTATCCGAACGGTGGCTGTGTATTCTGAACCGGATGCGAATGCGTTGCATGTGACGCTTGCCGATGAGGCGGTGGCAATCGGTCCGGCGTCGCCGCTGGAGTCGTATTTGGTGATTGACAAAATTATTGACGCGGCAAAAGAGACCGGGGCGCAAGCGATACATCCCGGTTATGGCTTTCTCTCGGAAAATCCCGAATTCGCTGGGGCCTGTGAGCAAACTGGAATAGCGTTTATTGGTCCGTCAGCGGAGACAATGCGTCTGATGGGCGACAAGGTTTCGGCGCGGGAGATTGTCAGTAAGGCCGGAGCCCCGGTAGCGCCGGGGATGGACGGCGCCGGGACAGATATAGCGGCGTTTAAGAAATGCGCCAAAGAAGTCGGCTATCCGGTATTGATTAAGGCCTCAGCCGGCGGAGGTGGCAAGGGGATGCGGCTTGTGCAAAGCGAATCGGAGCTGGCTGACGCCCTCGAGGCGGCGCAACGTGAGGCGCAAAAAGCGTTTGGTGATGAGCGGGTGTTTTTGGAGAAGTTCATTGAGCGACCGCGTCATATTGAGTTTCAGATTATCGGCGACACACATGGCAATTTAACGCATCTGTTTGAGCGTGAATGCTCTATCCAGCGCCGTCACCAAAAAATCATCGAAGAAACACCTTCAACCGCGCTGACACCTGAGCTTCGTCAGCAGATGGGCGAAGCGGCTGTCAAAATCGCCAAAGCGGGGAAGTATTATTCCACCGGCACAATTGAGTTCCTGCTTGATAAAAATAACAACTACTATTTTCTTGAAATGAATACCCGCCTGCAGGTGGAGCATCCCGTGACCGAATATGTGACGGGTCTGGATTTGGTCGCTGAGCAAATCCGTGTCGCCGCCGGAGAGAAACTCTCT
>CAZFAL010000272.1:0-2699 GCA_964516945.1 uncultured Ignavibacteriales bacterium
GGGACATGAATTAGTCGGTGACGACGATCCAGCGGCGGTAGATCCAATTGCGGGAAATTTAGCGCGCCGATTGTTACGCCTTCCGCGAGAAAACGGATCATCTTCGAACTGGCGCTGACGCCGATTTCCCGTTGCGCCTCCTGTGTGCTTCCGGCGATATGCGGCGTGAGAATTACATTTGGCAAGCCGCGCAGTGGACAATCCCAACCGGGTCCATTGGAGCCGGGCTCACTGGGGAATACGTCAATAGCCGCTCCGCGCAAGTGTTTCTTCAGGAGCGCGTCTTTAAGCGCTTCGATTTTGACGACTTTGCCGCGGCTGGTGTTGATGAGCAAGGAGCCCTTTTTCATTGCGCGCAGTTCGGCCGGGCCTATCATCCCCCGTGTCGCCGGTGTATCAGGCACATGCAACGTGACAACATCACTGCTCTTGAGGAGCTCCTTGAGCGATCGTGTCCGGCGGGCATTCCCCATTGCCAACGACTCACGGATATCATAAAACAACACGTCCATCCCCAGCGCCTCGGCCAGAACAGAGATTTGTGAGCCGATATGGCCGTAGCCGACAATGCCGAGTGTTTTCCCACGGACCTCATATCTATGATTCGCGGACTTTTTCCAGGTCCCCTGATGCATTGCGGCGTTCGAGTCAATCACGCCGCGCATGAGCATGATGATATGCCCCAGCGCAAGTTCGGAAACAGAGCGCGTGTTGCTGTATGGCGCATTAAACACCGCAATACCCCGTTCGGCGCAGGCTTCCAAATCCACCTGGTCTGAGCCGATGCAGAAGCAGGTGACACACATCAGTTTCTCCGAATTCTGTATTACGTCGGCGCTGACCTTAGTCTTGGAACGAATTCCAAGCGCGACTGCTTTCCGCGTCGCTTTGAGCAGGTCGTCACCGGTGAGCGCCTTGTTTTCGGTTGTGATATTCCAGCCCTGCGCGCGCAGGGCGCGGGCGGCTACCGCATGGATTTTTTCTAAGAGGAGAATGTTCATCAGAAACTTTGTGTTGTCATATTTCTCGTTACTTCAATTTTATCTATTTTAGGTTGAGCAAGGCCGTTATCTCATCAAAGCTCTCGACAACCTCATCGGCTCTCGCGAGAACCTTCTCACGCCGGACCACTCCGGCATATCCGAAAAAGTAATCCGCCTGAGACATTTCGGCAACCTGATAGTCAGTGAAACCGTCGCCAATCATCACAATTTCCCGCGCCAGTCCGAGATTTTTCGCCAGCGCGGGCTTGCCATTGTTGCCGGCGAGGGGATTGCGACGGTCTACCCCGCTGATTACTCCGCTCGAATCCAATTCAATATCGTTGCAGTGAATGTTCTCAACCGGGAATCCTGTTTCAGCCAGCGCCGGTTCAATCAATTGCCGAAAGCCGCTCGAAAGAATATGGCAGTCGCGTTTCAGCAAATATGGCAAATTGGAGAGAAACGAGGGCGAAAGCCGCTCTTTGATTTTCGCGACAGCTCGCAGCAATGGCGCCGGTCGCGGCGGCAAGAGCGCCAGCCGTTTGGACAATGATTCTGCAAATGGTATTTCTCCGGACATGCCCAAATCCGTGATGCGCTTGATTTCCAATAATATCCCCTCTCGCTCATCATCCGGGCTATTGGCCAGCGCCTCGGAGAAAAGAACATCCATACTTTCGACCTCGCAGATTACGCTGTCGAAATCGATCAGTAGCGTTTTGACATTGGCGTATTTCATCAGGGGCGCAATATATGACATCTCCATGCAGTTGGAAACCTCGGAAAATGTGTGTATCTTGGACGTTGTCGCCAAAGCAAGGAATAGCGATGATTGGCGATGATTAGCGATGAATGCGGGTGTAAGACCCGCTCACAAATACGAAATACAATATCTTCTCAAATGACCGAAAAAGGAGCGTCTATCATGACCAACGCAGAAGCCACTATGGCTAAACCACAATCAGTTCCGTTGACCTGGGACCTGGATTCTCTCTTCCCCGGCGGCGCCGGAGGCGACGCTTTTGTCGCATATCGGAAAGAACTAAAATCAATGATTGAACAGGCGGACTCCCGCCTCAGGAATCTGCCGACAACGCTGACCGCAGAGACCGCCGGTTCATGGGAGGAGTTCATTCTCTCTATCCAAAGTATCGCGGCTCGTCTTGAGCAGGGTGGCGCATTTGCCGGATGCCTGATTAGCGCCGATGTCAACGACGATATCGCCGGACAAGCGCATGCGGAAATCCATGACCTGCGAGGCGGATTCCTCAAGAGCATGACCGGCTTCGAGGCGCTGACTGCGCAGGCCGACGATTCTGCCTGGAATGCTCTGCTGGAGCGTCCGGCTCTGGCTCCTGTTGCATTTGCGCTCAATGAAATGCGCAAAGAAGCGCAAATCAAGATGTCTCCGGAGCTGGAGGCGCTGGCCGAGGAATTGGCGGTCAACGGCTATCACGCCTGGGATCATCTCTACACCAAAATGGCCGGTGAGTTGACTGTCGACTGGGAGGAAAACGGCGAAACCACGACAATTTCACTCGGTCAACTGGCGACCAAATTCAACCACGCCGACCGCGATATCCGCCGCAAGGCCTTCGAAAAACTGACAGAGGCCTGGGAAAGTCGCGAATCGCTGGCGGCGATGGCGCTCAACAATCAGGCCGGCTTCCGCTGGACACTCTACAACCGTCGCGGCTGGAAATCGCCGACCGATGA
>CAZFAL010000273.1:0-2655 GCA_964516945.1 uncultured Ignavibacteriales bacterium
GATTTGCCGCCTGACCCCCGGAGCGCTCGGTAATTTTTCCTCAGCGTTGGCGGACTCGCATCAGGAAGGACTTCTCGGCGCGCCGGTGTATACGAGGCCGGAGACATTTCACGGGCTTAGTGTCCCGAATGAACTACTCTCCGGAAACCACAAAGAGATAGCGCAATTTCGCAGAGAGAGCGCTTTGAAGAAAACGGCGCAAATGCGTCCGGATATACTCAGTCGCGATGATGTTGCGCAAGAATTAAGTAAAGACGAACAGAGTTTTATAGCCGACCTGCGACTTGACGATGATACCGTTGAGTAGGTTGAAGCAGATAAAGAAGAACAAAACAACAAAACACAATCATATATCAGTGGCATATCGGTTCGGGTGTAGCGCCTGAGTGATGTGACACAGAAACGGTAGGCGTAACAATGAAAATAATAGATCAACTTGAAAAAGGATACGAGCGCGAGGGTATCCCGGAGTTTGGCGCCGGTGATGACGTGCGTGTCTCGGTGCGAATTAAGGAAGGCGAAAAAGTTCGCACACAGATTTTCGCCGGCACAGTGATAGCCCGTCGCGGCGGTGGCACCGGCGCGACATTTACGGTGCGCAAGCTCTCGAGCAATGGTGTCTTTATTGAGCGTGTGTTTCCGCTCCACAGCCCGAATATCGAAAAGATAGAGCGCACCAAAGCAGGTAAAGTTCGGCGCAGTAAGCTGTATTACCTGCGTGACATGACCGGCAAGTCGGCGCGTATTGAAGAGAAGTTTACTGAAAAGAAGTCTGAGAAGAAGAAGTAAGCGCCGCAATACGTAATCACTATCTGACAGATGTTTAGATACGATGACCCGGCGCCCGTCTGCGCCGGGTCTTTTTTTGAGTGAGAAGATGCAAACAGCATTACATTTATATCATATTGCCACAGTCGCAAAACGCGAACTGATAGGCGCTGAGTTCGTCGGCTCAGAGTTCTATCGCAAGGAGCGACTGGCGCTGATGTTTTTCCGTCGTCCGGGCAAGGGCAACAAACGTCTGGCGCTGGCGCTACGTTTCCATCCGACTGCCAGCGGCTTAATTTTGGTTCCGGCGGGTAAAATAGAAATCACCACCGGTGAAAAACCGTTTCCGTTTTTTCAGGAGCGCTATGGCGCCTGTGTAGAATCGATAGAGCAAATCGGCTTCGACAGAATACTAAAGCTGACACTGAGCAGAGATGATGGTATCAGTGGCGCAATTGTAGGTGCAATTCTGATTGAGGCGCTGGGACCAATGGGCAACCTCTGGTTTCTTGATGACACTGGCCACAAAACACACGTGCTGCGTAATCGCGAGTTTGCCAGTGATGAAGTGTATGTTCCACCGGCTCCGGCTAATGGAATAATGAAACTTTCGCCTGTGAGCATTGCCGCCGAAACAATAGCCGATGCGCTGAATGACTATGCAGAGCGTGGACTCTCAGAAGCGCTCTCAAAATCAATCGCCGGTTTCGACCCACTTCTGGCTGCCGAGGCGCTGGCTCGGGCGGGTATCGCGCATGAGCGCGCGACGACTGACTGTGACACTGAATGCGCTCAAGCGCTGGTTAATGCAATTGCCGAACTATTATTGCTGGCGGAGTCAAGTCAGGCGGGGTATTTGTATGACTCTGCGAAAGCGCGTGGCGCATTCCCGTTCAAACTCAAGAGCGTCGAGGCGCAACCGGAAAAGTTTCCCTCCTATTCGCTCGCCGAACTGGCGCTGTCACGCTCAACCAAAGCGCAAGGCGCCGAGGAGGACCTCACACGCACATACCGTCGCGCGCTGACGCAAGCGAAGAAGCGCCAGACACGGGCTCTCGAAAAGATGAAGGCCGACCTCGCCGATTATGAAAACTTTGAGCGTCACAAACAGTATGCCGATATTCTCAAGGCGAATCTCAACGATTTGAAGCGCGGGATGACCAGTGTCACATTGGATGATCTCTATCATGATGGCGAAGTGACAATCACGCTCAATGAGAAGCTATCACCTGCGGAAAACGCCGACGCCTATTACAAGAAGTTCCAAAAAGGTCGTCAGGGGCTTGATTTGTTGCAGAGGCGTGTGGCAAATGCCGAGCTTGAGTTGAAGCGTCTTGAGGAAATCAGTGAGGCCTTCGAAGGCGACCCCGAAGGCGCGCAATTGCGCTATGCTGATGAGCTGGCGGAGTTATTGCGTCACAAAGAGGCGCGTCAGTCAACGTCAGCGGGCAAACCACCGCGCGCGCCATACAAGACATACACTCTTTCAACCGGACTGACAGTCTATGTGGGTCGTGACGGTTCGGACAATGACGATACAACATTCAAGCATATTAGACCCTATGAGTTGTGGTTTCACGCCTCACAATGTCCGGGGTCACATGTCGGATTGAAGTTCCCGTCGAAGACGTTCACGCCATCGAAAGCCGAGATTGAAGAAACAGCGGCAATCGCGGCCTGGTTTTCCAAAGCGCGCAAAAACAAAGTCGCGCCGGTGAATTATACGGAGCGAAAATATGTGCGCAAACCACGCAAGGCGAAGGCGGGCTTAGTGACGATTGAGCGCGAAAAGACCGTGATGGTGGAGCCGAAGGAACCGGGCGCGCAGACGTAGCGCATAGGGGCTTGTTGAACAAGTCATTTATTGCAGTCATTGCGAGCGATAGC
>CAZFAL010000274.1:0-2652 GCA_964516945.1 uncultured Ignavibacteriales bacterium
GAAACAATTTCGGGTTCCTTGATTTGAGGAGAGTTATCCGTTCCTCGGACTTTTTCAATCGCTGATGACAGCGTTCAATCTCTGAAAACAGGTCAAGCAACTTGTCATCCTGTTCGATACGGATGAGGTCTCTCTGACGATCAACCAGTATGTAGAGAGACTGATAGAAGGAGTATTCCTCTTTGAGCGAGCTCATCAGCTCACGTTCCAATAATGTGATTTCGTTGTATTGCATAGCTATTATTTACTTTTCGTCTGTTTTGCTCAACAGTTGGGATCTTCAACCGTTGGCAGCCTGTTCGACACCTTTCCAACCGGAACGAAGGTTATTTAGAATCGCCTGCAAATCGACAAGGGCCTCAAAGTCAGCGCTCGCCTGAGCAACCTGCAGTCTCTCAATGATGAACACATAGAGATGGCCAAGTTGTGTCGCAACTTCGCCGCCGCGTTCGTTATCGAGTGTTGTATAGAGATGCGTGATAAACTTGCGCGCCCGCTCAATCTTTTCGCGACCGCCGTCACGATCACCGTCACGGAATGCAGACTCGGCGTCTGACATGGCCTGAATAGCGCCGTCATACACCATCAGCAACAATTCAAGCGGGGACTTGCCAAACGTTTCGGTCTTTTGATAGCTTCCTATGCCTCGTTTCATACCGGGAAAAACCTCCAATGTCGTTTCTGTTGATTGTCGTTTCAATACTGCGTGTTGTCAATCCCCTGTGATCGCACATCTTCCGCGTTGTTGACCTTACCCACCGAAGTTTGATGACAGACCGGACAATTTACTGGCCAGAAAACTTCCCTGTGAGTTTAATTGTCCGAGAACCTGCTCCATCTTACGGAACTGCGCCAGCAACCGCTCACGACGCAACACAAGTCGCGCGTCAATTCTCTTGACCTGTTCTTTAATATCATCTACTTGCGCGTTCAAGGCCTTGACACGACGTGAAAGAGAGCCGTTTGTGCTGTCAACTATTCTAAAGAGGGATGCTTTCAACTTGGGAGCCACGCCGCGGGTAAGCGTAATCGTTGCTTCTTCTCCAATGACAATATCAGACGGAGCGAACTTAATGAGCAACTTGAGACCATCAGTTGTTTTGTTGTCAGCGGCGCCGGTAAGTATTTGTCCGGCTCCGGTTGCCTTTTCACCGTTGATTGTTCCGGCAACATCCAGTCCGGCTGTCACCTGCGCCCCTGCCACTGAAAGTCCCAGAATCTGCCCGGCTGTAGAGTTCGCCGTGTCGACACCAATCGTGGAGCTCGAACCATAAGATCCGCTGGTCAAGGTAATCGTCCCGTTTCCACTGGATGCGGTTGATGAAACAACGAGCCCCAGCTTTCCGATTTCTGAATCTGCGTCGATGCGCTTTTGAATTTCCCGCGTGAGCTGGTCAAAACTGGAATATGTTCCTTCGGTCAGAAGAATTTGATTTGATGTCTTACCGTCGACTTTCAGCGTCAGCTTGCTATTGGTAGAATCAATCACCAGTGGTGTCGCAGCCGGATCAGGAATTGTAGCGCCGACTAATGTCCCGCGTGTCGCCGCTTGTGTGATATCAACCTTATAATCTTTCCCCGCCTTGGTGTCATTGCCGGCGGTCAGGAACGTTACTTCGGGTCTGTCAGATGTGATGTTGTCACCGAACAACACTTTTAGCGCGTCATTGTTTTCTTTAACAGCCTTCTCGAATGTGGCGCTGTCGGCAATACGAAGCAGTCCTTTTGAGTCGGAGCGAATACCGATTGCTGAGAGCGCGTCAATGTTCTGCGTGAGATTGTCCACTAAACCGGTTGCCGAAGAACGAATCGTCTCCTGCATGTTGCGCAACAGGCCTTCGCTGATAAGAATGCCACTTTTCTTCGTCGACTTGTCAAACGAGAACTGCTTATCGATAAACTTCATCGCGTCATTGTAGGCGGTGATAAAACTCGTCACTTCCTTTTTGACTGCCGCAACGTCTCTTTCAGCGCTGATTGTAATCGACGTACCTGCGAGTGTTACCTGCTTGGCGGTCAATTTCAAACCGGGCAATGCATTGTTAAAGTCATTTGTGCTTGAAACAACCTCAATCGGCGCGCCGCCTCCGTCAGTTGAGCCGACTGATAACTTCGCGTCAGTCGGATTCTGCAATGTTGGCGCAAATGTCGAAACAGTAAACGTGTCGCCTGCGACAAGATCCCCTGAGCTGAATGAGAGCTTGAGTCCGTCGGAGCCGGTCCCGGCCAGAGCTACTTCGGTGTCCGCCTGCGTTACAATAATTGAGCCGGAATTTGTGCCGTCAGTATAGTTGAGTGTAATCACATCCGTACCGACAGTTTGTGAGCCGGTCCCCTGCACGGTAAACGTATAGGTCTTATTCTGCGCGCCGGTATATGAAGCGGTTGGGCCGAGAGAAACCAGTGATGTCGCGGTCGCAGAAAAGCCGGTTGTTTCCGGAGTGTCAAAACTCGCTGAGACAAAATCCGGCGCGGAACCACCGCTCAAAGCGTTTTGTGTCTTGATTTTGTTTGCCGAACCGGTTTTGTCGGCGGTGAGCACCAGACGAAACGCATTCTTGTCTGTGCCGTCATTGACGATTGATGCGGTAACTCCGGCGCCGGCGGCATTGATAGCGTCACGCAAGCCGGATAGCGAATTGTTGTTGGATG
>CAZFAL010000275.1:0-2623 GCA_964516945.1 uncultured Ignavibacteriales bacterium
GTCAGCGAGGCCGGCACCGCCTACATTGGTGACGCAGGGATGACCGGTCCGCACGATTCAGCGCTGGGGATGAAGTTTGAGGCGGCTGTCGGCAGATTTCTGACCGGCCTGCCCAAGAAATTCACCTGCGCTGAAAATGATGTAAAGGCCTGTGGAGTGATTCTCAAGGTCAACAGGCATGACGGGCGCGCGCAATCGATTGAGCGTTTCCGGATTGATTTTGATCCGAACGACCCCACGCCTGAAATCTGACGAAGACGAGTTTGTGATGGCAGAGATTATTGATGGCAAACAATGCGCTGCGGAAATTCGCGCCGAAGTTGCGCGTCGGGTTGAGGCGCTGAAAACCGCAGGGATTACACCCGGACTGGCCGCTGTTCTTGTCGGTGATGACCCGGCCTCGCGTACGTATGTGCGCTCAAAGGAAAAGGCCTGCGGGGAAGTCGGGATATTCTCTGAAGTGATACGCAAGGACAGCTCTTGTTCTCAGAGCGAATTGCTTGATCTTGTTGGCGAATTGAACGCCAGAGAAGACATTGACGGCATCCTCGTACAGTCGCCGCTTCCTGCCGGACTGGATGAGATGGAGGTGACACTACGGATTGACCCGGCCAAGGATGTCGACGGGTTTCATCCATTTAATATCGGAGCAGTGGCAATCGGTTTACCTGCGCCGACACCCTGCACACCGGCGGGGATTATTGAACTGTTGAAATTCGCAAAGATAGACACCGACGGTAAAGAAGTTGTGGTCGTCGGGCGCTCGAACATTGTCGGACGACCAATCTCCGGCTTATTATCACAGAAATCGTCCAGCGGAAATGCAACGGTGACGCTTTGTCATTCACACACCAGAGATATCGAGGCGGTTTGTCGCCGGGCGGATATTCTTATCGCGGCCATAGGCAAACCGGAGTTTATCACCGCCGACTTTTTGAAGCCCGGTGTAGTCGTTATTGATGTCGGCGTGAATCGTGTCGATGACCCCACCCGCAAACGTGGCTATCGATTGACCGGTGATGTCGATTTCAACAGCGCAGAGCCGGTTGCCTCGTATATCACGCCGGTTCCGGGTGGTGTGGGGCCGATGACAATTGCTATGCTTCTCTCAAATACCGTCGCAATCGCCGAACGACGAGCGTCGAAGTAGGGCTCACTAATCCGCTTCTGCCTCTTGCCTGAAAAGACAAACCACTGTATTTTCCCGCCGGTCGCTGTACTCACCGACCGAATATTTTCACATGTTATTGGTCAGGATTCTTTGAGTTTGTCGTTTAATGTATCTGTAAATCTGTTGTTGAGGAATGGACGCAACCTGCGTGGTTCTTTCTGAGAAACTATTGCGGCTCGCGATGATTCTTCATGAAGGGTAGCGAATTAGTGTTGGCAGGGATGTGCAGGAAACAAATTCAACTGATAGCGACCGGAGTGTTGCTGGCGCTGTTTGGAATTGTGTCCACAGCTCAGGCCGATACGATTTCAGACTCGCTGATTATCAGCGCTGACAGTACGCCTGTCGCGCTTGAGAATGTCACACTCAGCTCCAGCGCCCATGTTGTCGGTTCTGCGACTCAACTGCAAGTGCGATTTACCACTCCGAATGTGGAATTCCCGTTCGACTATCGTGTCGGTGTCACATTCCCGACGGCCTTTGGTTTCGACAGCGCTGTCTCAGCCACATTCAGCGATGACTCCCCGGCCCCTGACCCTGAGATTCAGGCGGTCGAAGTCATTGACCATACCGTGATTTTCCGCTGTCGTCGGACATTTTTCGCGCCTAAAGCCGGGCAGACTGGCATTATCGATATCAGCGGCGTGACACTGCCGACACTTGCGGCAAACTTCTCCGCGACTGTCTTCATTTCCGACATCGACTTTGTGGTCCTCGCCGGGCCGACATTCACTAATGAAATAACACTACTACCGGATGTTGCAACTGCGATTTCGTTGTCCCCTTCGGTTGATATCGAAGCTGTCGCCGGGGATTTACTATCATTTACCGCCAATTCGGTAGACAGATTCGGCAACCCGGTTTCTGATTCAGCGCTGAATTGGGCGTTTGCAGCCGATAGTGATTCACTTGGAGAGCTGTCGCCGGGAAATTTGGTGGCCACCAAAAGCGGCTCCGGCAGAATTATTGTTTTATCATCTTTGTCCGCTGATACCAGCGGGCTGATTACTGTCAAGGCCGGAACGTTGGCGCGGCTGGAAATTGAGATGCGCCGTCAGCAATATGAAGGCGGAGTTATTTGCGGTACGAGTGTTGTCCGCGCCTTTGATAGATTTGATAACCCCAAGTCAACCTTCAGCGCTTCCGACTCGACTCTCGAATTGTCCGTCACAGAAGGCCGGATATTCCCTGCGACAATTGCAACCAGCGCATTTAACAGCGCCGGAGAGCTGGATCTCAGCGAGGCCGGAGTGATATTCAGCGACTATACCGGGGAGCTGGAGTTGACCGCAGGAATCGGAACGACAATCAGCGCTCCGCATCCTGTGTCGATTACCGGTGTGACAATCAAGCCGATATATGGTTCAGTGTTCCCTGATTTCATCGGCGGCGTTGAACCACCCACAGAGATAACACTACCGATTGCCACAGAAATCTCGACAAGTTTCAGAG
>CAZFAL010000276.1:0-2567 GCA_964516945.1 uncultured Ignavibacteriales bacterium
GGAGCCGGAGGCGGAGCCGCGGCGCGGAAGTCCGGGATGCCGTCACCGGTGTAATAGATGGTGTCAGCGTCAGTGACGAAGGTGAGCGTGTCAACGACAAAGGTCGTCTCGGGAGGGTTAGCGTTGTTGTTGACGACAATAGAGGTGTCAGTGACAGGCCGCGAGTCAGTGACACAGACATGGAACTGGCCTTTATACCCGTCACCGTCAGTGTCAAAGCCGGGGTTGTCATACACCCACCCCGCCCAGGTCGCATTCTTGATAAGCTCGGAGAAATCAAGATTGTCAATAAATGGTTGCGGGTTGTACGGGTCCCAGTTGTCCTCATAGTTCGTCGGTGATGTATGAAAGTTCTCACCCCCAACCCAGGCGAAGGTAAACGGGATAGACTCCCCGGGTTTGAGGTCGAATGGGCCGATGGAGAGCATACTGTTTACCCCAGCCCCACCTGCAATTGTATCAGCGTCGACAGGAGGGGATAACCAGCCGTCTCCACTATGGTCTAAAGCCGTGAAGAGCTGGTCGTAGTCAACTTCACCCGAGGACATGACATAGTAGAAGTCTCTATCACCGAGAGCCGTTCCTCGATTCTTACCGGCAAAATTGTGGAAGGGCCTTTGTGACGTGCCTTTCCTTCTTGGCGCGAAATCAAAGTCGCCCAACCTAGGATCAATCCACCAATTATATGAAAAGTCATTCGACTCTATCCTGGGACGTAATAGCAGTGTGCCGGTTACGGCAGTCAGCGAAAGTTCATCAAATATGTCTCTTGATTTGATAGGTTTTCCATCATTGTCTGCTTTCCAAGCAAGGTACAATGGAACAGAAAAGTCACAATCGACAGCACTATTAGCAAGCGCTGGGGCTCTTTTCAGAAATCCACTGATATCATCACGACCCAGAACGGCGTCAAACCGTCTACTGGCAACACTGCCAACGTTTTGCACGGCCAAATACATTTTGTTGATTGTTCGATTAGTGACATTGATAATCTTGTAATCGAAAAGGACGAAGTCGTCAGCAAACGGTAAGCTCCATGCGTAACTTGTTTGGTGTATCTCGATTCCAAGGGGTCTATGCTCTCGCTTGTCGACACCGTCCAGTTGACGGGTTTTTGTATTAGTAACAGTATCGTAATAAGTACAGGAAATATCCTGCTCTGAGTGCGCGGGATTCGGATAGACATTGTCATTGATACTTCTCACCTGGAACGTGTCACCGTGTTCAATCTGCTCTTCCTGCGGCAGAGGCAGGAACTCAATATTGAAAGTCACAAGCGTATCCTGCCCGACTATTCCACCAATGGTAAGCTGAGGCGTCGCATACTGATGAAATGTTCCTTTCGGATAATCGGCAAGAATAGTTGCTGTAGTAAATTCCGGGTTGACCACCGCGCCCACTATGCCATAATTCGTGATAAAAGCACGGATGTTCCCAATGTCCTGGAGGCGATAGTCGATAAACGGGTCACGCTGACGATCAACAGCCATTACAGCTGAAGGACTGCCGAGAAAATAGTCTTTCTTCGACGCGCTTTGTGCACTCACTCCTGCCCCATTCGTAATATGCGTCATGCAAAACAATAGTGAGACAAGTGTCGGAGCAAACCGCACTTTTTTATTCGTCATTGTCATCGCCGAATGACGTGAATGCGCCACCGACCGGGTCGAAAGCTCTAATGGTTATTATTTGGTGCTGTCCTTCAACTGAACATCAGAAACATTCACAAGGGACATCACATTCATTTGTGTAGGTACGGACACACAGACTGTTCTCTATGTGACCTCGCGCGGGACCAGTACAACCTGGCGCGCAAGCCAATGAGCAACAAGCTATCGCTTCCACGTTACTGCTTGTAACAGTGAAGACGAACGCAAACACAAACACTGAAACACACGTCAATACTACTAAACGAATTTTCTTCATGAGAAAACTCCTTTCTGCTCTCTGACAACCCGGAACCGGCGGCGCATCCACTTACCTTTCAGGTTTAACCGTTAAGACTTGTGAAAACTCCGCCGCTGAGACAGGCCCGGCTATCATGTCGGTGATGACAAACTTTTCATCGACAAAGACATTCAGCGGAAAGGAATTTATTTGCAATTGCTTCCAATAGACACTCTTGTGATCGTACAGAACCGGGGCGTTGAGTTTATGGTTGTCACGAACCTCCTCAAGCAGACGCGGATTCCCGGCGGAGATGAAGACAAACCTGCCATTTTGCGCATCCTCAGCCACGCTGGCGGCGAATTCTGCGAGTTGATCCTCACAGCTCGGACATGTCGGGCTGATGAAGGTCACTAACCCGCCATGCGGCAATGTCTTCCGCAGATCGACCGGATTGCGGCTGAGGTCTTCAAAGACGTGGTCCGGCAGGGTATCTCCGACATCAATGGTCTCCATCTGCTTGATGATGGCCGTGGTTAGTTCAGTTTGCTCCTTGTGTTTCAGCCAGTGGGAATAGAGTTTCCCGCCGCCGATACCAAGGATTCCGGCGAGGACGACCACAGCAACAAAAGCTAAGGCGCCCCCCCGCAACAACTTACGAACGCTCATGTGTTACCTCC
>CAZFAL010000277.1:0-2561 GCA_964516945.1 uncultured Ignavibacteriales bacterium
GGATTGCGTCACGATTGTTCACCAAGAGCATCGAGCGACAATAGTCCGAGCCGCTGCCGCCATACGTTCCCGACCAGATTTTCCAGCCGCTTCTGTCAACTCGCAGGACCTGTATATCAATCTTACCGGCGCCGAAAGACTCGGTGACACCCCCAAGCAAAAATCCGCCGTCGGGTGTTTCACGCAATGTGTACGCGCGGTCGTCCTTGGAGCCGCCGTAGGTGTTTTGCCAGTACATAAACCCCGCCGGGTCAGTGCGCACCAAGTACATATCACCCTGCGAGGAGCCGACAAGCGCCAGTCCGCCGTCACGGGCGATTTCCAACGAATAGCCAAAGTCCGCGCGGTCGCCATAGGTGGCTGTCCACAATGAGTCACCGGTCGCGGATGTATGCGCCAGATAGACACTACTATAACCGACACCAAATGAGCCGGTCGAGCCGACACTATAAAATGAACCGTCGTCAGCGATGCGCACCGCGCAGCCGGTTTCTCCGCCGGGTCCGCCGTAGGTTCTGGTCCAGAGTGTGTTACCGAGCGAGTCTGTGCGAATCAAATACATATCCGAAAAACCCGCGCCAAACGAATTTGTCAGGCCGCAAATAATGTATCCTCCGTCGGCGGTCACCCGCACCGACCAGCCCTCGTCCCGTTCTGCGCCGCCAAATGTCTTCGACCAGACTTCCGCACCGGAGGAATCGACATGCAACAGCAGGATATCACCATTGGGCTCACCGAATGATTTGGTCATCCCGACAACAATGAATCCACCGTCGGCTGTTTGCTGAATATCGTAGCCGTAGTCAGTGAGTAATCCACCGTAGGTCCTGTTCCAGAGCGCCACTCCGAGCGAATCTGTTCTGACTATATAGATGTCATGATCGCCGGCGCCGAATGAAAATGTCGAGCCGACAGCCACAAGTCCTCCGTCAGCCGTCTTTGTCGCCGAATTACCGGCCTCATTAAATTGCCCGCCAAAGTGTTCGGACCAGAGCAACTGCTGACTATGCGCCTGCGCCATCAGGCAGAGAGCAAGCGCCGACGCCAGAGCGAGTGAACGGCAGAAGTTACCTTTGCGCTGTCTGAATATTCTGTTCTTCATATTGAAACACTTGTAATCTGTGTGCGTCTCTGGAACCCGGACTGTCCAATTCTTGAACAGTCTGTGTAATCTGTATCGGACAATCCCCATACTTAATGAGCCCCGATTCCAATACCGGGATGAATCGCAATACCCGGTGTCCAGTTTCCTTAGCCACTTGGAAGCGCTCAAACACCTATGGGCGTCTCCCCCCAATATGGGGAGAAAACCTCGCGCTATTCAGAAGTTGAACTGCGCCTAACTGTATGTGGAGAAATAGGTTAAGGCGTCCGGCGCTCTCCTTGCTCGATTCAATGCGGAAGAATCGCATTTGTAATCCGGAAGGGGATAGTCATGATAAAACGGGCATTTTTGATACCAATAGTATTGGCGACATTGAGCGGCATATTTTTCAGAGAGACAGGGAATGCGCAGGAAAGCGCCACAATTCAGGCGACAGCGACTGTGATAGCCGGCATCACTATCATCGGCTCGAACGACCTGATTTTTGGCACGGTGCTACCGGGTGTGAATAAATCGATAGACAAGGCGACAACCGGTTTTGCCGGTGAATGGCAAATCAGCAACGGCACGGCGAACTCTGAGATTTCACTGACATTTACGTTGCCGGATTCGCTGCAACATACGACAGCCCCTACAGGCATGAGAATCGTTTTCAATTCGACTGACGCGTCTTATGATGACGGCACAGGCGGCGGTCAGGTGGCTCCGGCAGGTGTTATCGATCCGAATGGTCCTGTTGCCCGCAGAGTCGGCGCCGGTGGAACAATGAATCTCTGGATAGGCGGGACGGTGATGCCGCGTCTGTCGCAAACCGGAGGTGACTATGCCTCGGATGTCACATTGACTATCGCGTATACCGGGAATTGAGACTTCACCGGTTACACTCTGCGGTTTCTCCTGTTTCGATTCCACAGTATCTTCAATCTCTTCTCGCCTACAGAGAAGTCAGGCGCTCAAAATTAGCGCTTGACATATCTGCTTTTCGCGTTTTCTTGACAGTAACCACTCTGCTGATTGTCTTCAGAGTGTTACTGGAATACCGCGATGAAACAGCTCTTTGCTCCGGCCTTTTTTGCCGGAATTACTGCAATAATCTTTTTCGCCTTCCCCGCTCACTCCTACGGTAGTGACTACAGCGCGTCAATTCGCGCCACAGCGACAGTCCTCGAACCGGTAGGTCTGACTAATTCTGCAGAGCGCCCGGATGTTCGTCTGCTGGCTCCGCGCTTTTCTTCAGCATTTGTAGTGTTTGCCGGGGGAGACACAACACTAATAACTACACTCAAAGCCGACGACAACGGGATTGGCGCCACGGATTTCCTTGATACTGATTTCTTTAATGCAGTATCACTGGTAAACGCTACCCTGCCGGTACAGTCTATATTGACGATTATCCCTACTGAAAACTGATTGATGCGCCAAACTCAGGCCTGTGGGCTTGTTGAAAAAGTCATTT
>CAZFAL010000278.1:0-2551 GCA_964516945.1 uncultured Ignavibacteriales bacterium
GAATCATTCGTTGTATCTGACGGTGTTCTCCAATACCGGTTCAAAAATCGGTTCGACAATCGAGATTCCGGACAATGTGAACGCCGCAGCGAATCAGCCGACGCTGTCGGTTGATGAATTCGGCAATGTTCTGATGGCCTGGGTGGATTCGCGTGGCCCGGAGCGACGGATTTACACACAGAACTTTAATGCGGATATGACACCGGCCGGTGGCAACCAACCGTTATCACTCGCGGCGGCTCCGGCGATGTTTACGCCGAGCGCGCTGGCTGTGCGCGGCAGGAGTTGGGTGAGTTGGGTTGATGCGCGCAGTGACGGTATGAATGTGTACCTGCGCGGATATGTGCATTTCCCGACAGATGTGACTGATGACGACAACAATACATCGCTTGTGCCGGAACAATTTGCGCTACAACAGAATTATCCGAATCCGTTTAATCCCTCAACGCATATCGCGTTTTCGCTCCCGCAGCGCGCCGAAGTGACAGTGACTATTTACAATGTCCTCGGTCAGCAAATCCGCACACTTGCCCGGGGAGACTATCCCGCCGGGGAACATCAACTGTTCTGGGATGGCCGCGACAATTCCGGCTCCACCGTTTCCAGCGGTGTGTATTTTTACCGTCTCAAAACCGACGCCTACACACAGACACGCAAGATGACGTTGCTGAAGTAAGCGTAGCGTTTGACGACATAACTTGTCCATCGTAGGGGCGGGGTTTCCCCGCCTTCCCTCGATTCAAGTATTCTGCCTGATCAAACAAGGGCTCCGAAACGGACGCCCCTACGTTGCCAGCTATTGACTATAGTCGAAATAGGATATGGTGGTGTTGACGATAGCTGAGTGTCTGGCCATGCCATTCCACCATCAATGCCATTCCACCTCCCCATGTCATTCTGAGCGCAGCGAAGAATCTACTTTGTTGTTGGCGCATAGTCGGGAATGAAGCCGCCATGTATCATCAGGATCGATCTATTATTTCAGGTATTGTCTTTTGCTAGTTAGATTCTTCGCTACGCTCAGAATGACAGCATAGGCAAGAACTAAGCCGGGTTGCAACGTAAGAGGGCTAATCCGCAGTCGCTTCCCGGAATCACTTCAACAGAATCAGTTCAACAGAATCAGTTTAACAGAGTCACTTCAACAGGATCATCTTTTTTGAGGCCAGCGGTGTGTCTCCGGCTTGCAATTTGTAATAGTAGACACCGGAAGCGGCAGGTGTGTTGTGTGAGTCTTTGCCGTCCCAATTGAGGCGATAGCTTCCGGCGCTGAGGGTTCTGTCGGTCAGTGTGCGGATTTGTTGGCCGAGTGTGTTGTAGATAGTGAGTGTCACATGTTCTCTACGGGTTAAGGAAAACTCAATGGTTGTTTGGGGATTAAATGGATTCGGATAGTTTTGCTTGAGTTCAAATTCTGTCGGCAATTGCGGGTCGTCTATCGGTTCGACATCGGTTACCAGTCCTTTACCTGCGAATACATGGACTTCGCCATGGTCATTGCCATTGACACTCGCTACTGCAAAGTCATCAATACCGTCGCCATTGACATCTCCAAGCCCGGCGACATTCATACCCCACAGAATCCGAAAACCGGGGACATCGCTCACGTCAATTCGCATGTCAGGTATGCTGTCCATGTTCGGTCCGCCATAGTAGACGTTTACCCAACTGAATGAATGAGCCTGAAACGCAAAACTGGTTAGCAAGTCCATATAACCGTCGTGATTGATGTCTCCGGCGGCCGCCGCGTGTTCGGCGCGACCAATAATGTTGACATCTGGAAGAGTATCAATATTGGGGCCAGTGTAGAACACGAATGCGGTTGTGTCACCACTGCCACCTTCGGCGTAAATATCATCGAATCCGTCGCCGTTGACATCGCCCAAGTTGACAAGGATCGTGCCAAACAGCGCATACTCGTCTAAAGATCCGCCAGGCCTCCTGATAATGAAGTCCGGAATTGTGTCGAATGCTTTGCCACCCCAATAAAACCACAACTCTCCGCTACCAAAACGGGGGCGCAGGTTAACAACTAAATCAGTTGTGTCATCGCCGTTGAAGTCACCACTGGCTATGCCTTCACCTATCGCGCTGAATTCATTCCACGCAAGGTTCTGTGGCGTGATCACCATGTCCGGAATCGAATCAATTGGCTCAGAGAGCTCAAATAGTAGAAGTTCCTTTTGACCTGAAGCGTTGAGAAAAATTTCTTCGGACGATGAAGCGTTGATATCGTGTCCGTTGACTGCGAATCCTGTTGGGCGTAGCGTGTCAAGCCCAAACCAGTGATCTCTTACAGAGTCAATGCCATTAGCGCTGAAATAGGCGTTGAGTCGCCAGTCACTGGCAAATCTGCCATTCGAGACAAAATCAGGTATTGAATCTCCGTCTACGTCACCTATATTTGAGAACCTGCTTTGAATAGTGTCTATCTGTATGAATGGCGTAGAGTTCAACGTGAGACCACCGAGATACATATATGCGCTTGGTCGAAAGTCCCACACGAAGAAGTCTGCATACCCATCCCTATTCTGGTCTCCTGCAGGGATAA
>CAZFAL010000279.1:0-2532 GCA_964516945.1 uncultured Ignavibacteriales bacterium
GAGTACAAAGCCGAGTGGCTGGGGATTGACCAGTTCTCCGGTATCGGTTTTTGCAGGATTACCGGCGCCGAGGGTCAACACGGTAATGAAAAGCATTTCGACTATGTCCGGTTCCGCAAACGATACGACTTTAAGGTTGGCGATTGGACGGCGCTGTTTTTCCTGTTGCCGGATTATGTCGAGCCGCCGATAGGCGCGGATATCGGAATGATAACGGCTGTTCTCGAAAAGCCGGACAATTCGCCGCTGGTAGTGGGTTTTTCAGAAAGTCAGGAGCGTTCGATCGTCTATGACGAACGCGGCGACGCTGTCGGAATCCTCGCTGAAGTAGCTTCTCCCGATGATCCGGTCGGTTTCTCTGATCCGTCGGCGTTTCTGAGCGCTCTGAGTGGTGGGCTTTCCGGGTATCCGCTTCTTGGAATTCTGACTGCGGAGCGTCTGGAAAAACTCATCGCCAATCCGCCTGAACCCGGCGCAAAGAATCGGGGGTGGCTGGGCGTGTCATTTCAGGCGCTGAACAAAGATCTTGCCGAGTACTGGAAACTGGATGCGAAAGGCGGAGTGGTTGTCAATGAAGTTGTCAAGAACTCTCCGGCGGAGAAAGCCGGTTTGCAGGTTGGTGATGTAATCGTTGCCATCAATGATGACACACTCGATGTGAACCGGGAAGAAAATGTGCGCAATTTTAGTCGCACAGTTGCTGAACTCGGCGCCGGGGCGGTGACAGAGTTCCAGGCGTTACGGCGCAATCCCGACGGCTCTTTCAAACGAGTTGATTTGGTCGTCGAGCTGGCCAATTCACCGATTACCTCGGATGAGGCCGAGACCTATGAAGACAAGTCCTTTGAATTCAAGGTGCGTAATCTTGTTTTCAATGACTATCTGGGATACAACCTTGATCAGGATACTTTCAAGGGTGTCTGGGTTTCTGAAGTCAATTCCGGAGGGTGGGCGTCATTGGCTAACTTGTACCCCGGGGATATTGTCCAGTCAATCAATGGGAAGAGCATCTCGTCTGTCGCTGAAGCCCGCTCGGCATTGCAGGAAATCGAAGAGCAAAAGAGCGCCGAAGTTGTCTTTCTGGTTTGGCGGGACAATAAGACCCTCTTTGTAAACATCCGCCCGAATTGGAATGACGGCCTGTAACCTCTCAGGTTGGGGCGCCCTGCATCGTTGCGCTCCGAATCAAGACGAATCGTGATGGATCGTGCAGGCTTTTGCATATTATTACCGCGTATTGCCGTTTTCTGAAATATCCCACGTATGAGGCGCATCGGCGCTGCGTTTGCTCATCAAGATTGATGTTGTATGCTGTTCGGTCGGGAGCTCAGTCTGGAGCGCAGTCTGAAAGCTCAGTCTGAAGCATAGCGCCGACAGCAAGCGCAGGTCACACTTGCGAGAAAACGCTCAGTAGCGAGTGTTGCCAGCAAGAGAGAATTGTTACAAGAGAACATACGAGAAAGGGTTCACAATATGAGAAGTTCTTTCAAGACACATCTTATCAGCGCCCACAGACTATTGAGGTCAATTGCACTGGCAGGCGCCCCTGCTATGCTGTTGATCTTTTTTTCCACTTCATCGGCAAGCGCCTTCAGTGGACGAGTCCATGTCGCGAGTGTCAACGCCGCGCCCGGTGACGCTGTAGGTGTTGGTGTCTATCTTGGTGGCAATACTGATGCGTTCTCCAGTGTACGTATTCCGTTACGCTACAATTCGGCCGACGTGACACCCGATTCGATAAGTGTCGCCGGTTCGATTCTTGACCCGGCCATGGCGATTATCAAGAGCGTGGATACGGATTCCGGCTTCTTCGGAGTTCTGGTCTTGCCGCCGTTTACGCCACCGATTCCGACAGTCAGCGCTGACACCGGCCTGATTTGCACATTCTGGTTTACCGTTTCAGCGACAGCCGGTCCGCAGGTCATCCGTCTGGATACGTTGAACACGGTTGATACAATTTCCACATTACCGTTTACTCTCGCATTGCGGAGAATCGAATTCGTTGATCCGACCGGTCTGATAACTTATACACCGACTTTTTCACCGGGGTTCATTAGTCTGATTGTTACTGATGTTAATGATGACATCATCGATCCTGCGATACCGAAAGAATTTGCTCTGAAGCAGAATTATCCAAACCCGTTCAATCCCAGCACCAAAATCGGCTTTGCGCTTCCTGAACGTTCAACAGTCACGTTGGATATCTACAATGTCCTTGGACAACGCGTGGTGAATCTGTTTACCGGGGAGCTGCCTGTCGGCAATCACGAGTTTGAGTGGGATGCCAGTGACAGTCCGAGTGGTATGTATTTCTATCGTCTCAAGTCCGGATTGGGCGTGCGGACGAAGAAAATGATATTACTGAAATAAGCTCCATATCATTCTGCAAACCGGGTATTTGTGTTGCCCCGCATGGCGCTCCTGTTAGCGCCATGCGGGGTATTTTTTTGCGCCGTTTCACTTTGCAACATTCCTTATTGTCGCTTTTATCTGTATCTGGATGTACTATCACCGTTGAATAAACAATTACTC
>CAZFAL010000280.1:0-2498 GCA_964516945.1 uncultured Ignavibacteriales bacterium
CCCCCGGGAATACTCGAGCCGGACGCAGACCTGCAGGAAACAGCCACAAGCTGTGTCAAAGGCGGCTTCTACCACGCCGGGCAGGTGTGTGTCTCACTGCAACGGCTATTTGTGCACGAGACAGTCTATGATGAATTCCTCGATACCTTCGTAGACAAAGTCAAGGCGCTCAAGGTAGGTGACCCGACATTGCCAGCGACCGAAGTCGGCCCGCTGATTCGTGAATCATCCGTCGAGAAAATGGTTGAATGGATTGCCGAGGCGCAAAACCTCGGCGCCCGCGCTCTCTGCGGCGCTGAAAAACTGGAGCACAATTGCTATGCGCCGACTGTGCTTGTCGATGTCAAAGCCGGGATGCAGGTGCATGACAAAGAAATCTTCGGCCCGGCTGTGGTGGTATACAAGTACACTGACTTGGACAAAGCGCTGACTGAGGCCAATAATTCACCCTATGCCTTCCAGTCATCGATTTTCACCAGAGACATCAACCGGGCTTTGCATGCCGCGCATGAACTCGACGCCACAGCAGTGATGATCAATGACCACCCGGCGTTTCGTGTGGATTGGATGCCCTTCGGCGGACGCAAGGCCTCCGGGGTCGGTATGGGCGGTGTGCGCTATGCCGCCGAAGAAATGTCACAATTGAAAATGATCAACATTCAGAATGGATAGTGATGTCTCTGCCTGACGGGAAATCATTTGGCGCTGTCGACAAGTCACTGATTGAGTCGTTGCGTCAGATGATCGGCGCTGAGCATGTTCTCTGTGATGAGGAGTCATTACAGACCTACTCGCATGATGAAACCGAAGACTTGTCGTTTCCGCCGCAGGCGGTTGTCAAGCCCGAATCGACTGAGCAGGTTTCAGCGCTTATGAAACTCGCATCAGAGCGCAATATCCCGGTCACCCCGCGTGGAGCCGGGACCGGACTCTCAGGCGGTTGCCTGCCGCTCTATGGCGGAATTGCGCTTTCAGTTGAGCGGATGAACAAGATAGTGGAGATTGACACATCGAACTTCGTCTGTGTCACTCAACCCGGTGTGATTGTCCAGACACTGCAAGAGACAATTGAAGAACGGAATCTCTTCTACCCTGTTGACCCGGCGAGTCGGGGCAGTTGTTTTATCGGCGGCAATGTCGCTGAAAACTCAGGCGGACCTCGCGCAGTCAAGTATGGTGTCACAAAAGACTTCGTGCTCGGTTTGACTGCGGTTCTGCCTAATGGTGAGATTATCAAAACCGGCGGCAAACTCTACAAGGATGTCACCGGCTATAATCTGACACAGACACTTGTCGGCTCCGAGGGCACATTGGCGGTTATCACTGAGATATTGCTCAAACTCCTGCCTCTGCCCACTCTGAGACTGCTACTGATGATACCGTTTCCCTCGCTCGAACAGGCGGCAGTCACGGTGGCAAAGATTATGAGCGCCGGGATTGAACCCTCGGCGCTGGAGTTCATGGAGCGCGATGCAATTGTCGCCTCTCGCGAGCAACTCGGCACACATGTCGACTACGATGACGCCGCGGCGCATTTGCTGATTGAACTCGACGGAAATAAACAGGACTTGATAGACGAACGCGCCGAGCAGGTCGGTGAAATAGCGCTGGAGCAGGGCGCCCTTGATGTTCTGCTGGCCGAATCCAAACAGAAGCAGGAAGAACTATGGAATACCCGCCGGTCACTCAGCGAAGCGGTCAAAAGCCGCTCGGTCTATAAAGAGGAAGATACCGTTGTGCCGCGTGACAAAATTCCGGAACTGCTGAAACGTATCAAGGCGCTTTGCGCTAAGTGGAATATCAGCTCGGTGTGTTACGGTCATGCCGGTGACGGGAACATCCATGTCAATTTACTCAAGGATGATTTACCCGATGATGTCTGGCATAACGAGCTGGATACGATGATTCGTGATTTATTCAAGATAGTCGTTGACCTCGGCGGCTCGCTAACCGGTGAACATGGTGTCGGCTACTCGCAAAGAGAATATATTTCGATAATGAAATCTTCGGCGGAGTTGACGTTGATGAAACGGCTCAAAGATGCGTTCGATCCGCAAGGGATACTGAACCCGGGGAAGATATTCCCGCTTGAGTAGCGTCTCAATTGCTTCAAACACAAAAAAGCCCGCCGAAAAGTGGCGGGCTTTTTCATGTAACTGACATCGTCAGTAAACAAACCGCAAGAAAACATCTTTTGCATGAGGACTATTTTCGCAACACCCGCTCACTCGGGGCCATTTGCACTCCGCCATATTGTGCCGCTCCACCATGTTGCGCCGCTCCGGCCGGGACACGATCAAGCGTCGGACCGACGCTTTCCCCTTCAGCAATACCCAGCGCGCGACGCACAAGCTCGGGATTATTGGACTTGGACACTGCGACATCCGGCGAAATAATTCCGGTCTTCGCCAGTTTCGCCAGCGAATCCTCAAGCGTAATCATGCCGAACTTACTGCCGGTTGTCAGAATATTCTGCAATTGAGGAGTTTTGCCCTCAC
>CAZFAL010000281.1:0-2434 GCA_964516945.1 uncultured Ignavibacteriales bacterium
AACAATTCGCTCAAGTGGAGTTCAAGAGTTTTCATTTCCTGAGTCTCTGGCCCAAGAATAAACCCCTCCGTTCGGTCTTGCAACCGATAGACACAGTCCTGCTTGCCGCTATTCCTCCGTTGCGAAGAATCGCCCGGAACGTAGTAATTGAAGTGGTAAAGTGACGATTCCTCTGCCGGTGAAGCGATGATTGAATCTCCGAAAGTGAGGAAGAGGGCAGTTGCCTGAGATCGTGATACCCAAAGGACGTACTGTTTCGGCTTATCGTAGACTGTATTGGCTAATTCTCGGCTGCGCTGTCGGGATAAGCGCTGTGGCGCTGATTCTTTCGGAGAATTACATTGATTACGACTCCATCACTCGCAGTTTGATGGGCTACAACTGGTATCAACATCCGTTTCTCATTACAGCCGCGAATCCGGTGAGTTCAGTATTTGGTCCGCTCCAGTGCTACCTCGGAGCGATTCCGGCGGCTTTGGGAATCCATCCCGACATCGGTCTCCGCCTTGTTTCCTATGCGTTTTCAATGATGACGCTCATTTATGCGGGGAAACTGGCGGGTTTGCTCTTTGGGGAGCGCGCCGGTCTGTATGCGATGGTGTTTATCATGCTCTATTCGCTTTGGATTCGAGGCGCAGCGATTGCAAACTCGGAGGCTATTGCCGGCGCCCTGTTTATCGGGGGCCTGTATTACTTATGTCTCTGGCTCAGAGACCAGGAAATAAGACACGCTTTCGAAGCCGGGGCGCTTTTTGCGTTTCTTACAGCCACACGATATGAGTTCTGGCTGCTTATTCCACCTGCGATTCTTTACGCGCTCTATCTCAAGAGAGCTACGCTACGGAATTCAGCCCTATCTGCGGTTGTATTGGTTGCCGTCAGTGGCGTGTTCGCGGTCTTTTGGCTGGCGGGAAATTACTACAGTTCAGGAGATCCACTCACATTCATTCATGGAGCAGGTATCATTCGTTTGAACAAGCAAATGATCTCAAACGCAATTGCCGAACGCGGTTTTCTCGGCAATATGATTTATAACTTGCTATTCCTGCCGGGCGTCACTATGCTGAGTCTGGGAGCTTTGGCAACGGGCGCTGTTGTCTTTCTTCGCCGTCGCCACTTCGAAAAGTCCTCAACTCGTTTACTGCTCTTTGTTGTGGTTGTCTATGTTTTCTACCACATCATAACGTTTGTCTACCCTGCGAAGACCATCAATCTGGCGCGTTACACATATGCCTTCGGGCTCTTAGTGGCGATTCTCGGCTCCGGGGGACTGCTGGCGTTTCAAAAGAAGGTGTCCGCGAAGATCTTCAGAATCACTTTTACTACAGGAATATTGTTAATGTTGGGACAGAACGTTATTTATGCGCACTTTGCGGCTCCCGGCGCCGACCCGATGACCGAACGGCTACGAGCCCTGTCGCCGATTAGCAAGGCGCCTCAGGATGTTACCGATGCCGTCTCATTCGCCCGCAAGTGGCTCAATGATGGAGGAGAGTTGACTATCGATTATCGCTACTCCCGCGAACGGATGTTATATTTGAAGCTGTATGCCTGGAGAGACAAAATCGCTACTGTCTGGCCTCAGCAATTCACTACCTCCGAGCAGGGAGATTCTACCATTCGCATGCTCTACCTGCTACATCGGAAAAGTCCGTATCAGCGGAATGAGGTTTCATGGACGAGTACCGGCGAAGTCATGATTGCCGACGTCCGGTTTGGAAAGGTTTTCTCGGCGGGAGACTACGTGTTTATCCGTGCCTTTATCACGCCAACACAAGAACCGGCGACAAAATAAGCGTAATTGGCGAGCGTATAAGTGATTGTCCTGTAGTCGGTTGGGCGGTGTGTGCGCTGAGCGCTGATTCTGGTTCTAACTTCTGCTCTCTCTCCATCCGACATAGTAATTAGAAAGAGATAGCTATACACGATAACGAATTGTATCATAAATCAATTACTGGCTGTCGACGGTAAGACCGGGATGGCATGTGAGTTGGAATAGCAGACTGGAGAAGGAAAGAATAGTGGGTAAAGTGAGAGTAACATTGCATAGCAGACTGACCGTTCTCGGTGTTGTGCTGGCGTTGTGTGGAGCGCCGAGTGTCGTATTTGCGGGGCCCGGAACACTGAGACTGGGAACCGCGCAACAGGGAATCGATGGCACGTGCGACTTTGGCTATGGGAGTTCAACGACAAATGCTGTCGATACGATGGCAAAATACTTTGATGTCATCAGTCCCTATGGAGAATGTGGCGCACCCTCGAATGCGCTCTACGCGTCAAATCCGAATCTGAACATCCATGTGTACATCTCACTCCTTGACATGCCACCGACCTTTCCGTCAACTTGGGCAACGTCAGGACCATATTGGGGGAACAGAAAGGTCGGGTGGTATCGTAACTATCTTAAGACCGTTTATGGATGGACTCCGAATCA
>CAZFAL010000282.1:0-2431 GCA_964516945.1 uncultured Ignavibacteriales bacterium
GTCCATTTGCTGGATATCCATACACATCCGTGGCAAGCGGGTGTGGAGTTCAGTGGCATTGACAACAACGAGGCGATAACGCAGAAAGGCCCGTATTTAAAGGAATATTTGCCGGATGTCTGCGTCACATATCTGTTGTTTGGGTCATCTCCAAACGATATGCGGGCTCGCATGTGGGACAGTCAACGGGAAGCCTTTATCGAAGTAGATATAGCAATCGTTTGGTAAAAAGGAGGAGAAAGAATGAATATCATGAATGTAAGCGGAGCCAGCGGCTGTACAACGGCCAATCTTCAGAGGTATAGAGCCTTGTCCCGTCATAGCGCTGTGATAGGCGCAGTCAATCAGGTGCGCCTCTCGCAACTGACCGTCGGTATAGTCGGCGCCGGAGGAATCGGGTCAGAGCTAATTGACAAACTGATGCGACTTGCTCCGAAGCGCCTGTTAATCATAGATGATGACAGCATTGAATACTCGAATCTCAATCGAGTAGTCGGGTCGACATATAAAGACGCCTCAGAGAAAACGCATAAAACAGCTCTCGCTTCGCGTCAGATATCCGGTTTCAACCCTGAGCAGGAGTTTACCGTTCTGTCCGGAGACTTTCTGGAGCCTGAATATCAGGCGGAATTCAAAGCTTGTGATGTCATTTTCAGCGCTACGGACAATGTCGCAAGCCGTTTTGCCGCATGTGCGCTGGGATTGGCGAATGGCTCTCTGGTAATCGATGTCGCAACCGGTATCATCATGGACAATAATAACATCGAGTCTGCAGGAGGACAGGTTTATTTTCTGACACCGGACTCAGGCTGGTGTCCACTCTGCGCCGGGTTTTATGATCAACGCGATATCTCATTAGGACTGCTTGATGAGGAAGAATACGCCCGCCAACGAAAGCAGGGGTATGTACGAGGAGGAAGTGTAGTGGCCCCACAAGTTGGCGCGCTCAACGCAATCCTCGCCGGTTATGCGGTCTGGCTATTTATGCGACTCGTAAGCGGTGAGGAACCGGAGTTCGATGGGATCGCGGTCGATGCTTTGACATTCAGCGCCTACACCTGGCGGGAGGAGAGGCCTGCTTCCAATCATTGCCATTATTGCAGTGAAAACGGAAATCTTATGCTGGGTGATGACGCAGAATTGGTGGTGCGATCAAAACCAATATCGATTACAGCGTATCAACTCCCCAGCCCGGAATGCACACAGGATGATGATGTCGAAACAGCAGATGAGTCGGCGAATCCCAAGAAAAGATGGCACCATTCGCTCGCTGCCGGTATTGCGAAAGTCTTGAAGATACATCGATGGAACCGCTCTGGACGATAAAAGAAACGGCTGAATTCTTCCAAGTCAGGGAGAGTGTCATTCGGTATTGGATGCGGACGATGGGGTTGCCGTATATCAAGCTGGGCAAGCATCCACGATTTTCCAGAGAAGATATCAAGAAGTGGATAAAATTCTATAAATCGGCGTCATACGGTGTCGATTCCGACGGTGAAATCCGCAAAATCACTTGACCTTCAATCGGTTAACCGATTCGAACAAATGGTCTGATGTTCGATGCGAATACAATCTTGTTGTTGAGATGTTTTTGTGACCCAGAAGTTCGGCAACTGTTCCACGGTCAACTCCTTTCATCTCCAAATAGCTGGCAAATGTATGCCGCAATCCGTGTACCTTTGTGAAACCGGCGATTTCTGCTTTTCTTGAGGCGCGAATGAGCGCTCGTTGAAGCGTTTTCTGAGTGAGTTGCTGGCCGTTGTGACGCTCAAACACCCATTGGCTTTTGCTATCTAACATACTGAGTACTTTGAGCGCCCGCTCATTGAGAGGAATGCTTCGCGGACCGGTCTTCGGTGTCCAGCCGTCCTTTGCCTGCACATGGAGAAGGTTCTGCTTTCGCTCAATGTCATTCCAGGTAAGATTACAAAGTTCACCGGAGCGTAAACCGGTGTTCAAGATAAACGAAAACGCCAATGGAAAGACTTTCATTGAATCATTGCCTCTGGCGATTTCCCGCGAAGATTTCAAGAACGCCTTTGCTTCTCCGGGTGTGAGAATTCTCGGTGGACTATCTTCTACGGGTTTGAGTTTACGAAAGTTGTCGGTCGGAGCCTGGGTTATCCAGCCACGCTCTTTGGCCCATAGAAAAGCAGTGCGCAGGACAGTGACTTCATAATTCACCGTTTGCGGCTTGGGGAGAAGTTTCCGGCGATGTCCAAAAGGGTTACTATTAACGACTTTTGCAAGCTCAAGCGATTCGAGACGTTTCATCTGATAGCTGTCGATGTGCTCACGACTAACCTGCCCCAGCGTCGTAATGTTTGCATGAAACATCTTCAGGAATTCCTTGAATGTCCTCAGTATTGATAGGTAGCGTTTCGCAGTTGAAGGGGAGTTATGAAATCCTACATACTCAGCGAATCTGTCG
>CAZFAL010000283.1:0-2430 GCA_964516945.1 uncultured Ignavibacteriales bacterium
GACAGATTTGCAAGAAAGGCGGTGTCGGTGTTGTTTCGCGCTCCGGCACACTGACTTATGAAGCGGTTTGGGCGTTGACCGACGCCGGAATCGGGCAGTCGACATGTGTCGGCATTGGCGGCGATCAAGTCATTGGCACGAATTTCATTGATTGCCTTGAGGCGTTCGAGAATGACCCGTCAACCAAGGCGGTGGTGATGATTGGCGAAATCGGCGGTGATGATGAGCAAAAGGCCGCGATGTTTGTCAAGAAGAAGATGAGCAAGCCGGTGGTGGGTTTTATCTCCGGTCGCACTGCGCCTCCCGGCAAGCGGATGGGCCACGCCGGAGCCATTATCTCAGGAAGCGCCGGCACGGCTGAGGAAAAGGTCGCGGCATTCAACAAGGCAGGTATCCCGGTCGCGGATTCCCCGACAGAAATCCCCGGTCTGATAGCGGCGGCTCTGAAGAAGGCCAAAGCCAAAACAAAAGCAAAAGCCGCGAAGAAGACGGTCAGAAAAAAAACTGTCAAAAAGAAGGTCGCCAAGAAAATAGCAAAAAAGGCGACACGGAAAAACGTTGCTAAGAAAAAAGTCACAAAGAAAAAGGTCACAAAAAAGAAAACCACTCGGTCGAGAAGGTAGGTCAAGTCCCCGCTTTTGGGACTTGACATGCGCCGAGCAAAATGTATGTCGGGTCCTGTAGGTCGGGTTCCGGCGTCCGGCGACTGCCGGATAAGAAACCCGACATGCTCGCCTGACCAAACATGTCGGGTTTCTCCGGCGCTGAAGCGCCGACGGAACCCGACCTACGTTGAACCGAGAGAGAAAAAACAGAAAGAACGTACATGGGCAACAAAACATTAATGATTATCAAACCTGACGCTGTCAAACGTCAGGACATGGGCTATATACTGACACGAGTCGAAGCCGCCGGTTTTACAGTGCGTCGGTTGGAAATGAAACAACTGACAGAAAAAGAAGCGCAGGAGTTTTACAAAGTGCACGCCGAACGTCCGTTCTATGATTCACTGGTGTCATTTATGACCTCCGGTCCGGTGGTTGTCGGCTGGCTGGAGCGTGACAATGCTGTCGAATCCTGGCGGCAGTTGATTGGCGCCACCAACCCCGCAGAGGCGGCGGTCGGCACAATCCGCGCGGATATCGCAGAGTCATTGGAAGCCAACAGCGCTCATGGCTCGGATTCCGATGAAAACGCGGAAATCGAGTTGAACTTTTTCTTTGGTGACAAAGGGTTTTCATTCCAGAGGTTATTCAAGAGTTTTTCGAGTAAGTGACGAGATAATGTTGTGAAGATGTTGCTGTTGATAGGACACTGTCTGTTGTCGTAGGGGCGCCGTTCCGGCGCCTTTGCCTGTCCGGTGTGTATCTGTCCGGCTGAAACAAGGTGGGGAAACCCCGCCCCTACGAATTCATTGTTCTCGTAATTGTAGTAATTGTGTAGATTGAAGGAAAACAGGATACCATGAACAGAAAAATCGCTGTAATCGGAGCGGGTAATGTCGGCGCGTCATGCGCGCAGTATATTGCCGAAGCGAATCTGGCGGATGTCGTTCTGCTGGATATTGTCGAGGGTGTGCCGCAGGGCAAAGCGCTCGATTTGACAGAGGCCGGGCCAATTCGTGGCTACAACAGCACGATAACCGGCACAAACAGCTATGACGACCTCAAAGGCGCAGATATTGTGATTGTCACCGCCGGTCTGGCGCGCAAACCCGGCATGTCCCGCGAGGATTTGCTGAGCAAAAACGCCGCAATCGTCGGCTCAGTGGCGGAGAATGTCGCCAATGCGGCGCCGGATTGTTTTGTGATTGTCGTTTCTAATCCGCTCGATATTATGACCTATCACTTCCGGGTCAAGTCCGGTTTCCCGTCATATCGCGTTGTCGGGCAGGCCGGGGTGCTGGATTCAATTCGTTTCCGCGCCTTTGTGGCGCTGGAGTTGAATGTGGCGATGAGTGACACACAGGCGCTGGTGATGGGCGGTCATGGTGACACGATGGTCCCACTGCCGCGGTATAGCACAGTCGCCGGGATTCCGATTTCGGAATTGATTCCGGCTGACAGAATCGAGGCGATGGTGCAACGCGCCAAGGTTGGCGGCGGAGAAATTGTCAAACTGCTCGGCACCGGCTCGGCCTATTATGCGCCGGCGGCGGCGTCGGTTGAGATGGCCAAGGCGATACTCAATGACCAGAAAAAGCTCTTGCCGGCCTCGGCGTTTTGCGAGGGGCAGTTTGGAATTAACGATATGTATATCGGTGTGCCGATTATCCTTGGCGCCGGTGGTGTGGAGAAAATTGTCGAACTGAAACTCAGCGACAAAGAGAGCGAGATGCTACAAAACTCCGCGAAAACATACAAAGAAACGCTGGCGATTCTGGGTTATTAGTCTCAAGAAACAGATTGTGCATCGTAAGGGCGCCGTTTC
>CAZFAL010000284.1:0-2429 GCA_964516945.1 uncultured Ignavibacteriales bacterium
ACCTCAAAGAGCGTTCCTGACTTTTCACTTCCTTTATTATTCTATTATTCCAAAAGTTCTGAATCTCTCCGCCGGGCCACAAGTATGGCGTGAGCGCCGCTCTCTATGGTTTGTTGAAAAAGTCAGAATCACAGTCATTGCGAGCGAAGTGCGGCAATCCCGTCGATTCATAGCTCCTTTTGTAGCCGGAGATTGCCACGTCGTCCGGCTGTCGCCGGACTCCTTGCAATGACTCGCATGGGTTTTGCAACAAGCCCTCTGTGGTGAGTTCTCTGTTTTGAGTTCGATGCGCAGGGTTGACTACGGCGCGGCGCCATGGTATGTTTTTTCTGCAATCGGTTTCTGCGCATTGACGCTAACGGAGTCGGTTGCGTTCTTGAGAAGTATCTTTGAGAAATGTGGTCGTAGAACTGACAGGTATCTTTCACAGAAAATAAATGCAAAGCAGAAAAAACTGAACACCATGGCAGGCGCAAAGAAGAAACAATCGGCTAAAACAAAGCAATCCGCCGGCAAATACGCGAATACCGTTATTGCGATTTGCGTACAAGAGACAACCGAGGACGGCTCCAATCTTGACTTGGACGAGCGATTTGACCAGCGGCAGCTTGACTTACTGAGTCAGTCATTCACCGCTGACACGCTGGTTTCGGCTCTGTCGGTTCCGGGCGCTTCGGTGCGGTTGTTCTATGGCGGCGGAGACGAAACTGTCGCTTCGGTAGAGAAAATAGTCCGCTATGTGCAAAGCCGCCTCGAGAAAGAGCGCGGTGAGGCGGTGGACTCTCGCTTGTTTCTTGATGTTGAACTACCCGCAGAGCGCTGGGGTGTCAAGATGGAGACCGCCATCAAGGATTGCTTTGCCGAAGGTTTCGAGAAAGTGATTTTCCTCGGCAGTCGAGCTCCTACCTTGACTACTAAATTGATTATTCAGGCAATAGATAATCTGGACAAGTTTGACGCTGTCTTCGGACCGACTGTCGAGGGGCGCTATTACCTGATGGGTATGCGCGGGCAGTATCATACCTCACTGTCACAATTCGACTGGCGCGAGCCGACCATTTATTCTGATGTCTCAAACACCCTGACTGCCGAAGGCCTGCATTGGACTGAGCTTGAGATGTGGTATGTGGTGGAGCACCCTGAAGATCTCGAGTATCTTGTTCGGGATATTAATCATTTCCGCATGACAGGGGACGAAGCCACTGCGCATGAGACTGAATTGACATTGTCACGTCTGCTGGCCGAAACTGAGGTGTAGCAGAGTATTTGACAGAATCGTAGGTCGGGTTCCGGAGTCCGGCGCCCGCCGGACGGAGAAACCCGACATGTTGCGTTGATTGACATATAACGAAAGGGGAGAAAAGTGACCGCACCGATGGAACGTCACATGCAGGCCCGCACCTGGCGGGATATTCAACGGCTCGTGCCGGAGAAAATTGACACTGTCATTCTGCCGGTCGGCACCGTCGAGGCGCATGGCGCCTCCTGCATCGGCACTGACAATTATATCCCCGATTCAATAGCAGACGGCATCGCCGACGACATCAACGCGTTGATAGCGCCGATAGTCAATCACGGCATCACCCGCTCGCTGTATTCCTATCCCGGTTCGACAACCATCGACCCGCGCACGTTCACCCGCTACTTGATGGACATCCTCAAGTCCTTCCAGCGCTCAAAGTTCAAGAATATCATCATCCTCAACGGTCACGGCGGCAACAATAATGCGCTCAAGGATGTGGTCCGCGAGGGGAATCATCGCTACGGGCTGAATGTCGCCGCGTTGCACTGGTGGCAGATGTGCGAGGAGTTGACCCGCGAGCATTTCGGCGAATCCGGCGGCCATGCCGGGCTCGATGAAAACGCGATGGTGATGGCAATCAATCCGAAGTTCGGTTTCGCAGAGCAATACAGCGATGACCTCGTCTACACTTTTGCCCCCGGCGCCGATGTCTACCCCATCCCCGGCACAATTCTCACCTACCGCGATGACGCCGGCAAACCCCGCTTCGACGACATAGAGTCCGCCAAAGAATACCACAAGAAGGTAGTAGCCAAAGTCTCCGAGTTCGCGCAGTTCGTCCTGAAGCGCTGGCGCGAAGCCGGGGTGTGAGGATGTGGGATTCGGCAATGAATAGACGAACTTTTGCATCAGTCTTCTATATGTTGATTCTGACCCTAGTAAGTGGAGCGTGTGGCGGGCCAGCATACAAAGAAGGATGTGTCATTCGCCACTACTATGAATACGTAGTTTTTGATAGTAAGAGTGCAGCAAAGATTTCCGAGAGAAAGTCAGCCGTAGATAGTATTGCTGATAGCCTTGGCCTGATAGCAATCGACGCATTAGGATTGAACCTGTTGTCACTCCGCGAATGTAAGAGGACATTGATTGGGACTTATTCGCATAGTAATTCGTATCTGAAACGAGG
>CAZFAL010000285.1:0-2428 GCA_964516945.1 uncultured Ignavibacteriales bacterium
CCCTGCGTAACTGGGTGGCCCTGCAGGATTCGCATGAGATGTTCTGTTGCATAGTTGACTGGCATGCGCTGACGGCGGACTTTAAGGATACGTCCGGTCTGAAAGACAGAATCTATGAAATGACGGTCGACTGGCTGGCCTCCGGACTCGACCCGGACAAATGCGCGATTTTCATCCAGTCTGACGTCAAAGCGCACGCTGAGCTACATCTACTCCTGTCGATGATGATTTCAGTGCCGACTTTGACCCGTCTGCCGACCTATATTGAGAAAAAAGACGAGCAGGGGATGGATAGCTATGGCTTTCTCGGTTATCCGGTGCTGCAGGCGGCGGATATCTTAGTCTATGGCGCACATAAGGTTCCGGTCGGCAAGGACCAGTCCAAGCATATCTGGCTGGCAAATGATCTGGCGAAGCGTTTCAACCATTATTATGGCCCGACGTTGGTGGAGCCGACCGTTCTGCTGACCAAAATCCCGCTGATTCCGGGAACTGACGGCAAGAAAATGTCCAAATCTCAGGACAATCACATCCCGATTACCGCCACCGGGGAAGAGACAACCGCCAAACTCAAGCGCATGTTCACCGACCCGCAGAAGCTCCGCAAAAATGACCCCGGGCGTCCGGAGGTCTGTCCGGTGTATAAGTTGCACGAGGTCTATTCGACTGCGGACAATATCGAGGAGACCATCGTTCCGCAATGCAAGTCAGGCGAGCTGGGTTGTGTGGATTGCAAGATGAGATTGAGCAAGAACCTCAATGCTGCGCTGGCGCCGATACGCGAGAAAAGGGTTGAACTGGTTAAGAACTCTGGCTATATCTGGGATGTCCTGCGGGATGGGGCAGTCAAAGCCAAGGCGCGCACTGACGTTGTCATGGACAATGTGCGGAGCGCGATGAAAATGAATTACCATGCCTGATACAAACGCAGCCATAAAACAAGCCGTAGCGCAAGCTGATAAACAGACGCTGGATTCCGCTCAAGTGGAACAGGGTATGGAACAGGGCGGGGGAACCCCGCCCCTACGTCAGATGACGGACGCAGAAAAGGGCGCCGCCGATGCAAAAACCGCTACGGTGGGCGCTCCTGTGGAATTGCCGGAAAACACACCTACCTGGGTGAAGGCGGCGATGAGCGAGAATGGCGCCAATCAGTATCTTGTTGATCTGGATTTGTTTCACGGTCCGATGGAGTTATTGCTGTATCTCATTAAGCGTGACGAGCTGGATTTACATGATATCCCGGTCGCCAGAATCACCGAACAATACCTGCAATATGTTGAAGTGATTCATGAGTTGAATCTGGAGTCCGCCGGTGAGTTCATTCTGATGGCGGCGACGCTGATTCGCATCAAGACGCGCATGCTTCTGCCGCGTGACGAGTCCGACCCTGATGAAATGGACCCGCGCGAAGAGCTGGTGATGGCTCTTCTGGAATACAAGCGCTTCAAGGAGGCCTCGGAGTCGTTGCGCGAATTGCGTGAAGGCGAAGAGGCGGTCTTTGTGCCGGAACGCAAGCAGGTGCGATATAGTGACGGTCCGGGCGTCCCGTCGAACACGGTTTACCAGTTAATCGAAGCGTTCAAAGAAGTGATGTTGCGTCTTGAACAGGATTCAACACATGTGACCGGTGTTGAGCCGGTGACTGTCGCCGAGCGGGTGGAGCGCATCGTTGCAATCCTCAAGGCGCAGGAAGCCGCAACATTTGTCGAACTGTTCGCCGATGCGCAAACCAAGATTGTCGCGATAGTGACACTGATTGCGTTACTGGAGATGGTCAAAGCGCGCCGGTTGACATTTCAGCAGGTGACATCGTTTGCCGAATTGCGCGTGTATCGCGGTGACACGTTTTATGATGAAGGTGAAATCATTGTAGACGAATGGGAGAGTGAGCCGATTGAGACGACTCAGGAAGCTCAGCAGGGCTAAACTCCGGTTACCATTCGTTTGGGAATACAGAAAACATGACTGACAATACAGATAAAAACGTAGACAAAAACGTAGACAAAGACATATCTAAAGAAATAGATAAAGACGAAGATAGTCACTCAGCGCCTGAGGCTGAAGAGCAGGCGCTTGCTACGGAATCTACTATTGACGACAGTGACTTGCAGCGCTATGTCGAGGCGATGATTTTCTCCAGCGCGGCGCCATTGCCAACCACAAAAATCTCGCAGGCGCTGAATATCAGTGGTGTCTCGCGAGTCAAGAAAGCTGTCGCGGCGCTCAATGAAGGCTATGAGGCGACTGAGCGCTCATTTCGGATTCGTCAGGTTGGCGGTGGCTATCAATACTATGTTCTGCCGCAGTGGAGCGAGTGTCTCAAGAAACTCTTCACCCGCACACGCAAAATCCGTCTGACAAAAGCCGCGCTGGAAACGATGGCGGTAGTGGCCTATAAACAACCGGTGAGCAAGAATCAGATTGA
>CAZFAL010000286.1:0-2412 GCA_964516945.1 uncultured Ignavibacteriales bacterium
CGATGATTGTAGAAATCCGCAACATAGATTCTGCCGTCAGCGCCAATGTTCACTCCGGCCGGTGAGTCAAACTCCCCATCACCGTTTCCGTTCTTTCCAAAACTGAACAGATGAGCCCCTGCGCTGTCAAACACACTGACACGATCAGCGCCATATTCGGGAACATAGACACGAGCGTGTCGGTCAACAGCAATATGCATCGGCCGGTCGAGTTTGTCGACATCACCATCCCATTGCGCGAGGAATGCCCCATCGGAGGCAAACTTTTGAATCCGGTTGTTACCTGCGTCACTGACATACACATTGCCAGCGCTATCCAGCGCTACACCAATCGGCTCATTGAACTCACCGGCGTCGGCGCCCTGCTTGCCCCATGTGGCGCTGTAGGTGACATACTCACGTTGTTGCGATGCGCAACCGCTGACAATAGCGCCTGCCAGCGCCACACAGATAAGTAGCGCCCGGCGTGAGGTTCGGATATTCATTTGACAGCCTCAAAAGTTTCCACCGCGATTGCATAGCGCTCAGCGCTATGTTTCTTATCCTTCTTATCCGTCTCGAGTTGCTCAAGACTGCCGACAACACGCGTCTTTTGCGCTCCGTCGCTGTGTGCTTTCGCAAATGCCAAAAAGTCATCAGAGCCGGACAATGCAAATCGCATGCTGTCATTTGGCAGATTAAGAAACGTCCCCTGACTATTTGCCGTCAGTGTTCCGCTGACGGTGATAGTGATTTCGCGCGGTGTGAACCCGGCGTCTTTCACAGCAGGTTTGAGCGCGTCTATGCTCAATTGCGGCTCTGATTTTCCTGTCAGCACTGCGGTTCCGCCATTGATATTGATGACAACGTTCTCGGCGCCTTTGACCTTCTTCATTTTCTTTTCCAACCCATAGGCGCAAAATGGGCAGGACATGCCGTCAACCCGCACGACAACTTTTTCAATTTGCGCCTGCGCAGGCGCTACTGTCACACCCAGCGCCGACAATAGCAAAAGCGCGGCAAGGATTATCTTCGTGTGTTTCATACCTGTCTCCATTATCTTGTGTTTCTGTTTTCTTCCTTTATGTGTTCCAGTGTAGCGCTTCATCTGCTCTTAGAATAACAAGACCCTGCCGCCGAGTGATACTGTCCAGTCCGACGCCAACTGCACACCGTGCAATTCATTGACAATTGGATACTGAAATGAGCCCTCAAGCATCCAGCGTCGTCCGCCGATGAATTGCGCTCCGGGTGAGAGATAGACAACTGTACCGCCTGTGGCGCTGACTGTTGTGTCATTGAGTTGATTACGATTGGCCACCGAGCCGTTGAGTTCGAGATAGACATTCACTTGCGGTTGTGGGTAGCGTTCATATATCCCGGGAGTCAGCCGATATCCGAAGGCCAAATTGAATCCGAAAGCGTCACCATAGGCGAGAGAATCATTTGTCGTATTGAGATTGTAAATCCCTTCGGCAAACACGCCGATACGGTTCTTCACCCAGCCGAGTACCGTAGTGAAGAACATATCTGTCGAGCCGCTCCCCAGCGCGAGTGAGGCGTTCTCATCGCCGGTCGGCAATTTCGCGCCGACTTTACTTGCAATGCGAAATGTTTCATTACGTCTGTCATACTGATAGAGCAATCGTTTGACAAACAACTTGACACCACCAATTCCGGAGCTGGACACCGAGCCGCCGGTGCGATTCAGATCGAGATTTACAAACGGAGCAATAATCCCTATCTGCCATTTGTCAGAAAACAGATTGTATGGCACAACGACCGGTGTCACTACTGCGGTGACCTCACGATTCATCGGGTCTGTAATTTTGTCACCGTCAGAGCGCAATGTCGTCTTGCGAATGACTCTGGTAAATGTGCGCACCCCGCGCCCCTCAAGTCCGAGCATGATTGGTGTGTCAGTGTTGATTGGCGGCCCCTGTGCATAGACAGCGGGCGCTATGAGTATCACAAGGAACATAATCGCCCCGTTAAGTCCATTTTGAACAGCTTTCATATTTCTCCTACCCGAAAGAGTTTTTGATAGTGTTACATCAACCGTAGGTCGGGTTCCGGCGTTCATGGTTTGTTGAAACTGAGCAAGCTAGAAACCCGACATGTTTGATCATAGCGAGTTGTCGGGTTTCTCTCTCCGGCGCCTGCCGGATTTCGGAACCCGACCTACGACAGAATAAGTCATCCAATCAAACGCGCTACCGCGCCTGACCAAGTCCCAGCGCCTGCAGTGTCTCGATATCCACTCCTGTATTCTGACAACAGGTGGCAAGTTTGCCGTCAATGGCCACGGCGGGTATTGATTTCACGCCATACTCTTTGGCTTTGTCACGGCAGATGTTTGTCTCGCATCCGGCGTTTAGATCATAAACTATCACTTCACAATCACCACAGGCCGCTTCTTTAACCTGCTTGACT
>CAZFAL010000287.1:0-2405 GCA_964516945.1 uncultured Ignavibacteriales bacterium
CTTTTCACTGATTGTTGCAACAACTTTGATTTCATGTCGCCGAGTTTGGCAACTATTTCACAACCAAGCGCCAAACCGTCAGCCAGCGCCAAAGTCTGGCGCGGTGAAATCCGTTTGACTCCAAGCCGTCCGACCAGGCGCGGTAAGTCCGGCAGTGTTTTCAGCAGATCACGCACCTCTGCGCGCAACGAGCTGTCCTGCAGAAACTCTGTCACAGCCGTCTGGCGTTTGTTGATTTCAGTGACACTTGTAAACGGCGTCAACAGGTTCCTGCGCAAACGACGCCGCCCTGCCGCTGTCTGCGTGATATCGACTGCGCCAAGCAATGTTGCGCCACTGTCTGCGCCGGTCAGCGGTTCGACCAGTTCAAGATTCCGCGCCGATGAGTAGTCCAGCCGCATAAAGGAATCCGCATTGACCTGCGATATTGACGTGATATGATTTAACGTCGTGCGGTGATTATCCGACAGATAGCGGAGAATCGCTCCGGCTGCGGCGGTCGACGGCGCCGATTCGTCAAGACCGAATCCAGCCAGCGAGGTGACATGAAAGAAACGCTTCAGCTCCTCGACAGCTACTGATTGGTCAAACTGATAGTCATCGGTGGCGCTCTGACCTGCGGAATTCTCCGCAGCGACAAGAATAGCGTTCAGCGCTTCACGCCTCGACTCCGGGAACAATGTTTCCTTTGGGCTGAGTGTCGCAAAGCGCTCAGCTATCTGATGTACCGGGGCATCAAGGACACAAAACTCAGCCGTGGTAATATCAAGGTAGGCAAACCCGACAGCGCCATCGGCTCCGGGACACAAAGCGCTCAAGTATGTCGGCGCGGTTGCCTGTTCCTGATTATCAAGGGTCGCTGTCGCCGGTGTCAGGATTTCTACCACATCGCGTTTGACAACCCCCTTGGCGAGCTTCGGGTCCTCAACCTGTTCGACAATCACTACTTTCTGTCCGGCTGAAACGAGTTTGGCGAGATATTTGTCTGCGGCATGATGCGGCACACCTGCCAGCGCCACTGCATCAGGCCCGGCGCCGCCGCGTGTAGTCAGCGCGATTCCAAGAATCGGAGCGGCCTTAATCGCATCGTCCCCGAACATCTCATAGAAATCTCCCATCCGGAAAAAAACAATCTTATCCGGATACCGCTCCTTAAAGGCCTTGTACTGACGCATCAAGGGTGTCACTTTGCCGGAGGACTTGCGTGGGGGTTTCATCTGTGAAGCCGACGCCGCTTCGGATACGTCCTGAATATTATCTGTGGTAGTCTGGTTCATAAAGATATCTATATATCATTGCGCTCGCGCCCGTAAAACAGGAGTTAGTCAGTAACACACGACCGGCCAGAGGAAAGTGACCTGACCTTCCGACAGGCAAGACATCTGAATCTATTGTGAGATTACTTCTGACGCAAGGCGATGTTGAAGAGGTCTTTTTCGGAGCGCTCAAGGGTGCGTTTGAACGCCGCTGCGGCGTCCACCGAGCGAAAGTGTCCGACGTAGACAGCGTAGTATCGCTTACCGGATATCGTTTTGCGGGTAATCTCAACCGGTTCGCCATAACTCTCGAACTGTTTCTTCTGCCTCTGAGCATTGTCCTTGACCGTGAACACTCCGACCTGAATACTGTAGAATGAACCGATGAGCCGCTCGGCCTCACCTGCGCCGGGTTGGTTGTCGATGTCAGAGATACGCTCAATCAGATCAAAGGCCCCGATTGCGTGCGGGTAGGCCTCACGAAGGATATTAAAGTCCAGCGCGGCCTGATCATAGTCGCCGCCGCGTGTGTCGTCTTCTGCAAGAACGTAAAGCGCCACCGGCGCCATCTCGCTGGCGGATGAACTTGCGACCCGGAATGCGTCACTGCGTCCACGCTTCCGGGAAGATTCCCGGCCCAATGCAAAACGCGCCAACGCCAGCCGCGCCCAGTCGCGCATGTCAGCGTCCGAAGAGCTTTTCAGGGCCTTGCGACAGGTTGATTTTGCGCGCTTGAATTCACCGGCGCGTTCGGCAAGAAAGACATGCAAGCGGATAAACTCATCACGAAATTCACTGCGCGGGAATTCGCGGTCATGTCTCTTGAGCAGGGCGCTCAAGCGAGAGCGACTCCCGAGCGCCTGATAATAACGGGCCAGATTGAGATAAATCTTCTCGCGTTCACGCGGATGTTCCTCGCCGGCCAACGCTGCAGTAAGGAACTCAGCGGCGGAACTGCCTTTGGGTTCAAGACGCGCGCGCACTATCAATTCATCGGCTGTGCGGCCGCTGGCCGAAGATAACTCCGACAGTTTACGTGAGGCCTCCGCAGGTGAGCCGTTTTCGATTAACATCCGGATTTCGCGTAGTTTGTCAGCCCGGCTGGCAGCCCGAGTAACTCCTGCGCCAGCCAACGTGAGAGAAGACAAT
>CAZFAL010000288.1:0-2306 GCA_964516945.1 uncultured Ignavibacteriales bacterium
AAATAATTCATCACTGTGAAAATCGACTTCTTGATTTCGCCGGCGTATGGTGTGCCGCCAATCAGCGCAATTTTCTTGTCGAGATGCAAAACAACAAAACACTCACTGCGTGTCCCATCCTCTGCAGGAACAGACAAGCAACTCGGGACACCAATGACGGTAAAGTCCGAATCAAAATCCTTGTGTTCCTCGTCTGTGACGCTGTCAATAAACAGATTGCGCGCAAAGAGCCCATGCCAGGCCAGCTCCGTAACCAGCCGGACTTTGATACGGTATTTCTCGTCAGCGCCGGTATAGAGCTGATGAACATAAAAGTCCTTGCCTTCAAGATGCTTTTGCACACGCGCAAACAGCTTGTCAAAGCTCTCCTCGGAGATGGGCTGATTATGCTCGCCCCACCAGATGTTCTTTTCGCAGGAGGGCTCGCGGACAATAAACTTGTCCTTCGGCGAGCGCCCGGTGTACTTGCCGGTATAGACCACAACCGGCCCACCCTTGGCGACAAACGCCTCACCATTTTTGATAGCGTCCTCATAGAGCGTTTCGCGGGTAAGATTCCAGTGAACGGTTCCCGGGTTATTGACCCCGATTTCCTTGAGAAAGTTTTGCGGTTTCATAGGTACACAATTTCCTGTGCGCTTATGTCGGATATGTATCCGGCAGTTAGGTTCCACCCTGTCCGATGTCACCGGTCTTGCTTGCGCAAGCGGGCGTGGCTCCGGGCAGGAACAATCATTTCAATCATAACCGGTCACCGGCATGCAAGAATCATGCGCAAGCGTCAAGAGGCAACGCCCCCGGTTACAGGTAGTATATTCGATTCCTGCGGGGATTCAAGTTTTGAGATGAAAAATCCGCTTTTGCAATCATTGAGAGCGAAGTGAAGCAATTCTGTTGGTTTGAGGGGGACGCCAACGTTATCCGCCTGGAAAAAGGGCGGACAAATATGCTCCACTATGCGGCGGCAGAGGACTTACGCCGAGTGGCGGTCTTCTTCTTCGCGGTAGTCTTCTTAGTCGCTGTCTTTTTCCTGACAGTCTTCTTAGCGGCTACTTTCTTCTTAGCAACCTTCTTAGCGGTCTTCTTGCGCGCGACCTTCTTCTTACGCTTACCGCCGCCACTGAGGAGTTTCTTCTCATACAGCGCCACCGCTTCTTCAAGAGTCAGTTCGTCTATCGGTGTCCCCTTGGGAACCGAGACATTGACACTGCCGTCAGTAATATACGGCCCGAAGCGCCCGTCAAGAACCTTGAGCGACACACCCTCTCTGTCCGGGTGCGCACCGAATTCTTTCAATGACTTCGGTGTGCGCGAGAAACGTCCGCGTTTCTTTTCCTGCTTGTAGATTTCAATCGCACGCTCAAGCGTAATAGTCAGCACATCATCGCCGTCAGTCAGCGATCGGCTGTCACTACCACATTTCAAATACGGCCCATAGCGCCCGAGATCAGCGACAATCATCTCGCCGGTTGTCGGATTCTCACCGAGCTCACGAGGGAGTGACAGAATCTTCAGCGCTGTTTCCAGTGTCACTGCCGACGGCTCAACTCCCGGCGGCAATCCCTTTTGCTTGGGCTTAACAGCGCCCTTGCCCTCCTGACGCTCACCGAGTTGCACAAACGGCCCGAAGCGCCCGTGAATCAAAAACACCGGCAACCCGGTTTCACTATCCTCACCAAGTTTCTGCGGACCACCGGGGTCATTCTCCAACAAATCAAGCGCGCGTTCGAGTGTCAGTTCATCGGGCGGTGTGCCTTCAGGAATACTGGCGCGTTTGTCACCACACTCAACAAACGGGCCATATTTGCCAACCCGAATATCAACGGCTTCACCATGCTCATTGGCGCCGAGTTCGATTGTACACATACTGCGCGCATCAATTTCCTGCTCAATCAGCTTCTCCAGCCCCTCCCAGGAATCGTCGCCATGATAGAACTGCTCCAAATATGGAGTGCGTTCCATTTCACCGCGACTGATAGCGTCGAGATCGTCCTCCATGCTGGCCGTGAATTCAGGATTCACCAGCCGTTCAAAATGACTCTCCATCAATTTGACCACCGCATAGGCGACAAAAGTCGGCACAAGCGCCGAGCCCTTTTTGAAGACATAGTCACGCCGCAGAATCGTGTCAATAATCGCCGCATAAGTCGACGGTCGACCAATCCCGCGCGCCTCAAGCTCCTTGACCAGTGTCGCCTCAGTAAATCGCGCCGGTGGTTTGGTAACGTGCCCGACCGGCTCCAGCTCATTGGCGATCAATTTGTCACCGGCTGTGAGCTTCGGCAAAGTAACCGGCTCATCGCCAT
>CAZFAL010000289.1:0-2264 GCA_964516945.1 uncultured Ignavibacteriales bacterium
CCTTCTGCCGCCACTGGAAGTTGGTGACACATTGGTGTTCCCGTCCATGGGCGCCTATTGTGCAGTGTCGGCGTCCGGATTCAACTCACTGCAACAGGCGCAGGTGATAATAATCGACTAACAGATAGCGCGTAACACATAGTGACTAACAACCGTAGTGGCGGGGCTTGCCCGGCCTTGTCCGCAAACAGAAACGAACCCGACATGGCAAACAAATCAAAACAGAAATCGCCCTCGCAGACAATAGTCGGCGGCGCCAGAGAGCAAACCGGCCTGCAGGATTCCATGCAAATGTGGTACACCGAACTGCAGGACAATCACTCCGGCAACATCTTTCGTGTCGACCGTGTACTGGAGTCGTATGATTCTAAATATCAGCGCATTGATGTCCTGCAAACAGCGGGGCTGGGCAAGGCGCTGGCGTTGTATGGCTCGCTGATGATTACCGAGGGTGATTACAATGCCTACAATGAAGCGCTGGCGCATACGCCGTTGTTTGCGCATCCCGCGCCGGCTGATGTTCTGATTATCGGCGGCGGTGATTGCGGCTGTCTGACAAATGTGTTGAAACATCCGGAAGTGAAGTCCGCCACGATGTGCGAACTCGACAAGGAAGTTGTCACGGTATCCAAACGTCACTTCCCCAAACTCACCAAGGGCTTGAAAGACCCGCGCGCAACAATCAAGTTCGCCGACGGCAAGAAGTTTCTCGAGAAGACAAAGAAGAAATATGATGTGATACTGCTCGACTTGTCAGACCCGATAGGCCCGGCGGCGGATTTGTTTCAAAAGCGCTTTCATCAGACTGTGTTTGACCGTCTCAAGGATGACGGTGTATTAGTTGCGCAGTCTGAGTCACCGTTCTTCAATCAGGATATTGTGCGGGCGATGTACGCCAATCTGGATACGATCTTCCCGATAGTTCGCATGTACTTGTGTCACATGATAACCTACCCCTCGGCGTTGTGGTCATTCGCATTTTGCTCGAAGAAGTATCACCCAATCGATGACTTTGACCAGCGCCGTTACAACAAACTCGCGCGCAAAATGAAGAACGAGTATTACAATGATGACACCCATCGCGGGTCATTCGCCTTGCCGGAGTACGTAAAGAAGTTGATGCCGTAAGAGACTCGGCAACATCAAACAACCGTAGGTCGGGTTCCGGATGCGCTTTAGCGCAGGAGAAACCCGACATCTCCGAACAGAGTAATCATGTCAATTCAAACAACAAGTGAAATCGTAGGGGCACAGCGCGCTGTGCACATGTTCAAGTCAAAGCAAAAGCTTTCTGTCGTAGGGGCGTCCGTTCCGGCGCCCTTGTTCGGTTAGGCAGAATGCTTGAATCGCAAGAAGGCGGGGAAACCCCGCCCCTACGATATGACACATACTGCAAAAGTCAATTAAGGCACAGAAGCCGTAGGTCGGGTTCCGGATGCGCTTTAGCGCAGGAGAAACCCGACATCTCCGGTACGGCAAACATGTCGGGTTTCTCCGTCCGGCAACCGCCGGACTCCGGAACCCGACCTACAAAACTGATGTAAGAACCATGTCTGACAAACCTGTCCTCATAATCCAAAACCATCCGATAGAAACCCCGGGACGGATTGGTGACTATCTTACTGCGCATGATATTCCGTATCACACTGCGCATGCGTACAACAATGACACATTGCCAACGCCTGATTTACTTCGCGCGATTATTATGCTCGGCTGTCCTTCTTCGGTGGCGGAGTTTCAACGCGAGGGATGGAGCAAGCGGCTGTTTGATTATCTCGACGAGATAGTGACACATGAGATTCCGTATCTTGGTATTTGCTATGGCGCGCAATTGATGGCGGCCAATCGCGGCGCGGCTGTGCTACCTGTCGGACAGAAAGAAATTGGTGTCTATGATGTGACACTCACCACAGATGGCAGGAACGACCCGCTTTTTGCCGGTTTTCCTGAGACATTCCCGGTGTTCCACTGGCATGGTGATATGTTTGATATTGCAGAGAGCGCGCAACGACTCGCCACCGCGGAGATTTGCCAGAATCAGGCCTATCGTATTAGAAATTGTTGGGGCATTCAGTTCCACCTCGAAGCCGACCCGCAGAAACTCCCGGTCTGGGTCAAAGAATACGCCAGCGAATTGCCTGAGGTAAACAAAACCGCAGAGGAAGTTCTCACAGAATTCACAAAAGTCGAAGCCGAAACAAAGCGCTTGTCAGATTTGTTGCTGGGGAATTTCCTCGGAATGATTCAGTAGGTCGAAACCCTTG
>CAZFAL010000290.1:0-2253 GCA_964516945.1 uncultured Ignavibacteriales bacterium
CCCAAGGCAAGATACAAGGTCGGGTTCCGAAATCCGGCAGATGCCGGAGAGAGAAACCCGACATGCCAGGTATTGCGAGGATGTCGGGTTTCTCCGTCCGGCAGTTGCCGGACTCCGGAACCCGACCTACGACTCTGCAAGTTTTGTCTATTGATTGTCAATCCTTCCAATACCACCATTTTAGTTTTTCGGGGTCGTGATCTTTCTCGCTGGCGAAATAGACTGCGCAACGGTGGACATAGAGCAGGCAACGGTCAATCGGCCCGCTGGCGTGGTGGCAGGATTGTGCAAAGAGTTCTTCAGGGTCGGCGCCCTTGAGGTCAGCGACGTTGTTGACGCCGATATCGAGCAAGTGTTGCGCGATATCGTCGCCGACACCGGGGATGGTTTTGAGGTTGGTGAGGGATGACATTCTGTCAATTTCCTGGCTTTGAATGATCCTGAACGTTCACAAACGTCATTCCCGTGGAGACGGGAATCCAGGCAAGCGCCTGCCTGCCAAAACCTGTCTGGATACACGCCTGCGCAGGTATGACAAATAGATGGGTCGCCCACAGCTTGCTGTGGGAATCTCCCGATATTGAGTCTTCGTTACAATTCAACTAATCTGATTTCTATATTAGGGCATGTAGTTTGTATGAAACATGGCGTCTATATGCGAGGGGAACCCACAGCAAGCTGTGGGCGACCAGTTACAATGCGCAACGGGATTGCCGCGCTTCGCTCGCAATGACTGCATTGTTCTTACTTCACCACCACCGCTGTCCCGTAGACCAGCAATTCGGCGGCGTTTTGCATCATGGAGCTGGTGGTGAAGCGGGTCATGATGACCGCGTTGGCTCCTAATGACGCGGCTTCTTCGCGCATTCTGTCAAGCGCTTGTTCGCGGGATTCGGCGAGCATCTTTGTGTATTCGACTATTTCACCGCCGACGATATTCTTGAACATCGCGCCGATGTCTTTGCCGATATGCCGTGAGCGAATCGTGTTGCCGCGCACGAGGCCTTTGCATTCAACCGTTTCTTTGCCGGGCACGCGTTCGGATGTGACGATAATAATGTCTTTCGGATTCATTTTTGCACCTTTCCATATCTGTCGCGTTTACGAGCAAAGAACGTCTCGCGGAGTTTTGAAACAAGCAAAATCACCGCGCCACCCATTACCGCGCCGACACCGATTCTGCCGGGTAACGGAGTCGACGGGTCTGTGAAAAACTCATGCCACATTTGCAGGCCACCGAATATCAGCGCTACCATCACACCGACCGAAATCAGAATCCAGCCCAGCGCGCTTTCGGCCTTGCGATAGCCGGAGGTGGCATAGGCCTCCCAAATCGGGTCGGGCAATTCCTCAAAGCGCACCTGCGACGTGAGCTGATTGATTTTCTCAAACGCCGCAACATCGGCGCTCAGTTCAGGATGTTCAGCCATCAGCGCTTCAAACTCCTTTCTCTCCTCCGGTGTCAATTCATTATCAACATACCCGGCCGCCAGTTCGCGGAAATTGTCTGTTGAGCTCATAACGCCCCCGTGTGTTCCAGTTTATTCATACAGTCCGCAAGACGCTTACGCGCATAATACAGTCGTGACATCACCGTCCCGCGCGGAATGCCGAGTGTTTTGGCGATTTGATCGTAGCTGAAATCGTGGAAGGTCTTCAGCGTAATAATCTCGCGGTCTTCGAATGAGAGCGCCGCGAGCGCCTGACGCAGATGGGACAGCCGCTCCTTCATCAGCATTTCGGTTTCGGGATTCTCTTTGGCTTTGGTTGTCAATTGCAGAGAATCAAAGTCCACTTCGCGCGCCGCCGCTTTTCCGCGACGGCTCAGGGCGGTTTTGCAGAGATTCGAGAGGATGGTGTAAAACCACGGAAAAAAGTCGCGCGTGCGGTCAAACTGGTCGAATGAGCGCTGGATGCGGATGAATGTCTCCTGAGTGACATCGAGCGCATCGTCGCGATTACCGACCATCCCCAGCGCGAGTCCATAGGCCTTGCGATAATAGGTCCTGGCAAGTAAATCCATGCCGCGCTTGCGGTTGTCGGTCAGTGTGTCCACGATTTGCCTGTCGATACTTCGCTCAATTTCTACGCCGTCGGGCCGGTTGTTGGGCATTGTCGGGTTGTCATGCGGCGCGTTCATGGGGGATACTTGCGGTTTGTTGGATTATTCGAGAGGGGAGGTGGTTTTTTTGTGAATTCTTATTGAGTCGACAGAAGATGGCGGGTCGCCCACAGCTTGCTGTGGGAATGTAC
>CAZFAL010000291.1:0-2248 GCA_964516945.1 uncultured Ignavibacteriales bacterium
AGATTGTTATAGAGCTCCTGCACCGATTGGCGAGCCGTGGGTTCGAAGTCCTGCCCTTGAATGTGAAGAGGAATGTTGCGCACACCCGGGAGATGAGCAATCGTGCGGATGCCATGGTAAATGTCACGCTGTGTATTCGAAAGTTTTGTCGCAACCCGTTGCGCTTCGGCAAACGCTCGTTGCTTGAAAGACTCCTCGACAGAACTATCAAGCTCCGCTTTCTCCAGCAAAACTGCAAAAAAGAGCGCCGCTCCGACAAAAACCGTTATGATGTATTTGATACTCCTCACAGAGCTATATATCGACAGTTGTCGTACATCTCTCAGTGAAAACAGGTGACATGTCAGTTGAAGTTTTCGTCCGGCCAAAATCCGCTTGCCGGAGGACTCTTCAAAGGGCAAAAAAAGTGTAAACAAATACATTTCCGGCTTCGGGGGGATTCGAATTGAAACAGAAATGATATGAATTGATTCCGCCTATTTCTGAGCGACATCTATGAATGAGCGCAAAAAAAAGCCACCCCACTATCATAGTGGAGCGGCTTGGGCGTCTGAATTGGATATTACCTGTTATCCAGTCTGTTTGTTTGACTGTTTGTCTGCTTATTTATCATTGTCCCGCAGAGAGTCAACCTGCTTTTCAAGTTCCTTGATTCGTTTCTCAAGCTGGTCAATCCGCTTGTTTTTCGCTTCTGTGCGCGAGTAGACCACATCCGGGAGATTCAACGGGTCCAGGCCACGGCCTCTTCGGTCCGGAGCAAAACGGCGTGTATGCTTTCCAAAGGGGTGAGAGTCATCAAGAGCGTCGTCATTGAATGGCGCATTGAAGCCGAACATCCTCGGTCCGCCGAATTCTCCCCGGGGCGCCTCGCGTTCGGCGACCGTCACCGAGAATTTTGTTTTCTTTTTCTGACGAATAACCGTCACATCAATCTTGTCTCCTGACTGATGATCGCGAACAACTCGCTGCAGGTCCTCCGTCATTTCAATCGGAGAGCCATCGGCCTCAATAACCACATCACCGGCCTGCAAACCGGCGTCCTCAGCCGGAGAGCCCTCAAGCGTTTCAGTAATCAAGGCGCCTTCTCCTCCGGGAACATTGAAATAGGAGGCCAATTGGCCGGAAATCGACTGCAAGGCGACACCGATATATGGCGCCGTTGTCACCCGATATTCAAACATGCCCCTACGGTCGGCGTCCGGTGGCGCCAATTGCTCAATTCGTGATGTCTTGTCCTCCGGACGGGCTGTCAGGTTTGTCGCAAGACGTTTCTTGCTTCCGTTACGGTCGATAAACAATATCGCTTCATCGCCGACCTTGTCGTCAGACACGAAATCTGCCAGATCGCCGGACGAAGTGACTTTCTTGTAATTGTATTCAATGATGACATCTCCCGGCTGTACACCGGCTTCTTCAGCCGGTGAAGCGTCAACAACAGAGCGCACATAAACACCCTGACTGACTTTCAAATCAAATCTTGACGCCAAATCCGCTGTGACTGTTTCAACCTGCACGCCCAGCCATGGTCCATCGGCTTGTGCCCTGTCTCCGGTCAGGAAAAACTCAGAGCCAAATCCGCCGGAAACCGCCTGACCGGGCGCCATCAGGGAGAACGCTAACGCCAGCGCCGTGACACTCCAGATTCCTGTCAATGCTTTTGCTACTTTGTTCATAGGTACACTCCTCTTAAAGATATTCAAGGAAACATTCCTTGAAGCTTGCAATCACCACGCCACCATCCTGCGCGCTACAATCTTGTACTCAGTTGAGCGTGTCTTGTTCGGAACTGTTTTTTTGTGGTTCAAGAAAGATGAAGCGGAAAAGCGCCGGAATATTCAGCGGACAACACCCGGATACAACTGAAAACGGGCGCCGAGTACGGCGCTGCGCTCATAGGGGAAAGCAACCCGCTCGCCACGCACAAAGCCGCCAATCGTCACCTGGTCATTAAGCGGAAACAGGATGTCCAATTGCCCGAAAACCCCTTCACCTGAGCCCCCGCCGGAGAGGCGGAAATTCAAATACCCCACCGGTCCGTCCGGATTTGCATAGGGCTCCGCAGGAAGGTAGTGAGCTGTATAAATGCTTAATGAGCCGAAAAACTTGTCGACAATCGTCGTTGACGTATCAGTGTTAATCTCCGCTCCTGCGCCGATTGTCAGTGTCTGGCTGAGTGGATACATCACACTCAAGCCAAGCAGTCCAAAGCGCACATCAGTCTGGTTTTCATAGAGCCGAAACCCACCGG
>CAZFAL010000292.1:0-2242 GCA_964516945.1 uncultured Ignavibacteriales bacterium
TGTTGGATTTGACGGCAAGCTCAAAGACCATCCGTCACAGTATAAGATGCTACAAATTGCGGGCGAGGCGCTCATCCGCTCTGATGACACACCGATCGGCCGTCTGCCATCCTATGGGGCGTACGGCTATATCGACTATCGCTTCCGTCAGCGCTATAATATCGGAACGATTCTCGAATATGTAGACAGGAAAGAAGCGATTGGGGCGCCGTCAACAGCCGTAGAAACCAGCCACAATATCTGGCGTAGCGGACTCTTTTTCGGTTTCTCACCGGTTGAAGAAACATCAGTTGTACGTGTTGCCGGACATTTCACTCAACCGGAAAATGAGCGCGGTTTCTGGGAAGCCACTGCGCAATTAGTATTTTCACTTGGACCACACAAACCACATAACTTCTAAGGAATGCAGTAACAATGAATACAAAGCACACATATTTGAGAAACGTCCTGACGGCGACGATGCGTTTGGGTGTTATTGCTCTGCTACTGTTCGTCATCACAGGCGCCAGACCTGTTTCAGCAAAAAAAGTCCGGGTTGTCTGTTCGACCAATGACCTTGCGTATTTTGTGAAAGCGATTGGTGACGACAAGGTCAAAGTTGACCATATTGCGCACCCGAAAAAGGACATTCACTTCGTCGATGTCCGTCCGAGTTTTATGATAAAAGTTGCCAAGGCGGACATTGTCTTCAAAGTCGGTCTTGACCTCGATTTGTGGATGGACCAAATCATCAATGGCTCCCGCAATAGCAATGTCATCGTCTTGGACTGCTCAAAGGAAGTGCAACCGCTTGAAGTCCCGAAATACAAAGCTGACGCGCGTTATGGTGACATTCACCAGCGCGGTAATCCGCATTACTGGTTGACACCGACAAGTGTTAAGCCCATTACTGATGTGATTCTCAATGGTTTAGCGAAAGTCGATCCTGATAATGCTGATTATTACACCAAACGGCGTGACAGTATTCTCGCTGACATCAATCAGGGTATTGCCGCATTACAACCGCAACTGGATTCACTCAAGGGTGTCGAGATTATCTACTATCATAACTCCTGGCCATACTTTGACGAATTCACCGGTCTGCAAAAGGCCGGATTTATTGAACCCTTCCCCGGAGTGCCGCCGTCACCGACACAAATGAAGAATATCAGTGACCTCGTGCGTTCAAAGAACATCAAAGTCATCGGTGTCGAAATCTATTTTGATAAACGCCCCGCTGAAAAAATCGCCGCAGGGTCGAACGCCAAAGTAGTGACACTCTATCCGTCAATTGGCGGCCGTGCCAAGAACGAAACCTACCTGCAATGGGTGACCGGCAACATTGAAGCCATACTGGAGGCGCTGAGATGATGGATTACATAGATTTTCTGCTCTGGCCGTTTTTGATATGTTTGTCACTGGTGGCGTTACATGCATACTTTGGCCTGCATGTAATCAAGCGTGGCATCATCTTTGTGGACTTATCACTCGCGCAAGTGGCGGGATTGGGCATGACCATGGCTTTCCTGCTTGGCTATGAGCCGACAGGACCGATTCCATACATGTTCTCACTTGGTTTTGCGTTCGTTGGCGCAGTAATTTTCACGTTTGCGCGGGGGGTGAAAGGCAAAGTTCCACAGGAGGCGATAATTGGCATTGTCTACGCTGTCTCCGCGGCCGCGGCGATTCTGACGGTCAGCCACTCTCCCGAGGGAGCCGAACATATTCAACACATGCTCGTTGGGAGCATTCTGACTGTCACACCGTCGATGGTCCTGCGCGCTTCGGCGGTATTTGCGGCTATTGGTCTCTTTCATTGGCTGGCGCGTTCCAGGTTTCTGCCACTGACTTTTGACGGCGGAGGAAACCGCACAGTGCATCGCATTTGGGACTTTCTGTTCTATGCTACGTTTGCCATCATGGTCACCACAGCGGTAAAAATCTGCGGTGTGTTGATGGTGTTTATTTTTCTTGTGGTCCCCGGTGTGTTCGGTTCACTGGTCGCTGAGAAGTTTGTCTATCGCCTCGTTGCGGCGTGGATATTTGGTGTGGTCAGTTCAGCGCTGGGACTGGCGGCGTCTTTCTGGATGGACACCCCCACCGGCGCTACTATTGTCTGCGCTTTCGGGCTGATGTTGCTTCTCTACACGGTTGTGCGCATATTGAAAAAGTCAGGGGCAGGTGTAGAGACAACTGGCTGAGATGACACGGAACCTGTGCATTATGACACGGTTGTAGTCATATTTTTGTAGCTCGAAACCCT
>CAZFAL010000293.1:0-2242 GCA_964516945.1 uncultured Ignavibacteriales bacterium
CAGCCTCGCTGACCGTTTCATCTGCGGTTTGCACATGCGTATGTGTGCCGAAGATTGCGGTCACTCTACCGTCAAGATAATGCGCAATCGCCTGCTTTTCAGATGTCGCCTCGGCGTGAAAATCGACAATGACGATATCCGTCTCATTCCGAAGCATGCTCAATTCGCCATCGGCGGTGCGAAACGGGCAATCGAGAGCCATATTCATGAATGTCCGCCCCATAAGATTCAGTACAGCTACTTTGCAATCCGGCAATTGGAAGACATAGGAGCCACTCCCCGGAGCGCTGGCGGGATAATTCGCCGGTCGTATCAGACGTGGTTCCTGCTTGATATAGGGCTGGATGTCCATCCTGTCCCAAATATGATTGCCCGAAGTTTGCACATCAACACCATACTTGAAAATCTTGCGCGACATCTCCGGTGTGACACCAAAACCTCCGGCGGCGTTTTCCACATTGGCAATCACCATATCTGCCTGATGTTTCTCCCGCATCAGCCGCACCAGTTGAGACAAGGCCTGCCGACCGGGCTGACCGACACAATCTGCAAAGAACAGAATTGTCAGCGTGGAATCATCTATCTGCTCAGCGCCACCAAGCTGACTGTCCTGCTCCTGATTATTCGAGTCTTCCATCAGCGCGCATACTCAGTTGAACGGGACTCACGAACAACCGTCACCTTTATCTGTCCGGGGTATTCCAGTTGTGACTCAATCTTGGCGGCGATGTCTGAAGCGAGAATGTTGGCGGCAAGATCATCTATTTGCGAATTCTCCACTATCACGCGTATTTCCCTACCGGCTTGAATCGCATAGGCCTTTGAGACACCTCTGAATGAATCGGCCAGCTCTTCGAGGCGTTGCAGACGTTTGATGTAGTTCTCAAGCGGCTCGCGACGGGCGCCCGGACGCGCCCCAGAAATCGCGTCTGCGGCCTGTACGAGAACCGGATATGCGCTTTCCTGCGGGACATCATTATGATGTGACTCAACGGCATTGATAACTATCGGTGACTCATTGTAACGCGTGACAAACTCTGCGCCAAGTTCGGTGTGTGTGCCTTCGGTTTCACGATCGATGGCCTTGCCGATGTCATGCAGCAATCCGCAACGCTTTCCAAGAACCGGGTCAAGGCCGAGCATATTGGCCATCAACCCGCACATCATCGCCACTTCTTTTGAGTGCGCCAGAACATTCTGGCCGTAGGATGTTCTGTATTGCAACTTGCCAAGCAACTTGACTATCTCGGTGTGCACACCGTGGATGCCGAGATCGAAACAGGCCTGCTCACCCGCTTCGCGGACAATCGCCTCCATTTCTTTGGCTGATTTTTCGACAACCTCTTCAATTCGTGTTGGATGGATACGACCGTCGCTGATTAACTTGGTCATGGCCATGCGCGCGATTTCCCGCCGGACAGGATCGAATCCTGAAAGCAGTATCGTTTCCGGTGTGTCATCAACAATGACATCAACACCGGTGAGCGTTTCAAATGTGCGAATATTTCGCCCTTCACGGCCAATAATGCGGCCTTTCATTTCATCGCCGGGAAGATTAACTGCTGTCACAACAGCATCGACCGTTGTGTCGGCGGCTGAGCGATAAATCGCTCCGAGAACAATCTCACGCGCCTCCTTTTCGGCTTCACGCTCGGCCTTCTCGCGAATTTCCTTGGCCTCGGCGGCGGCCTCCATCCGGGCTTTATCTATCAGGTTCTCATGGAGTTGCTTGATTGCCTCCTCCTGCGACATGCCGGCGATTTTTTCCAACCGCACGTTTTGCTCCTTCAGAGACTCTTCAATTTCCCGCTCCCTGATTTCAATGCCACGCTGGCGAGTCGTAAAATCCGCTTCAATTCCCTTGAGGTCGCGTTCTTTCTTGTCCAGTAATTCTACTTTGCGCCCAAGCTCGGCCTCTTTATCCTTTGCTGTCTTCAGTAAATCATCAGCTTCTGACCGACGCTCCAGAATCTCTTTTTCATAGATAGATTTCTGCTTGTACCATTTTTCCTTGGCGTTAAGTACGGCTTCCTTTTTGAGGATATCCGCCTCTTTTTCCGCCTCGCGCACTATTCGTTTGGCGTCGTCGGTGGCATTGGTAATCTTGTTCGCTCCAATACTCCGGGCGACCAGCCAGCCAACGAGAACGCCGACTGCAATAGCGGCAATGGCGGCAATAATTAATATCGGTACACTCAAATGCATAATTGTCACACTCTCCCCGGGCTCAGGCCCATTACAA
>CAZFAL010000294.1:0-2191 GCA_964516945.1 uncultured Ignavibacteriales bacterium
CAACAGAGACTATTGGAGTCTCGCAACTGGCTGTTGTCGGCGCAGGAGTTTGTCGCCGACAACTAACTACAAGACATTCTATTAGAGGGATAGTACAAGAATATGAGCGCACAAAACGCAACACAGCAAACCAGCGCCACAAAATCCGAACCTCTGCTGGCGATTACACCACAGGCAATCAAGGAAGTCAAACGCCTGATGGCCGAAGAGGGCAAGGCCGGGGGAGAGGAAGTCCTCTACCTGCGACTCGGCGTGGAGCCGGGCGGCTGTAGCGGCCTTTCCTATGCCATGGGCTTCGACACCAAAAAAACTGACACCGATCGTGTCTTCGAGTTTGACGGCGTCCAGACGCTGGTCGACGCCAAAGCCCTGCTGTATATGGCCGGAACGACTCTCGACTTTAGCGGCGGCATGATGGGCGGCGGATTCAAGTTTATCAATCCCAAAGCCCAACGCAGTTGCGGGTGTGGCTCCAGCTTCAGCGTTTAAGCGAGTGGACTCTGAATAGTAGCTGAGCAGGGTTGGGTGTTTGGAAATCGTTGATATCAAATCTTTTGTCGCCGGGGATATCCTTGTCGAAAGCGAGTTTCTTGATGAGCTCAAGGCGCATGACTGGAGCCAGTATCAGGACAAGATGGTCCTGATACGTGGCTGTAGTGATATTATTATCCCCACCTGGGCCTATATGGCCGTCACCGCCCAACTCGTCGGGCATGCGAAGAACATCCGCTACGGCAACGAACACTCCAACCTCGTTGTCTACCGACGCGCCAAAACCGGGACTCCCAAGTCCATATAGGAGTTCCCCTTCGTCATTCGGCAGACTATCAAACTCCTCTTTACAGACAGCGCCATTTGGCATTATATATGTCCGCCCGATATTCAATTCGCGGCAAGGACAACTCCGCCAGCTTATCAGCGGGACCGGGTTGTCAGACCGGTTAGCAGACACCAAACAGGAAAACAAACGTAGGACGGAAACAGTAGCGTTATGCCAAAAGTGCGATTTGAACCGAGCGGAGTAATTGTCGAGACAGCGGAAGGAACCACAATTCTTGATGCGGCGCTCGAAGCTGATATAGAACTCGATCACAATTGCGGCGGAAACTGCGCCTGCTCAACCTGCCATGTCATCATCGAATCCGGCATGGAGCATATCGCTCCCATCACCGAGGATGAGCAGGATATGCTTGATGAGGCAATCGGCCTGACAGAAAAATCACGCCTGGCCTGCCAATGTATTCTTACCGAAGATGTCACCGTAACCATCCCCGACACCTCGTCACAGTTTGCTGATTTCGATGACTTTGATTGAACTGGGAAGTTCTAAAACGAATCAGTACTCTCGATTTCTATCCCGCGTTTGTCCAGCTCGGCCATAAAAATGTCCGGGTCCACTGCTATTTCCTGCGGGACCACACCGCGCGCCTCAATCCGTCCCGACGCCGCCATCCAGGCGATAATCGCAATCGGGAATGCCGTTGTGCGCATCATCGCCGTCAGTCCGGTCGCCTCATCCTGTTTGTCCACAATCTGCAAACGCAGTTGTTTCTGTTGGCCGTCCTGAACACCCTCGAAATCCACACGCACCAGAGTCAAATCCGGTTCGCCATAGCTGAGATTCTTGTCCAGAACTTCACGTAATACCGAGCGCGGCTGAACAGAGACACCATCAACGGTGACCGGCTCTCGCGACGCCAGCCCGATTTCGAGCATCGGCTTGAACAATGCGCAATGCCCCGGATAGCGGATTGTCTTGTAATCCAGAAAATCCACTACCCCGCGATAGGTCTTCGGCAAAGTCGAGGTCCCGCCGGAAGTATGAAACGCCTCCAGTTTGCCAATTCCGGCGAACTCCAGCTCCTCGACTGCGCTCATCGGCTCAACCGTCTTCTCCTGTCCATTATCGAGAATCACCACCGGCTCCCAATACTCATTGATAAGCCCCTCGGCGGAAAACACCATTTGATAATTCAACGGCGGATGCGGATTCTGTGGCAGACCCCCGACGCGGATTTTCAGTGAAGAAACCGAATCAAACTTCCGTATCCCGGCCGCCGCCAGAATCGAGACCATCCCCGGAGCCAGCCCGCAATCCGGAATAACGACCACATTGGCCTTTTTCGCCGCCGCATCGCGCTTGAACTGCTCGGCGACTGTATCATTGTTACCGCCCAGATCAAAAAAGTGC
>CAZFAL010000295.1:0-2189 GCA_964516945.1 uncultured Ignavibacteriales bacterium
TATGAAGTCGGAGGCGCGGTGCGTGACCGTTTGCTGGGACTCGAACGAGGTGGCGCCGACATTGACTACCTTGTCTGTGGAATTCCAATGGATGAGCTGATAGGACTCCTGCGCAAAACCGGCAGGGTGGATGTCGTCGGTAAGTCATTTGGCGTTATCAAATACACTGAGTTCAGCAAAGACCTCGACGGCAATAAAATCTCTCGCACATTTGATATTGCCCTCCCGCGCCGTGATGTCAGTACTGGAGCCGGACACAAAGATTTCACCGTCGACTTTGACCCGTCAATCCCAATTGAAGATGACCTGTGCCGACGGGACTTTACTATCAATGCAATGGCTGAATCCCTGCCGGACCGGACGCTCATCGACCCCTATAACGGTCAGGCGGATTTGGAGAAACGTATCTTGCGGATTGTCGCGCCGGATTCGTTTGTGGAAGACCCTCTGCGGATGTTACGTGGCGTGCAGTTTGCCGCGCGTTTTAGTCTGACTCCGGAGCCGGAAACATTGCGCTCTCTGATAGAAAACGCGCAGTTGATTAAGACCATCTCACCGGAGCGCATTGCCGAAGAGCTCAACAAGCTCCTGACTCGCGCCGCGAACCCTTCTGTCGGGTTTCGTTTGATGCAGGAAACCGGATTGCTGGAGTATGTCATCCCTGAGCTGGTTCCGGCGGTCGGCTGTGACCAGCCGGGGCCGTATCATCGCTGGGATGTTTTCGAGCATACTCTGCAGGTCATTGATGCGGCGCCTAAGCGATTACGGATTCGCCTGGCCTGCCTGTTTCATGATATCGAAAAGCCGGGCGCCAAACGGGTTATTCCGCTCGCAGACCGCGAAGGGCCGGAGTCGAAAGGCGCTACATTTTACGGCCATGAGGCGTTTGGCGCCAGGACGGCGAAGAAGATAATGAAACGGCTTCGGTATTCGAATGAATTGACGGAACAGGTTTCTCTATTGGTTGATAAACACATGTTCACCACCGCAGTGACACCGAAGGGGCTCCGGCGACTGGTGCGCAAGGTGGGTGTTGACTTGATATTTGACCTGCTTGACTTGCGTCGGGCGGATGTGACCGGACAGGGGATGGGCGGCTCAACCGACGATGTGGATGAGTTCGAGCGTGAGATTCGCGAAGAATTGGAGCGCAAGCCGCCATTTTCACGGGGAGATTTGGCTATCAACGGCCACGACATTATGCGTGAATTCAAGCTGGAGCCGGGGCCATTGCTTGGGCAAACGATTGACCATCTGATGGAAAAGGTCCTCGATAATCCGGAAGACAATACCCCGGATCGCCTGCGGGAATCTGTCCGCGAATTTCTCGCAGAATCCGGCGAATAATCCCGCCTCAATCTTGCCACATCCCCGAAAATAGATTACATCACAGGCGGTGGCGCCAGAGACTATGGGCCACCGGAGAAGAACCGTAGGTCAAGTCCCAAAAGTGGGGACTTGATCTACAAAAAAACTACGAAGAATCTCCTGCATAGAATCTGAAATAAACACAACAACATCACATCGTGAACACTCACGAAACATAAACACAGGAACGCAGTATGAAAATCCATGAGTATCAAGCCAAAGAGCTGTTCATTGAGGCGGGTATCAACGCCCCGAGCGGTAAAGTGGCGACAACAGCGGACGAGGCCGAGCAGTTTGCGCGCGAAATCGGCGCGCCGGTAATGGTCAAGGCGCAGGTGCATGTCGGCGGACGTGGTAAGGCCGGCGGCGGCAAGTACGCCAAAACAGTCGAAGATGCGCGTCAACATGCCGAAAACATTCTCGGCATGGACATCAAAGGATTGACCGTCCAAAAAGTTCTCATCACTTCAGCGGCGGAAATCACCAGCGAGTCCTATGTCGGTATCATCCTCGACAGAGTGACAAAACGCCCGGTGTTTATGGTCTCCTCCGCCGGTGGAATTGATATCGAAGAAGTCGCCGCCAAGACTCCGGAAAAGATTCACAAACTCGCAGTTGACCCGATTGTCGGACTGCGTGATTTCGAAGCCCGCGAGTTGGCCTTCAAATTGTATTCTGATATCAAACAGGTTCGTCAGGCGGCGAAGATTCTCAAACAACTCTATGATGTGTTCTGGAAATATGACGCCTCACTTGTCGAAATCAATCCGCTGATTACCGATGGGGACGGCGATGTTGTGGCGCTGGATGCAAAGTTCAAT
>CAZFAL010000296.1:0-2163 GCA_964516945.1 uncultured Ignavibacteriales bacterium
GTCTTCGTCATCTGAAGGTCCGAGTAACATGGTAAAAGCTCGCAAAAGCTCTGCGTCATAGGCGTCAGTATCGGAGTACATCACTCGCAACGCTTCGAAAGCGCCCATGGCCGCCTGATAGACACGGTCGGAGGTCATTGCGTCAAAACTATCTACTATCGCAACTATCCTGCTATAGACATGCATTTCGCTCAAGCCAATACCGTGTGGGTACCCGCGACGATTCCCCCGCTCATGATGCTGGAGAACCGGGTAGTAACATTCCTCAGGGATTTCATTGCTCTCGTTGAGAATCTCAACTCCCCATTGCGGATGGCGCTTAACAATATCAAATTCTTTCACTGACAGTCGCGATTGTTTGTTGAGAATACGTTCTGAGACTTTGGACTTACCAACATCGTGTAGCAACGCTCCGACCCCGAGTTCGTAGAGAAATTTCGAATCAGAAAATCCCGCCTGTTGCGCTAATGACAGCGCCAGAGTGCATACGTTTACCGAATGGCTATAAGTCGAGTAATTGACATTTGTTATTTTCAGTAAATTGAGAAACGCATCACGCCCTTGAAGCAGGAATGATATGGTGTTGTTCACCAGCTCCTGACTGCGACGTATATTCTCGCCATAGGTGGGATTCTCAAAGACATCCTCAATCAATGACTTGCTTGACTCATAGAGGATGCTCGCCTTTTTCGTTTGCGGAATCTCCGGATTCGCCAGAATACTTTCGAGATTACGTTCAAGGTAGCGCTGGAATGCGCCATGTGATTCACCGGCTATGTAGAGAATCTCCACTCCGTTTTCGAGCAACTTGCGTTGTGTGCGCTCGGTAAACGGCAAATCAGCGCTCCGATAGAGAATCATCTGGCGCTCAAGTTTGACATAGATATCAAAGTCGAGAACAGAGTCCAGCCGCAACGTCTCGAGATAAATCGGGACAAATTTATTCTGTCGGGATCTCGACGATTTTGACAATCTTGTCTGTGGTAGAGCCATTAGTTGTAGCCAATTCAGTTCAAAAGTATCTGGACTATCACTACCTGTATCGACAAAACCGCCCGGTATTCCGTGCGCAAAGTATGCACAAATCAGCGGCAATGTTCTCAGGGGCGATGTTCTCTGACGCAATGTTGTCAGCCGTAAAGTGGAGCAAGTGGAAAAAAGACCGGACTCCGGGGAAATGGCGGAGTCCGGTCCTGCTACAGAGAAGGGAAGGGAGAAAGACGCTTTGGGCAAAGCGTTTTTTGGGACAACCCGTTAGGGCTGATAGTTTTTGATGCGCATGAGCACAGTTTCTAATGATTCGTTAATGTTACCCAGCGCTTTGGCGTAGCGACGGAGTAATTCGCTGTATTGCCAGCGCATTTTGAACGCCTTGTCAGGGAAATCGAAGAGACCCAGAAGTGTGGCCTTGCAGATTTCGTCGACATATTTGATGACATAGAACGGGTAATCCGGAGCGAATCTGTCGTGGGTTTCTCCTCTGCTGAGGCGTTCACGATAGACCTCAATTTTTTCAAGCGCCACAGTGCCAAAACACCAGGGGGTCATAATCACACCGAAATTGGAATTGTCTGTATAAAAATTGAGCGCCGCTTTACTGACGATATTGAGGATTATCATCTTTGCGCGGTAATACGCAAGAGTTTCTGCGTTCTCGGGAGGTGTCGTTTCGATTTTCTCTTCAACATCACGCATTTGTTCTGCGCAGCGTTCATAAACCTTTTCGAGAAAGCAATAGTAGTCATCAAAGTAGACCTTTACATTCTCGGAAAGTGTCTGCAAATAGAAGCCACCTTCATCTTCGCGCACACGCGGTTCGACGGTTCGTCTTAGTCGTTCAGCTGTAAATCCGCGTTGGTGTTGTCCGTCGAGCATAGTGTCATTTTCTCCTTTAGCGTGTCTCTTCACGTTATCCGAGAGAGCTAATTGCAAACAGGGCGCCCTTTTCAATTCGGGACACCCATTCGACGCCGGAGAATTGACGCTCGCGCATAAGTGACTGCCGGATACAATGTTACATTGCACATTTGCGGCGTAGCCGTGAGAAGGCGCCGTCAGAAGGAGGTTGGTGGACGCGTGTCAAATATCGCAAGCGGCGACACGATTGCAAAGTTTTGCAACGTGTTGCACAAAGTGATTATCTCGCAGAGGACTCTATCAAAA
>CAZFAL010000297.1:0-2155 GCA_964516945.1 uncultured Ignavibacteriales bacterium
ACCCTTGGAGTCATCAAGAATCGGTCCGGTGACTCCATGTTCCTCGCCCCAGGCCTTCATTTCTTTCGCATTCAGGTAGCCCTCGGCCTTTTTCGCCGTACTATTGATACGTAACCAAACGACATCGCTGTTTTCAGCGCTGACGAACTCCTTTTCGAGATTGACTGTTGTGCCTGCTTTGTAGTGGCGTTGGACAAATGGACAGGCCGGATTCAGCCATTCGAGGACAACAATCTTACCACGATAGTCTTTGAGTTTATGCTTTTTGCCGAATTGGTCTTTGAGTTTGAAGTCCGGAGCTTTTTTGCCAACCCGGGCTTCTTCGCGAAACGAACGGCGGAACTGTAGTGAATCACGTTGGGCATGAGAAACACTTTGCGCGAAAAACGACCCCGCCAGCAATATCGCGGCGAAGAGCAGATATAAGCTAATTGTATGCTTTTTCAATACTATACTCCTGTTCTTTTATGCTCATGTTGCTTTATGATATGCGCGCCGACTCATATCGGGCTGAAGTCGATCGTTCAAGGCATAACAGTACCCCGGACGTGGCTTCGTTCAGGAAAAGCGTACCTGAGCCGTCGAATCGAATATTGAAAGCTACAAGCTACAAACTTGAAAACGCCCGGTTTTTCTCAATGGCCGTTTGCAGCGCGTCGACCAATGTTCCCTGCGTTATTGTAACCGGCAATGTGATGTAATTGTTCGGGTCTCCGCCGTAGAAAGCGATATAAAATGGAATTCCGGAACGACCATAGTGGGCAAGAAAGTCACCGATTTCCTGATTGCGGTTTGTCCAGTCGGCTCGCAGGGCTACGACGTTTTGGTCATTGAGTAGCGCGCTGACTTCGTCGGTTTCGATGAACAGTTTCTCGTTGAGTTTGCACGTCCAGCACCAGTCGGCGGTGACATCGACAAAGACAACCTTGCCTTCTGCGAGATTCTGTCTGACTGCGTCGTCAGAATAGGCGCTCCACCGGATTAATGTGTCAGTTGGCGTGGCATTGGCTTGCTCGGAGACTCGTCCATTGATAGCCCAGTGCATGGTTAGGGCCGCCACTGCGACTGTCAGGACTATCGTTATCAGTCCACCGGCGCTTGAGAAGAAGCCGGAATATGGCGCGAACGCCCGCTTACCCCAGATGACCATCGCCAGCAGTAGCAACCCCAGCCAGACGAGGGCCTGTGAGAGTGGATTGATTTGTCCTGCAAGAACGAACATCAGCCAGACTACAGTAGCCATCAGCAGAAAACCGAAGAATCCTTTGGCCTTTTCCATCCATGGTCCGGGCTTGGGCAGGAAACGAATGGCTTTGGGGAAGAGCGCCAGCGTGAGGTAGGGAGTCGACATGCCGAGTCCCAGAGCAAAGAAAATAGCGAAGACAACCGGCGCCGGGCTGGCGAAGGCAAAACCGACCGCCGAGCCGAGGAATGGCGCAGAGCAGGGGGTCGCCAATAATGTGGCCAGCATTCCCTGGGTAAAATGTCCACGCTGACTTGCTTTGACTGCGCCGGTTGACACCGAGGCCGGTAAGGTTACCTCAAAAACACCCCAGAGATTAAGACCGAAAAGAAAGACGATGATCGCCAGAAATGAAACAAAGGCCGGCTCCTGGAATTGCACCCCCCAGCCGACAGCCGCTCCGGCGCTCTTGGCGATTACAGCGGCCGCTCCTAATAATAGAAACGAAGTGATAATTCCCGCCGATGAAAGGACCATGCCGCGTGAAACCACAGAGCGTGATTCACCGCTGTGGGACATGATACCCATGAGTTTTATTGAGAGCACCGGCAAAACACAGGGCATGATATTGAGAATCAGGCCGCCAATAAATGCGAAAAAGAGCATTTTCCAGAGCGAAATCTCGACTCCGGCAGAGGATGACGCCAAGTTCTCACCTGCGTCGGCGGCGCTTGTCGTCGTGGCGCCAACCGGAGTGTCGCTCACTTTCAGGTGCGCTTCTTTTTCGATTGAGATGACGCCGTTTTCGGTCGGGATATTCGTCAGGAGATACCCGACAGTGACTGTGTCAAGTTTGACATCGGCGACTTTGGTTTGCACCGGAGTTGTGACAACGGTGATAATGATATCCCGCTTATCTTTGCCGACATTGAATTCCGGCTTACCGAGTTTCAGGGTTGGCGTTTGCAGGAA
>CAZFAL010000298.1:0-2131 GCA_964516945.1 uncultured Ignavibacteriales bacterium
GTCCCTATCTGCGCCCTGTGCACTAGAAGTTCACAGCCAGATCAAGGTCTGCGGCAAGCAGGCGGGCTTTGGAAACCGGGATATATGGGTCATCACTCAGCTTGGTGACCATCATTTTCTCCTTCCCGACGATTGAAATCACCGGCGAGCAACCCGGTTTCAAACCGTCATCCGGGACACGCATCAGGTGTCCTGACCAGTTGGAAAAGTAGGTTCCCGGCGCGTCAATCTCCTCAAAGCGAATCTGGTTCGCTGTGTGGGTATGCCGTTCGGTTTCTGTTCTGGGGCTCATGTGAGTCTCCTTCCTTTAAACGTTTAGAAATGATTGGTACTAACGGGCTTCCTAACTTGCCCGTCTCTTTATGTCTCGTATACACGGCCGCGAGTCGGAAGGATTCTAATGCAATTGTATCATTTTTCGTCATTGTGGCGATATGGCGCCGATTGTGCCGATTGTGTCACTTGTGGGCAAACTGCGAGACACACAGGTAAGTGTCCGGAGGTGTCCTTGAATTGGACATAGGCAACAGGACTTGTAACAAGATGGTATCAGCCGCCACAAAGCAGACTTGAACGAACTCTATTTCTCCGGCAACGCTTGTGCTAAGGCAGTTGGCAGAGGTCTTGGCATGAGGACAGAAAGGATAAAGCAGAAGGCGACAAGCGGAGCTCAGAACTCATTGATGAGATTACGCACGCGCAACCCGGCGCGGTTGTCTTGATAGAGTCGCAGGATGTCCTCCTGCCGCTCTTTGTAGAGCCGGAGAAATACTCGCGCCAGGTCGGGGTCGAATTGAGTCCCGCTATGCTCCTCAATTTCGCGAATGGCGCGCGAAGGGTCAGCGCCTCTGCGATACGGCCTGTCAGAGACGATGGCGTCGAATGTGTCAGCCACCGCGAGGATTCTACCTTCTATCGGAATCTCCTCACCGGCGAGCCCCATCGGATAACCGTGGCCGTCAAAGCGCTCGTGATGGAAGAGAATATACGGCGAGGCGGATTTGAGGAAGTCGATGCCCTCGATGATGCGCACTCCCATCTCAGGGTGTTTTTGCATGATGTTGCGTTCATAGTCATCGAGCGGGCCATTCTTGTTCAGGATTGCGTCCGGTACGCCGATTTTGCCGATGTCATGGAGCGTGCATCCCTGCCGCAGTTCGACAATCTTTTCTTCACTCCAGCCGATTTCGCGCGCAATCAGGATAGCCATCTCGCAGACACGGTCTGTGTGACCTCCGGTATAACGGTCGCGGGCTTCAATCGCATTCGCGAGAGCGCGGAGGGCGTCAAGATTTGATTCTGTCAGTCGCTCATTGAGCAGGGACTGGCTGATAGCCGATGATGCGCTGGAACTCAGCAATTCGAGGAAGCGCAAGTCGGCGTCGTGCCGCTGTCGTCCGAGAAGCACATGCAGCCAGCCATAGAAGTCCCGTCCTGAACGCAGCGGCACACTGACTTGCGTCTGGCGCAGACCATCGACAGTTTCTGTGTGAACAACTTCCTCATGTCCCATGCGTCCATTGCTTTTTCCAGTTGGCAGGCCGGCCGGGACGTTTTTCAGGAAATCACGGATATTCAAGTCAGCCATCACTGCCGGATCGTTGGTTCCGTATTTATGCGCGCTGAGCATATCAATGCGCTGGCTACCTGAACGTAACGCCAGTCCGACTGCGAGAGCGCCGAGGTCACGTAAGGCGGCGTCCTTGACATGATTCAGAGTGTCAGCGATGCCACTGTCGGACAACATCGCCGCAGAGACTTTAAGCAATCCGATTTCATCTTTGAGCCGGATGTTTTCCCGCCGGACATTGAGTGTTTCGAGACCACGTTGTACGACCGTCTTCAGGCGCTCAAGTTTGAAGGGTTTGACCAGATAGTCATAGCCACCTTTTTGGAGCACAGAAATCGCAGTCTTGACTGTCGGATAGGCGGTCATCAATACGACTATCGCCTCCGGGTGGCAGGCCAGAGTCGTTTCGAGCATATCCACACCGGACGTCTCACCAATGACGAGGTCGGTGATGACCAGGTCCACATCATGAGTTCTGATGTGCTCTGCGGCTTTGACCGGATCGGTGAAACCAATGACATTGATGCCGGCCAGACCTGAGAGATACTCAGTGATAACATT
>CAZFAL010000299.1:0-2121 GCA_964516945.1 uncultured Ignavibacteriales bacterium
GTAGTAGTCTCCGGCATCTACTACTTCGTAGTAGAAACCCCCGACGGAAGAACCCAAATCGGCAAGATAGTGGTGATTATGTGATGGCCGGATGCGCCTCTTGTCGCAGAATCTGCGCCGACTTCTGGGGCCAGCCGATGCTGAGCGGGGCGGTAGGGCAAAAAAGTTCTTGACACCGCATAATCTGCGTCGTATAGTATACAGGGCAAGAAAAGTTTTCCCCGTGGCGAGTAGCTGGTAAGTAAGCAGAAATCGCTGTGGATTCTTTGCCTCACCGGCAATATCGCCTGCAGGTCGAGGAGTGACCTGTTCTTATCGGCTTACCGGTAAGATGTAGACCTGTTTTAGAGTGGCTCCCGCCTCCTCGCGTATTCATTGTCGGTGTTCCGGTTTGATTATTGATAGAGATAAGAATTAGCAGGAAATGGCAGGTTCAACGAAAGCAAGAAGGTTATGAAAGAGACTATCAAAAGATTAGCTACTCTTCTGTGCTTTGTCGCTATGTTGAGCGTTGTTTCAATGCCCGCCTTTGGTGGTGAGAATCCCTGGGATTCTGACGGCAGCTCCGGTTCAGCTACCGGTACAGGAACCCCTCCTCCGGACAGTTCCGGGACGAATTTTCAGCAGCCGCTGTATTTGGGGACTGTCTATGTCGGAATTGGTGGTCTGCTCACCTTCGTCAGCCAAAGCGTCGACTATATCGGCTCACAATATATTTTTGTGAGGCTTGGCAGGCGCGCCAGCGACCATTCGGACAGCAGGACTGAAACAACTCAGCAGAAGGACTTTTAGGAGTCAAAACCGTCCTCAAAAACCGGTAGCGAAGCGCAGAGAGAGAAGATAGAAAGGCGCCAAAGATAGCGTCAAACCTTTGAACAGGAGAGTGTTAAGTGAGCGGGTTCCCACCATCGGCAACGAATGCCACCGCTTACTTGGACGCCGTGCGAAATGATTAACCCGTCCTCACATTCAATGGCCGAAATAGACCAGCGTCTGCTGTCTGTCGAAGAATTGTTTCGTCGCAGACACCCGAGACGCGCCAGCGAGGAATTGGCCCAATTACCGGCTGAGTCATACACCCTGCCCGGTTTGGCCCGCGGTCTTTATCTTGCCTTATGTTGTGAAAGCTCTCTGCTGGAGGGCGCCTATCAGCAGGCGATTGAATCGGGTTTGGCGGCGCTTGAAGAGTTGGCGCCGACTTCGATGAACCGCAGGGTCGGTCGCGTCCTTTGGAATCTCTCAAAATGCTATTCTTTGACAGGTGAATTGCGCGAGGCGGAAATGCGCGCTCGTGATTCGATTTCCGCTTTTCGGCGCGCCGAATATCGTCCGGGCGTAGTTTTGGGACTCAATGAACTTGCCAAGGTCGCTTCAATCCGCTCAGAATACGCCAAGGCGACGGAGTTTCTGCAGGATGCGCTCATCCTCTCCGAAGGGGATCCCGACCGCGAGCACTTGTTACGGAGCAATCTGGGTCGTCTGCATATTTACACCGGGCGCTGGGACGAAGCGGAGCAGTTGCTTGTTTCCGCTCTGGAGCATGACTACAAGAATCGCTTGGATTTGCCGGCTTCACGCAAACTCCTGTCCCTGGGGTATCTCAGTTGTTTGCGTCGTGACTTTGCGACATGCGAGGAGCGCTATGCGCGCGCGGGTGAATTAATTGAAAAAAACAATTTCAGCCGTGAGCGCCTCAACCTTGCTGAGTATCGGGGCTTGCTCGCCACAGCGCAGGGTGACTACCGACAGGCGCTCTCAATCCTGAAAAAAGCGCTCGCCGAATCAAAGAAACTGGCCCCGGAGTCTGCGCTGGTTACGCAAATCGGTCGTTTGATGACTGAGGCGTTCATGGGGCTGGAGTTATATGATGACGCCTTTGACATGGCCCAGAAGACGCTTGAACGCTGTGAACGGCTCGGCGAACGAGTGGAGTGCGCTGTTTCTAATGCGTTACTCGGACAATTGTATGCGCTTCGCTCCGGTGAAAAGAAAAACGCAAAGAAACACACTGACACATTGGCGCTGAATCACTACGAAACAGGCGTTGAAAAACTCAGAGAAATCGGTGATCCGTACATGCTGGCGCAAACACTGATGCGCTCGCGCTTCGTGTATGCTCAT
>CAZFAL010000300.1:0-2115 GCA_964516945.1 uncultured Ignavibacteriales bacterium
GGGCGCCGACCAGCCCCAAATCCAGGCCATCCTGCAGAGCCACTTTGAACTGTCCGGTGATTTGTGTCTCACCGATGACAACCGATTCCAGAGCTGACACCACCCGGAAAACATGCCGCACTGCCGAGGCGCCGCTGGCGGCCTTCAAGTCTGACGGCTGAAAGTTGATATCACGGCCGGAGCTGAAAAAGAAATCCAATAGCCGGTTGCGCACATCGGTTGCCGTCACCTCTTCGGTGGTGGCGACAATAAATTCGACGCGATTGCAGGTCGCGAGATAGAGCAGCTCCTCTACGCCAAGCGCTTTTTGCAAGCGCACAAGCTCAGTCGCACGCTCCTCCGGCGCTATTGTCAATTGTTCAAGCAACTGCATATTGCCGCTACCGACGCTGACGCCTATCGCCCGAATAATTGTGTTCACATGTGTCTGATGAAGCGCTGTGATATTCGATGTCCTTTGTTCTTTCACTGCTCTGCTCCGAAGAATATTTCTTTTGCTGATCTTTTCTGTATTGTATGCTTTGTTCACGTTTCCTGCAACCTGTCCGGTAGCCTACACTGCAACTTTGGCTCCCGGCTACGGCCCCATAAAGCGGTTCCAGGACCTCTGTTTGTCAAAGTTCTGTCACAATGTCAAAAAATAATCTACCTGACAGTCATTTTCTCTTTATTGAGAATCAACAACTTGCAAAGCGCGTCTCTTTCTCATTATCGGCGTGGCGCAGGGTAAATCACAGTCGTGGTGAATTCTATTTCTGTGACAAAACTATTACAATTCCCCGCTTGAATTGCGTACGCTCATGGACGATTATAGGTAGGGAACGGTGACTCTTCGCACAGTTTCCGAAAGAAAGGCAAATCTATGTCCACCAAATTGCAGTCCCATTCACAGCGAGAAACTGATTCAACGCCACAAGAGCCGGGCAATACACAGACAACCGCCACAACCGGAGTCCTCCTGCTAAACCTCGGCACTCCGGACGCTCCGGAAACCGGCGCGGTGCGACGCTATTTGCGGCAGTTTCTTTCTGACCCGCGTGTGATGGACATCAACGTCTTCGGCAGATTCCTGTTATTGAATCTCATCATCCTGCCGTTCAGATCTTCCAATTCCGCGGAGGCCTATCGGCTGGTCTGGACTAACGAGGGTTCTCCGATTCTGGCACATGGCGCCAAACTGACTCAACTTGTGCAACAGAAACTTGATAACCGCTTTCCTGAGAAATACAACGTCAAGCTGGCAATGCGCTATGGTGAGCCATCAATTGACCGCGTAATGGGCAAGTTTCATGCTGAAGGCATAGACACTATCAAAGTTATCACGCTCTTTCCGCAGTATGCCTCGGCGACAATCGGTAGCGCGATGGAGGAGGTCTATCGCGTGGCGAATCAGCAGTGGAATATGCCGACCATCCACGCCACTCCCGCCTACTACGACCACCCGGGATATGTCTCAGCGTTTGCCGAGGTGACAAAAGACGCGATTGGCGCTGACTCTTATGATTACTATCTCTTCAGCTTTCATGGCTTACCGGAAAGACATATTCGCAAGGCCGACGCTGAGGACAATCCCGGACAGGCGCAGTATTGCCTGGTGGATGATTCATGTTGTGCGTGTATAACCTCCCGCAATCGTAATTGTTATCGGGCGCAATGTTTTGCCTCGGCGCGCGCGATTGCCAATAAACTGGGACTGGAGGACGGAACATGGTCAGTGAGTTTCCAGTCGCGTCTCGGCAAAGAACCCTGGATTCCACCGTACACTGATGTGACAATTGAGGAATTAGCGAAGGGCGGCGTCACGTCTCTGGCGGTAGTGTCACCGGCGTTTGTTGCCGACTGCCTTGAGACACTCGAAGAGTTGGGCATCCGGGGCAAGGAAGCATTTATGAAGGCCGGTGGTGAGAGATTTATTATGATACCGTCACTAAACACTCACCCGCGCTGGGTGGAAACCGTAGCGGAACTGGCGACTGGATAGGAGAGTTTAACAGTCAAGCGTCGGGTTCCGTAGTCCGGCCCCTGCCGGACGGAGAAACCCGACATCTACGAAGTAGAGACCATACAGATGAACCATTAACCGTCATTTCCGCGCAGGGGCTTGTTGAAAAAGTC
>CAZFAL010000301.1:0-2066 GCA_964516945.1 uncultured Ignavibacteriales bacterium
GGCCTGCGGGGGTGGGGGCCGCACCCACCGGTCCATTATCCCCCAGGCGCTGGACTCAATCGCGTTACTCTCACTCCTGCCCTGTGCGCTTCTGATGGCTCTGGATAGTGGTTGATTGCGACTCAGCCCGCTTACCGGCACTGAGGCGGAATAGTCGTGACATTGCATGACATGCAAACCTGCATGAAAGGCCGACGCCATACCCAGACTCATATTATCAAACGCTCTGTTGCGCTGTCAAATATAAACCAACTTTCAAACATGGCTTGCCGGTGACGACGCTGTCACTGCCTTGCCGGGCATTTTCTTGTCCAATCCCCAGAGTAACAATCCAAACAACAGGTGTGGCAGAAACGACGCAGGAACCAGCTTCGGGCTGATATGTGTTCCGGCAAAACCCCAGCCGACAAGCGGAAAGAATACCGCGAGTATCACTACCCATAACGCTCCACCAAGTGCCAGCGCTGTTTTGAGGTTACGTTTCGGGAAAAAGCGAATGAAGACTATCGACCAGAAAGTCACATAGGCGGTGTGGAACAGCACACCGACCGGCAACGGCAACTGCTTCCCGAGAATGGTCTCGGCAAATGCCAGCGACGGCGGTTTGGGAAACGGTGAAACACCAAGCTTGGTCATCATGACCATGAACACCGTTATCAGCACGGAAACTACCACGCCGATGCCAATACAACGCGGCCAGGAACGGCCATCGAGTTGCATGTCATTCATTTTTCTTCTCCTTCAAGCTTCTTTATTTGGAACAGTTTCGCGCATCGCATAAAGTCGAAGTCCGGTATGCGCCGAGAGGACGACCTTTTGACCTTGCTAACTACAATGCATTTTAATCTCAAGAGTTCCGCTGAGACAGATTTGCAGGGCTCTTTTTCCGGCATTTTTCTCACGCACCCGTGTTGGTCATGGATTGCCAAACAATTCGACTGACGTGGCATGTCAGTCAGTAGGCCTATATTGTCTCTCGAAAGCAGACCCGCACCGGCGAAGCAGCTGGCAGGCGAGCAAGGATATGACCACAGAAAGGTGTGAACAAGGCGCCCACAAGAGAAAGAGCAGTAGGTGTAGCTGTCGGAGCCGAAAACAGCGCTCGACGACCACGAGGCATTAACGTAATGCTGGACAGCGGCTTAGCTAAGCTTTGCAGAGTCACGGCCAAACAACTCAACCAGCAGGTTAAGCGAAATCCGGCTCGATTTCCCTCGGATTTCATGTTTCAACTAACTAAAGACGAGCATGAAGTTTTGAGGTCACAGATTGTGAGATCAAAAACCGGCCGTTGCGGCAGAAGGACTCCACCCTACGCATTCACAGAGCACGGCGCAATGATGCTGGCGAGTGTATTGAATTCGCAACAGGCGGTTGAGGCGAGTATTTTTGTTGTGCCGGCGTTTGTGCGGGACTTGCCACTTCGCCCGATTTGTGGCGCTGGAGTAGCGCACTTGCGCGTAAGAATCCCGGTGAACGTCCGTTGACAGTTGATTCTGTGGAATGCCTTGGGATAACGGGTTAGTTGATGTATATTGAAACCGCAACCCAGGTCACGGCCACCCGGCCGGGATTCAGACTACCCCACCAACTTAGGCAAGGGACAACTTAGGATGAAGAGAATAGCATTGATAGCAGGTGTATTGTTTTTGGTAAGTGGATTTTTTGCGAACAACGCGCAAGGCGCGCGCAAACTCACTTTTTTTGTGGCTCCTGAGATTGGAATTGTTGCGTCGCCGGAAGACGTTGCGGATTATTATGGGCTGGGATTTGGTGGCGCTCTTGGATTTGAGTATTCGTTTTCTACGAAGCTGTCATTAGTGTGGACAGCTAATTACAAAACATTTTCTCCTGATGAGGGAAAGATTCGAGATGTGATTACCGGTCCTGATGAATATCCCGGCGCTACGAATATTAGTATAGAGGATGGGACGATTTATGCCGCTGTGGTTTCTGTGCTCGGGAAGGCAAAACTCAAAGGCGCCGGTTCGTCTTTTTGTCGCTATGTGAAGTGTGGTTTCGGACTTTCTGTGGTTGGATATGATGAGGTTGTGTTCATTTTTGTT
>CAZFAL010000302.1:0-2059 GCA_964516945.1 uncultured Ignavibacteriales bacterium
TGAAATTGCGGCGCGTTCAGTTTTTATCATGATTCTAGAATGTCCGGATGGTTCAGAGTTATGAAAATGGAGTGGCTTGAAAAAGGTAACCCTTGCAAGGGTAGAATCATGTTCCAACTGGATCGGCGACAAAGACAGTTCCGGCGGTTTCACGTTCAAGTTTGACCGGCCGATTCTGCTCATCCACAAAGACAAAGCGCGGGACAAATTCACGGGCTTCGCGCTCTTCCATTTGCGCATAGGCGATGATAATCACCAAATCACCCTTGCGCGCCTTATGCGCGGCGGCTCCGTTAATGCCAATCACACCGGAGTCCGGCGCGCCTTTGATAACATAGGTCTCAAAACGCTCACCGGTGGTGATATTGGCGACGGCGACCTGCTCAAACTCAAGCAGACCGGCCAACTTCATCAGATTCTCATCGATAGTAATCGAGCCAACATAGTCCAGATTGGCCTCGGTGACTGTCGCCCGATGGATTTTGCCTTTACACATTGTCACTGTCATCATACTGCCTCACATACGTTCACCGGCCAACTCAACTCGGGCTGGCAGGCGACTCGAATATACGAATTCCCACACCGCTGGCAAGCGGTTTTTCAAGCGTTCAGCGGAGTCAATCCACCAACTCCGCCCCCATAAGTATTGAACACGGGCGGCCGTCGCAGGTTTCATTTGTTTCTACTACAGCTCCGCCAAGACTCACAACCGCAGATTATCTATCAGGCGTACGTTGTGAACCTTTGCCGCCAGTGAGAGCATGGCGCCTTTTTTGAGTTTTTTCAGCTCCGTCAATGTCTCAAAGTCGGTGGCGGCAATGTATTCGAATTTGACGGTCGGGCACACTTTTTTGGCTGCACGGGCAATGATTCCCCGGATAGAGCCGACAGAAGTCTCTCCGGCGCGAAACGCTTTCTTCGCGGCGCGCAAGCCGACACTCAAACAAACAGCTTCTTTTCTCTGTTCGTTGGTGAAATACTGATTGCGGCTGGAAAGCGCCAATCCGTCACGCTCGCGCACTGTCGGGGCGATGATAAACTTGATTGGATATGCCAGATCCGCAGTCATTTTCTTCAAAACCGCTGCCTGTTGATAGTCTTTCTGTCCAAAAACCACCACATCAGGACGACAGATATTGAATAATTTAGCCACTATTGTCGTCACGCCGCGAAAATGTCCCGGACGGGCCTTGCCTTCGAGCGACTGCGTCAGGTTTTCGACCGTGACATACGTCTCATAATTATCAGGATACATATCCTTGACCTGCGGCAAAAACACCAGCCCCACCCCGCGCTCGCGCAACAGAGCAATATCACGCCGGGTGTCACGCGGATAATTCAAATAATCCTCATCAGGCCCGAATTGCGTCGGATTCACAAAGATAGACACTACAACCACATCGGCGGCCTTACCTGCCCGATCAACCAACGCAAGATGCCCCTCATGCAACGCCCCCATCGTCGGAACCAGCGCCAAGGTCTGTCCGGACACGACAATCTCACGCGCCGCTTGTGACATCTTCTTTGGTGACTTAATCGTTTTCATGTTCTGGCTTATCAATTCTTCTTAGCGGGGGTCTTTCTGAAACGAGCGCAGCAACCCGCGCTTGTACATCCGGTATCCGGTTTGAAAATAACTGATTGCGTCTTTGCTCAGTGATGTTTCACTGTTCTCTTCGATAAATGTAAACTCACCGGTGGCAGAGTCTCTTAACCAGAGCCCTACACCGCCGCGAATCCCCAGAACCACCATCGTGTCATTGCGCAACAGCGCCACGTCCCGATTATGGGACAACAGAATCCAATTGTCGTTCTCGGTGTCGCGCAGTAGCGAGCGCCCGAAAAAGCGAGACGGATAGTTGAAATCCAGCAAATCCAAAATAGTCGGTGAGATGTCCAGTTGCGATCCGAGTCGATTATTGCGCACCCCTGCGGGAATCAGCGCCGGACAGTAGAACAACAACGGAATCTCATAGGAATCCATCGGAATCTCCTGATGTCCATAGACGCGCGCGCCATGGTCGGCGACAAAGACAAACAATGTGCTGTCAAAAAACGC
>CAZFAL010000303.1:0-2050 GCA_964516945.1 uncultured Ignavibacteriales bacterium
CTCCCGGGATTGGAATTCTCAAGCGTCATCACAGAGCTGATAATACCGCAAGCGCGTCACCTCTTCCCCTCGCTGACACTATATGGACGCTGATAGCAACTAACACAGATTAACATCCGGCAAGACAGCAAACCGCTCATCAAACCGGACATCTCGCAGAGAGTATGCCGATGAAACGCGAAGAGCCACTCGTAGTAAATAGCTCCCAATTCCCGAGTAGGTCAGGAGCCCTTTCGTAGGTGCGCTCCTGACGACTTTCGGCTTAGTATGGTCATTACATGTTTCATTTCGCTCGAAGATGTCACGTCTCACGAAATGGACTGGCTGTGTCTTGCTTGACAAATAGGAGACATTGAGACTTATTGCTTTCGTGGAGTGTGACGAGAGCTCTCTACTCAAAGCAAGGCAACCCGATGTCCGATACGTTTGAAGACAAGTCCTTTCAACAAGAAGATTCGACTCCACCTGGCTCCCTTGGTCCACAGGAGGCCTCGATACTTCCACCCTTGGACATTTTTGACACGTCCGGCTTCAGACGTTCTCGGATAACATATTTCACATTGTTCATTTTAGTCGCCTATCCTCTATCAAACCTTGTTTCGACTGACGATCCTGCAGAAGCCATGAAATTGATGGCAAAGTATCCGGTTGTTTTTTTTGTCGCAACACTCATCTCTTTGGGCCTCTTGTTTGCATTGGTGTATGTTGCTGTCCGAAGAGAAGGGCAATCATTCAAATCGTTGGGATTTGATCAGCATCGCTGGAAACACGTGCTCCAGGGCCTCACAATCTTCATAGCGCTCGCATTACTTGCGAAAGTAATGAAGGTACTTCTTACCGCATTGGGCTATCCTCCGCTCAATGAGTTGTCACTACTGACACCCCATTCTCCGGGGGGCTTGTTAATGGCTGGGAGCATGGCGCTCATCTCCGGAATATTCGAAGAAACTGCCTACCGGGGGTATTTTCTCACGCGCCTCAGAAACCTTACACCACAGGGGTGGCCAGCCAAACTCCGCTGGGGAATCCCGGTGTTTTGCTCGGCGGTGGTTTTCGGGCTTGGTCATACCTGGGAAGGTGTTGATGCGGCCGTGATGACAACTGTGATTGGCCTTGCTTTGGCGCTACTTTTCCTCTACACCCGCTCAATCTGGCCTGTCATTATCGCACATTTCCTGCTGAATTCTATTAACCTCTTCGTCGTTTGGCCTTGACCCTGATACTCAGGGCTTTTTGAAAAAACCATGTACGTCATGGCGAGGAGGGAAGCGACGTGGCAATCTCCGAGCTATGATTCAGCGCGACTCCTTGTTCCGTCAGGTCCTCAGACCTGACGGAGTTGCCTTGCGGGTGTCAGGTCTGAGGACCTGACATAACAGGGCAAACCCCTATAGATGCGAGTATGAAATAAAACAGCTCCCCCTCCTACATCCCAACATAATTCGGCCCGCCACCCTCGGGGACTACCCAGGTGATAATCTGATACGGGTCGGCGATGTCACAGGTTTTGCAATGGACACAATTTGACGGGGTCAATTGTAACTTTTTCTTTCCCGCATTGGCTTCGTCGTCAACCATATTGTAGACATTCGCCGGGCAGAAATGCTGGCAGGGGTTACCGTACTCGACTGTGCATTTGGTGTTGCAGATGTCATAGTCGGCGACAACGAGATGTGACGGTTGATGCTCCTCGTGCATTGTGCCGGAATTGAAGACATCGGTGAGCTTGTCATAGGTGTATGAGTTGTCGAACTTGACAGTTTCCTTAACCGGATCAGAGCCGTGCTTTTTCCTGTACTCTTCAAGTTTCATTACATGCTCATGGTCGGCTTTAGTGACACGCCGGTCAAACAGGCCCCGTCCGCCGGTGATTGTCTGAAACGCGGTGTGTATCATCCCCATCCAGAGTCCGTCCTCAAATCCGGCGTGGAAATTACGCACACGGTACATCTCATCATGCGCCCATGAGGAATCAAAGCGCTTCTTATACGCCAACAACGCAGACTCGCTGAGGACACCGTCACTGGCGCTCTCAGCGCTGAGACATTCG
>CAZFAL010000304.1:0-2047 GCA_964516945.1 uncultured Ignavibacteriales bacterium
GTTGCGCTAATCGATCACAATCACCTGCGCTTGTTGCAGGGAATTAAAACCGGATGCCGACACTGCGCAATAAGCGCCCATCGATGGGAATACTAATGTGTCACCGACTTCGAGCGGTGGCAAGAGGATGTTGTCATAGATTACATCTATCGAGTCACAGGTCGGTCCGGCCAGAACTGACGGGACCCGCGTCGTATCGTGGGTGTTGCGGTCAGTCAGCGCGCGATAGGCGCAGTGATCATACATCCGTCCGGAAAACGAGCCATACACACCGTCATCGGCGTAGTACCATGTGACACCATCACGTTCAGCGCGACCGATGATATTCACCAGCGCTGTGACCGTCGATGCGGAAATATAACGTCCCGGTTCGCAGACCAAACGCACATAGTCCGGAATCAACGACGCCAGCGCCGCGCGTATCGGCGCGCAGAACTCGTCAATCGGCGCTATCGGCTCCAGATATTCCACCGGAAAGCCACCACCGATATCAAGCAGGGGAGTGGTGATTCCTTCGGCGTCGAGCGCGGTGATGACATCCGAGGCGATATTGATGCCGGTCAAGTATGGCTCAGGGGAGAGACATTGCGAGCCGACATGAAACGCCAAGCCTCCGAATGTCAGGCCGGAGTCAATGATGTCAGTGACCAGCTCTTTGATGTCACCAACGGCGCAACCGAACTTATGTGACAAATTGCATTGCACAATCTCCGACAGCGCCGACGGGTCAAGCGCCCGATAACGCACTATCAGCGCAATCTCACCGGGGAACCGTCGTTTCAAGGCGCGAAACTCCGGTGAGCGGAACTTTGCGATTTCGTCACTATTGTCAATCACAAACGTACCAACTCCGGCCTTGAGCGCCTGCTCGATTTCTGCGAAGGATTTGATTGGATGTGTATGCAACAGGTCGTTGGTTGTCGCTCCGGCTGAGAGACAGTGACGAATCTCCAGCGCCGAACAGACATCGAATTTGTGTCTCTCCTCAACGACAACACTCAGGAGCGCCGGATGGTCATTGGACTTGACAGCATAATGTAATTCAACATGCGGCAACGCACCAGAAAGCGCGCGCAGGTTTTCACGCACCCGCTTGCGTGAGAGAAACAACGCCGGGCCTTTGATATTGCGCATATCCCGCTCGGCCAGCGCCATGCGAAACTGCTCTTTGCCCGCAATCCCTACGGGTGTATCCTGATAGACATTGATCGCCTGCATCGCTGTCTCCCTCAGCCGGCTTCACTGACTGCAATGTGTGGTTTGTGCGGCAGAATGCTGTCGGTCTTCGACGGTATCCCACGGGAGAGTTCGCGGGTGAAGACGTCCCGGGCGTTGAGCGCTTCTGCCAAATAGTCACAGGCCTTGAACGGGTCAACATTGTCTCCACAAGTGAAAAAATCCACCGCCGCATAGCCATACTCCGGCCAGGTGTGAATCGAAATATGTGATTCGGCAATCACCACCACACCAGAGACACCATGCGGGTTGTAGTGATGAAACACCGATTTGACAATTGTCGCGCCGGATTTGCGCGCGGATTCATTGAGCCATTCTTCGATTTGCGCTGAATCATTCAGCGATTGTCTGTCACAGTTGGTGAACTCCGCCAGCACATGTCTGCCTAATTTTTTCATACTTCCGTCTCTCCTGTCTTGCGCTTACAACCTGCTAAAACCACTGAAATTCATTAATAGGCGGTTGATACAAAATCACCTGTTATTGCGAGGAGTCCGGCGAGAGCCGGATGACGTGGCGCTCTCCCCACTATGAATCGACGAGATTGCCGCGCTAACGCTCGCAATGACTGCATGCTTGATTTTCAATAACCTGCCAACGCTCTGTTACCTGCTTATCTGGCCCTTCTACTAAATTAATGGCGGCGCTGTCACCCAGATGAATGACACGCGCTTGTTGCTCTCATTCAGCAACCGATGTGGCTGATTGGATTCGAAATAGAAACAATGTTTCCGTTTCGCCCGTTTGCTTTTCTTACCGAATTGCACAGTCAGCGCACCCTCAAGCACATAGCCGAACTCCTCGCCGACAT
>CAZFAL010000305.1:0-2033 GCA_964516945.1 uncultured Ignavibacteriales bacterium
CAGAGTCGCAAACATCACCGTCAGAGACTTGAGATCCTCAACGACTTCAGCCCAGTTTCGTAGGTCGGGTTCCGGCGTCCGGCAATCGCCGGACAAGAAACCCGACATGTTGGGTTGAAGCGGGACATGTCGGGTTTCTCCGTCGCTAAAGCGCCTTCGGAACCCGACCTACCACAACTAGAACGTCTTCAAGTGGCTCATCCCATATCGTCATGCTGAGCGAAGCGAAGTATTTGGCTGGATGTTAGCAGGATGAATCGAAAGCAGACTCTTCGCTACGCTCAGAGTGACAGTTGGGGCTTGACGCGACATGTTACCGGAATGAAAGTAATGGGATGAAGTAGGTAATCTACGGCCACCTCTCGGTGTGCACCGGCAACACCAGCGCCACTGAGAAGCGGAAGTCCCATCTGTCTTCGCCGGGGAGCGGGCGGGAGAGATAGAGCGGGATATCAAAGCGAAGTTTCTGGCCGTTCCAGACTGAGGGGGTGAGGAATGACACTCCTGCCGATGAATAATATGTCTCATCGCTCGATTTCAATGGGGTTTCATAGGGGCCAGTCACTCCGGTTTTCTGTTCGATAAACCCGGTTTGCAGGAAGAACTCAGTCATAGTTCGCACAAGAAACTTGCCGACATACGGCAGACGTCCGGCGCCAACACGTTGCAAGACATTCACATCTCGCAATAGCGCCGAGAATGTCCGTCCCTCTGTGCCATAGAGCGAACGGTTTTGATAGCCACGTACGCGACGGGTGATGAATCCCTCATCAAGATAGAAATCACTGCGCCAGTCAGTCGGGAAACTCCCCGGAGAGCGGAAGACAGCGCTGCCAAGCAGGGCATCGAGCGGTGTCGGTCGGCTGAGATGATAGAGAAAGGCGTTGTTGACTGATGCGCCATAGAACAGGAAATAACTGGTGGAGAAATCAAGCAAGCCAATGTGACGCAGGTTGAAGCCGAGCTGAAAGTCCGTTTGGAATCTGGCGAAGGACGGCGACGAACGCAGGGCGCCGTTGCGGATAATGTAATCTGCGCGCGCTTCGCCTTTGAAGGTGGCGATTCGGCGCGCTGTTTGATTGCGTGTCAACACAGAAAACCATGACACTTCACCGTCATCCCAACGGCCCTCATTAACAAAGTTGGAGATGTCAGCGCCAGTGACACTGTCACCGGCAAGCGCTGAACCGGAGCCATTGACATCAAGAAAGTTTGTGTTGGCCTCAAAGTACGAGAAATCCGATCCGGTCCATCTTGGACGAAACTCTTTTGTAAACCCGATTGAAGTAAATGTGCGATGGTCGGTATGGAAGACCCGCAGTTTTGTGAAGGCCAGTTTGCCGAAGACATGATTCGGATGTGACACTTTGAAATCAACCAGCGCCCGTTTCGACTCCAGCCCGAATCCGGCGTTGAGGGAGAACTTGTAGTCAGTCTTGATATAACTGCCATGCGCGTGACCACCGACTATCAGACCGTTGGGCTGGTCATACCACAGGTCCGGACGCAGACGTAGTGAGTATTTGTGCATTGAGGGTATATCAGCAAAGAGCGCATCGACCCGCGTCTCAACCGGCGGCAGAAACCCGGATTCATTGTTGAGCCGGTTGATATCCGGCAGAAGATTGTAGGGGTCAATCACCGCTTTGCTGATTCCGCCGGAGACAGTGGCGGTGAATGTGTACTTGCCTGACGGCTGACGATACTGCCGCCAGGTTCCGCCATTATTGTAGCCGGGTTTAATGTAATGATGCCCTTCGGGGTTGACGGTGTAGAACGTTGTGTCACCGGCTGTGTTGATAAAGGCAATGTCAATTGGCGTGACAAAGTCACCGGGTTTGGAGAGTGTGACTTTATATTCGTCACCTGTGAGATGTTTGTGCGAGTTGTATTTGTAGTCGATTCGCCGGCGGGAGGTGAACCATTGCGCAAAGTATTCATCAAGCCGCTCACCGACTACACTTGAGAACGTCTTGATGAAATCATCTTCATAGGGGTGTTTGAAAAACCACTTGCGTCCGTATGCTCGCATG
>CAZFAL010000306.1:0-2022 GCA_964516945.1 uncultured Ignavibacteriales bacterium
GCGAATCGGTTGCGTCCCAGGTGACAGAATATGTCCCGGCGGACTGCTCGCCCTGTGCAAACGTCCTCACCGTCTGGCCGAGGACATTGTAGATGCTGACTGTCACAGTGGATTTGACCGGTAATGAGTATGAGATAATGGTTGTCGGATTAAAGGGGTTCGGGTAGTTTTGGTGGACATTGAACTGTATCGGCAGAATGGACCCCGACTCACCGTTGTCGTCATCGACATTTGTGCCCAAGTCGGCAACATAGCGCCAGTAGATTGTCAAACGAGGCGCATCATTTGTTGCCGGTAAGGCAAGGTGTCCGACATGGTTCATTTCGATGTTTGACGTGTCATAGACTGTGTCAGTCTGCAAGGTGAACCCATAGTTAACTGATGGTGAATCTACCCAAGCCTGGAACCAGGTGGCATTGACCGGAAATCTCGTCCAGCTCCCGGGGGGAGTAAGGATTTTGTTTTCGCGCAGAGTGTCCTGCGGTCGCCATGGGAAAATATCAAGCGTCGTATCTCGCGCTCCGGCTTGTTTCCATACAGAGTCTGTTACCAGATCGCCAAGTGTCGCCGGCCAGAGGTGTCGGGAAATAGACGGATAGGCCGGTGCAAAACGATTGCACCAGTGATTAGTAACTGAGGCAGTGTCATTTATTCCACAGGTTGCGCCTGTATATGGGGATGTTCCCTGATTGAATTTAACGTGCCTTCGTATTCGTGCGGCATATATCCGAAAGTCAAAACTAGAGTCTATCCCTTGGAGATTATAGGCGGTTCCTGCGCGCAAGTGCATGGAGAAGTTGACAGAATCAATGGCGATCTTCAATCCAAGTGGAGCGACAGGAATATAGCGGGCAAGTGAATCATAGCGCACGAGTCCAGCCGGGTTTTGGCTGTTATCGTGGCCAGTCCTAATCGTAGTTCCATCAGAGTTCACGGCCATATCGCAGGCGCCGATTTCAAACCATGTGCTTTCCATTAGATGATCAGAAACGCGAGCGCGATTATGGACAATAGTATTTGTCGTGTCTCCAAGTAACCAGTAGAATGACCTCGTGAAAAGGACGTCCCAGCCATGGCTCCATGTCCACAAACTAGCATTGGTGAATCCGCTGTACACTCGCCTGTTCGGAGCGCGCGTGACACCATCCTGCAAGAACGAACCGGAATCCACAGCAACCATACAGGCCGTATCAAGGCCGGAAGATTCTTTTGAGAGAACTAAGGATTGCAAATCGCCACCTCTGGCGCCGACTACCTGACCGACAGCGAGGTTTGCATTGTTGATGGGAAAGATAGTATCTCCCGGCGCAGTTGCCGTTATCCAGTGATTATGCTGATTGAGCCATGACGTAGTCGCCACAGCGTTAAGCTTGGTTCCAAGATTAAAAGATGTCAACGCATTGGCATTGAACAGTAGAACAGGGACGTTGATAGCTGAGATATTGTAGGAGCCGAACGCGCTTGAGCTCCAGAGAACAACCGAAGCGCCGGCTGAATCCCACCAGGCCTGATTGGTTCGTAGATTGTGCGCCCGCAAGTCATCGAGATACTCAACAACAAAAGCCCCACCGGTAGAAGTGGTTAATGAATCACGAATGTATGCGGAAATCAGTGTGTCACCTGAGCTGACTGCCAAGGTATCCGGGACAACAAAAATGACTTTTTCATTAGCGCTCCATCCGATTGTTGGTAGCGCAAACAACAGACAAGCCGCCAAAAGCCAAGAGTCGGCGAATGAGATAGCTGATGATGTCAAGCGGTTTATTCTAAGCATGAAATTGTCCGCCAAAGATTTGGTTTATCTTGATTTCGACTCTACGGGTTTTGAATGCCCAGAATCCCAGAATCAGCGATATCTATAATGGTGAAACTCAAACAGTACCGGTTGAATATAGCGCCCTGTTTCCCGTTAGCAACTATATTCCTTTTTTTCGGCTAAAATGCGCCAAGGATCAACGTTGCTGAGACTATTTGAACCCGGCATCCACATATCATTGCATCCCAGGGGAAAGACGTGTGGCC
>CAZFAL010000307.1:0-2021 GCA_964516945.1 uncultured Ignavibacteriales bacterium
GAGCGTCAATTCGGCAATCCGGAGTTGGCGCTTGCTGTGATAGCTATGACTACACGACGCTGAGAATTGAAATGCGAGGAGTTTGTACATGACTACCGGAACATTGCAGAGAAAACCGGAGGTGGGGGAGACAATGGAGAATTTGTTTGAGCCGAAAAGCGCAGAGGAGTATGGATTCAAAGAGATCCTCTACACCAAGAAGGACTGGATTGCGCGTATCACTATCAATCGCGAGCGTTCCTATAACGCCTACAATACGCCGTGTCTGCGCGAGCTGATGACGGCCTTCACTGACGCCACCTGGGATGACAGTGTCGGAGTGATAATTTTCACCGGCGCCGGTGAGAAGGCGTTTTGCACCGGCGGTGATGTCAAAGAGTACGCTGAGTATTACACACAAAAGCCGCGTGACTATTACAAGTACATGGGCTATTTCGCCGGATACATCGAGGCGATACTCAAATGCGGCAAGCCGGTGATTTGTCGTCTCAATGGTATGGCGGTCGGTGGTGGCAATGAGTCACATATGGCGTGTGACTTGTCTATCATGGCTGACGACACCTATATCAGTCAAATTGGCACGAATGTCGGCTCGGTGGCCTGTGGTGGGGCGACACAGTGGTTGCCGATTTTTGTCGGAGACCGTCGCGCGCGCGAGATTTTGTTCCTCAATGAAAAAATCAAAGCCGACAAGGCGCTTGAGTGGGGATTGGTGAATCAAGTTGTGCCGCGCGAGAAACTTGACGAGGCCTGCAATGCGATGGCCGAGAAGATGCTGAACAAATTCCCGGAATGTATGCGCTACACCAAGACTCAGGTTAATCATCTCAAAGAGCAGATTTGGTTTGCGACAATCGGTCATGCGCGTGACTGGCTGGCTCTGCATTTCAATGACTGGGAGCCGAACGAGGGTATGCAGGCGTTTGTGGAGAAACGCAAAGCCGACTATATGGGCCTGCGTAAAATTGCCGCTGAGGGTGGCTCATCGGAGTCGAAGTACGGCGTCTATAAGCACACGTGTCCGTCATGCGGCGCCACGCAATTACCGAGTGTGCATCAATTCTGCGGGATGTGCGGCGCGTCATTGAAGGGATAGCCATTGTCTGATACGCTGGAAAACAAAGTCGCATTGGTCACCGGCGCCGCAAGTGGTATTGGCGCCGCTACCGCTTTGGCGCTGGCGAAGAACGGCGCCGATGTGATTGTCAATCATCTGCAAAGCGCCCCTGAAGCCGGCGCAATCGTCGGGAGAATAGAGGAACTTGGGCGCAAGGCGCTGGCGCTTGATTGTGATGTCTCAAGTCACAGCGCGGTTACTGACATGGTGAAACTGGCGCTGGAGGAGTTTGGACAGATTGACTTGCTGGTCAACTGCGCCGGTGTGACAGCCGACGCGGTGATTTGGAAGATGAGCGAAACCGACTGGGATACGGTTCTCAATATAAATCTCAAGGGCTGTTTTAATCTCATCAACGCTGTAGCGCCTCATATGCGCGAGCGGAAGTTCGGCCGGATTGTCAATATCTCCTCCATCAATGGACTGCGTGGCAAGTTCGGGCAGGCGAATTATGCGGCGTCGAAGGCCGGGATTATCGGACTGACAAAATCGACAGCGCGTGAGCTGGGGAAATATCATATTACCGTAAACGCTGTCGCGCCGGGGATGATTCTGACTGACATGATGAAACACTTGCCCGAAGAAGTAAAAGAAAAGGCGCTGGCTGAAACAGCGCTGGGGCGTCTCGGTGAACCGGAGGATATCGCTGAAGTTGTTGTGTTTTTGTGTAGCGCCAGCGCAAAGCATATTACCGGTGAGGTGATTAAAGTTGACGGTGGGCAGTATATGTAGGTGTGACGGAACGACGTTTGCATAATGACATGGCGTCCGTGAGCAGACGTAGGTCGAAACCCTTGTGGTTTCGATATGCATGATGTGCGTAATATATTCACCGTGACCGTATCACATCACACTCCGTCATGCCCGCGGAGGGGCTTGTTGAAAAACCCATGTACGTCATTGC
>CAZFAL010000308.1:0-2010 GCA_964516945.1 uncultured Ignavibacteriales bacterium
GTGATGTACGTCACCGTCAAGTCGGCCAGTCATGAAAGCCCTGTGGCCGGGCTGCTTCCGCCCGATCTGCGTAACCGTCATGCGGCAACTCGCATTGCGGGCTTCAAACGCCAGGAACTCTCCGCAGATTCTGCCGGTTACCACGAACTTGCGCGCCTGCTGCTAAAGCAAGGGTTCCTGGTTAGGCGAGGCGGGTTGCCACCATCGAACCCAATTGGTCCGCCGTCTGCCGCCCTCCCCCGACGCGATTGCCAGCACGCCGCGCAACCGAATGTGTACGCGCGCGTTCTCCTGGTTGGAGCAACAACCGGCTCGGCAACAACTGGAATATTGTACATCGCTTCGTATCTGCGCCGCCACGGCGTCGAAGCGTGGTGCCAGGCAAATGATGTGTGGGACACATGCTCTCGGCTGCACGCCCGGCTAAGTTACCTTCTAGAGAGCAAGAAACCCGATATCGTCGGAGTCAGTCTGAAGTGGTTTCCCCACATTGCGAGAGCGCTGGAGATCTGCCGTATCATCAAGAGCATCGATCCGCGCGTCCTGACCGTACTCGGCGGAGACACAGCTTCCTATTTTCACCGCGATCTCATCCTTTACGAATGCGTAGATTACGTCGTACGAGGTGACGGCGAGATTCCAATACTTGAGCTTGCTCGCGGGAATTCTGAACAGGACAACGTGGTGACGAAGAGTCGTGCTGACAATCCTTCGCCGATCACCTTTGTGAACACAAAAGAGAATAGTGATACCAGCTACCTGTCTCACCTTTGCGAAATCCTGCTCAGCCCAATCGAACTGATGCATATGCCGTATGTTTTCGTTGCGACAGGGCGCGGCTGTCCGCTGAATTGTTTTTACTGCGCTGCGGCGAGAGAAAATCAGTATCCGGTGTTTGGAAGAAAGAAGCCGCTGTTTCGCGGACTCGTCGAAATACGCAGCGACATACAGCAACTTTTGCCGCACACGTCGACTCTGATGTGGGATTTCGACGTTCCCAAAGCGGGCTCCTACGAGACCTACAAGGAGGCATGGGATGGACTTCGCCTGCAGAACCACTTCGCGCGGTTTTTGACTTGGGTGCTTCCCGATTCAGAGTTCGTCGAACTCATGACGCGGACATTCAAATACGTGGATCTCAGCATCGATTTGACAAGTTTGTCAGAGCGACATCGCCTGCATTTGAGCGCGTTGCGTGGTCCGCGCGGAGGGAGGATTGCCAAGCCTCAACCGGCCGATGCGGAGTTGCTCGCTTTCTTTGGCGCATGTGATCGAATCGAAAACCTCAGAGTCACAATCTCGACAATCGCTGGTATGCCGTTTTATACGGACGAAGACATCATCGCATCCGAACGGATGGTCGAGTACCTTACAACGAATCACCGAAGCTTTCATACAATTGAATGGGGTCGATTACACATACAACCTGGCTCGCCGTTGGAGAAAGACTATGACTTCTACGGATTCGCTAAGCCGACAACATCATTTCAGGAATATCTAGCGGCAAGCCAAGACAACATGAACCGAGATATCTATCCCGACATCGCGACAGTCAGCTATCCCTACCTCCAGCCGAAGAAACGATCCGACGTGGGAAAGATGTACAAGCATTACCTGAAGATTTCACAGATTCTTCGTGATGGATGTGCGTCGAGTCGGTAATCGCTCATGAGGTACAGGCATTCAACCACGTGCTGCTGCGCGACAGAAACGACGCCTGCCTGCTTTTTGCCAAGAAGACAGATAATCTGTGGTATTGCTCAGACTGCCAAAAGGGAGGCAAGCGTTGTTTTCCGCAAAAAATCCACCCGGAAGCGGTCCGACAGCAAAAAGGTAAAACTCTAATACTGCCAGTCCTCATGCGCAAGCGGGGCTCGATTCAACTCTTCTCGATAAGATGATTTGGACGGTGGAGAAAAAGGGTGCGTTAAATTCCGGTTGCTGATTCGAGATGTTTGGGCGAATCCCATCGCCGATTGAAACACGGCTGTTTTTTAGCTCGATCACACC
>CAZFAL010000309.1:0-1983 GCA_964516945.1 uncultured Ignavibacteriales bacterium
CGCGACCAAAGCCAATATCCTGATTGGCGTCTACTCCGATACGAACCCAGGAGCCAACATCCGTCCGCTGTGAAAACACGGCGCTGTCAATGGCGAGGCTTCCTGTGGTCTCAGACACCCAGATATCAGTCGAGCCGTAGAGCCTGGCGCCTTGGTCAGGACCGAGAATTGCAATCCCCGGCAATGCAACCGGAGGTGTGCCGCCGGTGACACCATTTGACCAGAGTAATATCCGTCCATCAAAATCGAAACATGGTTTGCCAACCTGACACGGACCCGGGTCCGGCGGGGCGTTGAAGCAAGGGTCAGTGTCCAGAAACGCTTCATGATGAATAACTGTGTCATTGCCGAGATCGACGAATCCAATAGTGGAGTCCCAGTAATTGTATGAGACACAAAGAGTCTCAATGTCATCGGTAATTAATCTGATTCCCCATGAAGAGAGGACGGTGTCAGTAAAGGTGAAGCCCACAAAATAAGGTCCTGTCACTTCAAATGGCACATCCAAAGGTACGGCGATATCTATTGGGCCGGTGATGTCTAGTGTCACTAATCCGGCAGAGCCAACAAAGAGAGGTGTCCCCGGCGCTGTGCAACCCGGTGTAGTTGTATCCACTGACTCAATATCGATGGATATAGGAATAGTGACAGGCAAAGTAACACTTGTGTCAGGCACAAATTCCAGAATGAAATGGACAGTGTCGATTGTAAACGGGTATGCGCCCGGGCAGTTGATTGACGGATCCTGATAGGCCTTGTAGATCTCATTGCCTATGATCCAGCCCCCATAACTGCAGACACCATTGCCCGAAAGCGCGCCGATACACCTGTCACCCGTCGCCGCTACACTCAACAGTGGTTGAGAGCCAGGTTGTTCTGGAGATGCGCTTGAGGTTCTGGCGATGACTTTCATTGGCGATGTTGTTGAAGCCGGCTCAACAAAAACGTTGTCGGCTGACTTTACCCTCGCAGAGTTTGATGCGGCAATCACACTTCGTCCCAACATGCAAAGTGTCAGCGCTCCCGCAATCGCGATGGCAACAAATGAAGAATACGATTGTTTATGTTGGTGACTCGCTTTGACCCTATTTCCAGCCGTCCACATGCGGTAACTCCATTACTTTTTCATTAGAATTGTATGAGAAAACTATCTCTATTGGCGCAAATCTCGTTAAATCAAATGTTTATCGATACATATATCGTCGCAGACCTTGCAGAGCAACGAATACTATACTCCGGTTGCCGGCGCTCTACTCCCGGACTGAAAAAAACGCCCGTGAGGCGGTAGCGCTACCTGTCCCTCAGTATATCGATTCTCTGACGGTAATGCTTAAGACTGCGGTGAAGAATGTCTGCTCTGTCCCGGCGCAATCGGCTCTTACTGCTCAGGGACTATACAGAGACGGGGAGAGGAGCCATAGTCTCTGCGTTAATCCGGCATCCGCCCGGCGCTATATTAGCGATTTGCCACCGTCGGCTCAACCATGGCATATCCCCAATATAGCGCCCAATGGGAGATGTGGTCAATGCCTTTATTGGCTGCCTTTATTGGGTCCGGAATCGAGATGTCCGTTTTACGGGTCTTTACGATTCTTGCTGTTTCAGCTCAGTCGACCTTCTGACCGTCCACCCTTATATGCAGGAATTATCACTCTGTTCGCAGATGTAGGTTCATAGATGTTAGTTCGTGTCTGTCAGTTCATATCTATTCCGGCGCTGAATCTTTTCCTGTCGGGCCTGTCTGGCGCTTATGTCATTTGCACACTACCTGCAATCTCTGACACTTGCATTTTGCTATATTGGCGCTGTCCGACGGTACGTCGAAAATGAGCACATTCCCGCCAGTGTCTGTGAGTCCCGGATTATCTCCGTCGATACGTTGGATATGAAAGACGCCGAAAAGTATCTCCTGCCTGATCTCTCACCTATCAACAGCAATGTTGTTGTAGTAGATGATGAACCGTATTTGTGTAATGTTATCAC
>CAZFAL010000310.1:0-1944 GCA_964516945.1 uncultured Ignavibacteriales bacterium
TCATATTGTAATCAGACAGATGCAGCGTTGTCCTGCCTTCAAAGCCACGCCGGTATCCACCCCACGGATCTTTGCCGGCGCCAATCTGCCGTATATTAATGACAATCTGCTTTGTCACGCCATGCAGGGTCAGCTTTCCCTTCAAAACACCCTTGCCATGATCCCTGCTCTCATAAGCGGTACTGGTGAATTGGGCGCTTGGATAGTGGGCGACATCAAAAAAATCCGCGCTACGCAAGTGTTTGTCCCGTTTGGCGTGATTGGTATCAATACTGGCGGTATCAATGTTGACCTGCACCCTGTTATTTTCCGGATGTTTCGCATCGAAGCTGAACGTCCCCTCGAATTCATTGAAGCGGCCCAGCATCCAGCTGAATCCAAGATGGGCGATTTTGAACTGGATAAATGCGTGATGTTTCTGTGTGTCCATCACATAGTTCTCGACTGCCTGTGCGGGAATAGAAAACCCAAATACAATTGCAGTAGCAATGAATAACGCCTTGAATTTCATATCTCTTCTCCTTTTTTTGATATATTTAAATACTTATCTTCTTTGTGTCTTCGTGAAAGATGCGGGTCAGTAGTGCGCTCTCTTCATTCCAAGCATATGCAGCAGGGTTTCATCCCTGTTAATCAGATGATGTTTGAGCGCGGCAGCCATATGCAGTCCGGCAAGGGTCATGATGGACCAGGCGGAAAGCCGGTGAACCGCCCCGTTGATATCCGCCTGCGCCGGCGTCAATGTCAGCAGCGCAGGCACATGCAACCAGCCGAAGAGATCAAACCCCTCACCCTCCGCGGTGGGAATCAGGTAGCCGGAAACCATGATGACCAGCATCAGCCAATAGAGAAGATGATGTGCAACGATTCCTCCAATCCGCTCCCATGGCGCGCCGGTAATGGCGGGCTTCACATTGATACCCGTCCATAAGAGCCTAAACAGAAGCAGCGCCAACATCAGCATGCCGATGCTTTGATGAAGATCAGGCGCCCTGTGATACCAGGCGTCATAATAGTCCAGGCGCCTCATCCACACGCCTAAACCAAACAGACCGAAAATAACCACCGCCATGATCCAGTGCAGGATAATTGAAATCCAGCCATAGCGCTGAACTGTATTCATCAGCATGCCAGACCCCGATAAAGCAAGGCCACGAGGCGTTTCAGATCGGCCTCAAGCAGAGGCAACTCATTCTGTTTAAGGTTGACGGGATTGTTGTAACGAAGCGTGGCCTGATGGATATCGTAAGCGGTCTGCCTGGCATCACAGGCGGTAAACCGGCCCTCCTCCACGCCTCGCTCAATGATGCCGGCCAGCGCAACAATGACCCGGGCCTCAAAATCAAGCAGCATTTTACGATGACGCGTGTTGACCAGACCCATCAAGTCAAACAGGTGGCGGGTTCCGGCGTAATGTCTGTGTCCGATCCGCAACCGGGTGAGAAGAAACGCCGACAGGGCATTCAGGGCATCGTTCTCTCGTTTCGCCGCATCAATACCCGCTTCGAGTTTGGCGACCAGTAGTTTTTCCGTACTGGCTATAGCAATGGTTTCCTTGTTTTTAAAATACCGATAGAGGTTACCAACACACATATCGCAATCTGATGCGATTTCCGCCATCGTTGTCTTGTTGTAACCGTAATCAGAAAAACGCCTTTCGGCTGCATCGAGGATGGCTGCAGGTATATCCATGAGGCGGCAGTCTAGATCTGAACAGTGAATATGTAAATATAATATTCATTATTCATTCTACACTACTATTTACAAGATTCACCACAGAGACACCAAGGCGCAGAGAAAAACTTGTGAGAAATCTTTCCTTAATCTGTGTTAATCAGCGTCGTATTTTTTTCTTCTGTGTCTCTGTGGTCTAATCGCAGTCGCAGACGCTCCAGCGAAGGAACTCGCGGGTCTCCAGCCGTTCCGGACCGGAAAAGAACGCGT
>CAZFAL010000311.1:0-1935 GCA_964516945.1 uncultured Ignavibacteriales bacterium
TAGTTTTTGGGGGCGGTGAGGCTATTGAACTTCTGCGCACCTGGGCTGTCGCCGATGCGATGGATGAGCCTGTCGCGCTGGTGCCGGCATCTGCGACACTGACGCAGATTATGAAACACGCCTCGGATTCCGGTGAGGCGTATTTTATGGTGGTCGACTATGACGGCGCGCTGACCGGTGTCTTGACGTTTAGCGATTTGCACCGCGCGATGGCCGCCGAGACTGCGCCGAATCTGATTATTGCGCAGGATATCGCCTCCGTTCCGCTGATGGTCACCAAAACCGACTCGCTCGAAACCGCTCAGAAACTGATTGCCGGCAAAGGGTTGTCACTACTCCCGGTTGTCGACAACAAAGACTCCCGCAAAGTCCTCGGCGTAATCCGCCAGGAGAAATTGTTACAAAGATACAACCGGCAGTTGGTTGAGAGTTTGTAGAGCTTACACATTTATCTATTTCACAATCAAACGAATTCCCCGTAGGTCACGCCCCCCGCTTTTGGGGCTTGACAGGTTCATTGTCAAGACGTTGTTACGAACAAAACTGTAGTGGCGGGGCTTGCCCCGCCTTGTCTGCACATGACAGCTGTTGTGTGTAACCCGGCAAGGCGCCGCAAGCGACGCCACTACAACTGAATTGGTTACAATACTTTGCAACCATGCAACGTCAAGTCCCCAAAAGTAGGGACTTGACCATACTATATCTTGCTGTATGGATTCTCAGCAGAGAATTACTTCAGCAACTGCAGTGTTGTCAGCCAGCCGGAGGTTTGGGTGTGGATTGACTCGTAGATGCCGGGGATGACGCCGAAGAGGGTGACGCCGATGGTGGCGACAGCGAAGGTCACTATCAGGACTTTTGAGATTGGCAGGGGTTTGGCGTCTGTGTCCGGTTTTTCCATGTACATCTGGCGGACAATGCGCAGGTAATAATACAGCGAGACAGTTGAGTTCAACGCCGCGACCGCGACCAGCCAGTTGAAGCCGGCTTTGGCGGCAATGTTGAACAGGAAGAACTTCCCGACAAATCCCGACAGCGGCGGAATCCCGGCCAGACTGAACAAGCCGAGCATCATCACCAGCGCAATCACCGGATTGGTGCGCGAGAGGCCGTTGTAGTCATCGATTTGCTCCTTACCGGTGACATCGCTGTAATAGATAATCACCCCAAAGACCGCCATGTTGGTGAAGACATAGATGAACAGGTAGAACAGTACCGCCGGAACGCTTTCAGAAAACGGTCCGAGAAACCCGAGGATGATATACCCGGCCTGTGAGACGGCGCTGAAGGCCATGAAGCGTTTGATATTGTTCTGCACGATGGCCACAAGGTTTCCGAGAGTCATGGTTGCGGTGGCCAGCGCCGCAATCAGCCACTCCCAGCCGCCGAGATAGGCGCCAAAAATCCCGAATAACATCTGGAACATAAACGCCATACCGGCGCTCTTGGAGGCGACTGACAAATACGCAGTGACTGCAGTCGGGGCGCCCTGATAGACATCGGCGGCCCACATGTGGAACGGGACCATGGTAATTTTGAAACCGATACCGGCAAGAATCAAACCTGCGGCCAGCCAGAGCGCCGGAGTTGCGGATGTTGCGGCGAATGTCTGACCGATGACACTTAGATTGGCGCTACCGGTGAGTCCATAGAGCAGACTGAGTCCGTAGAGCAACAACCCCGATGCCAGCGCTCCATAGATGACATATTTGAGTCCGGCCTCGCCCGAAAGCGGATTGCCGCGTCGCCAGGCCGCCAGCGCAAAGAGTGGGATTGTCGCCAGTTCAAGCGAGATGTAGAGTGTAATCAGGTCCTGCGCGGAAATCAGGAACATCATGCCGGCAAGTGTGAAGAGCATCACCGCATAGAACTCACCGGGGGGATCGATTTTTTCTTTGTTATGTGACTGCCAGCAGAAAACAACGGTGAATGCGC
>CAZFAL010000312.1:0-1916 GCA_964516945.1 uncultured Ignavibacteriales bacterium
GTGTGTCGATTTGGCGTAACTCAATATCGCCGATAGTGTAGTCAACCGGAATCGAGATTGGGGCGCCGACGAAGTTGCCGTCGATTTGAATATCAGCGTGCGCGTGTTGCGGGGTTGTTTCGAGATTGGCGTTCAAGGTCAAGGTGAACTGCACAAAGTTCGGGTCGCCTTCGGGAATGACACCGCTGAGCGGACTGCCTGCAATAGCGATGTTGCCGGACGGCTGGTCATTGAGAATCGATATTGAATAACTCGCAGGCGCGTTACCCACGTTCGTCAGTGTAAAGGCGATTATTGAGTCCTGCCCCGGTAATGTAAACGCCGGATCTGAAACAGACTGCAAACTCACCGGAATAACAAGTATGGGGTCGGAAACCTTCTCCACACAGCCAAACCGGAACACATTGACACTGTTATTCGTCCAGCTCCCCTCGGCGTTGATTGCGCCGCCGGGGTCGGCGTCGTTAATGTATTGCACGAATAGATAATTCGCTCCGGCATAGCCGCCGATATTGGCGCTTAAATCGGCAATCGCGTTGAAATCATCGGAATTTGCAAGAATGTCTATCCCATAGTGTGTTGTCGAATGCCAGACATCCGAATCGCAATCCGGTTTGGCGCCGCCGGGGATAGTGTCACAGTCGGGTGTATATGTGTTTGTGAGATTGCGCTTCTGATCCCAGTTGAGTCCACTGTTGTCGGAAACCGTGACATAGATATCGCCATTGGCGGCGCCATTGGGGGAGAGAGGCGCCCGCTCACTGCAGTCGTCCTCGATTCCGTTCGGAATATCATTGAATTGCTCAAAGGTCACATAGAGTTTGTTGTCACATTCAGAAATCTGTGGGTTGGTGGCGTTGAGATTATACAGGCCACCATTGCACATTGTCTGCTCCCATGAGAAATCATGCACAATGCGAATCTTGTCATTGAGCGGGTCGTAATGGAAGAGCCGTCCCTGAGTCGTGAATTGCCCCTGATATCCGTTCCAGACAATCGCCTGCCAGACAATATGGAAGACATCGTTTTGGTCATAGAGAACATCGAGCTTGGCTCCCGGCGCAAATTGTAGCGTGGGGTCGCCCGGATGCGCCAGTGAGTCCGGGCGCATTGTCACATTTGTCAACTGTCCCCAGGTTGCGCCTGCGTCGGTGGATTCCATATAAAATATGTCATTGTCATACTGTCCGGAGACCTGCCCGTTGAAATGCCGCTGATAGCCGCCAAATTGGGTTCCGTCGCCACGGCCGAGAGCTGCGGCAATCACAACCCTTTGTGAGGCGGCTTTACGCGAGGCGGTAAGCGCCGCGCTCAAATGAAACCCACCGGCGCCGATAACGATTGCCGGATCCCACACGCCGCTTGTGCCTGCTCCGACTTTGCGGGTATAGAGAATCTGTCCGTCAGCGTCAGTCCTGTCACTCTCGATCAGCAAATGAGTCACTTCGGTACCGGCGCCGTCTGAAGTATACGCCACGCGCGGCCACTTGAATGTGGTGGTGTTGCCCGCAAGATGGGTTTGCAATTCAGTCGTGTCCGCTATCACTCCGAGGTAGTCAGCGAGAGGAGCGGTGGCATTGTAAAACACATAGGTCTGCTCTCTTCCGCCAAAACCAGATGATGTATTCCAATGATGCGCCTCAACTGTCAAGTCGCTCCCCGGTCTGGTGTCAAGAGAAGTAAAACCGGAGCGGTTTGGAAGAAACAGGTCGCCGCCTATGTCCACGCCGCCGCTTCCGTCACTCAGTGTTCCGAGAGCGGGGTTGTAGCTTTCAAACCTGACGTTCCGTCCATCACTCGAGGAGCTATTGTTTTGATTCATCCAGGTGAAACTCACGAAATGACTCGGCTCATCAGAGACAATCATTCGGTTCATTGAGCCATTGCGCTGTAAGTCAAAATAGGTGCAGCCAACA
>CAZFAL010000313.1:0-1907 GCA_964516945.1 uncultured Ignavibacteriales bacterium
GGGGAGGAGTATGGGGACAGGCACCGGGTCGCCAATGACACCCCATCTGATGTCGTTTACCAACTCCGCGGTGTCGCAAGTCCAGTCTCAATTCACATCAGCCCGGATAGCTCCACCTACCGGAGGCGGGCCGCCCTGCAGTTGAAAGGCAATCAGGTAGACAACATCTCCGATATTACTGACACCGTTACCGTCATAGTCACCGATGGCAAACGAGGCGCAATTGAGCTCCAGTAATGTAGTCAATTCACCGAGGTTGGAATTCTGGTCGGTTAACTGCGCCGTAATGAAATACAGTGAGCCGTCTGTGAGACCCGCCGCCGCTGAATCGAGCAGGAATGTCGATTGGGAGCCGACAGCAAAGTCAAACAACCCGGTGTTCGCGCGTCCGGTAACAGACCAGTTGGTTGGTCGCAGCGCCGCGATGATATCAACCGGGAACCAGGCGCCCTGATAGAACATTTCAGCGCCATCGACTCCGTCACGCCAGAATAACGTCTTGATTGTCCCGTCGCTTGGGTCCGAGACCCGCACACGATATACGTTTTCCGCTGTCGGCAGGCCGTCGTAGCCATCAATGGCAAACCAATTTCCTGCGCCGCCGGAGGAGCCGCCAATCCGCACCATCGCACAGGCGCCATATTCCTCAGTCCAGTTACGCAGTGTCGGATATGACGCCTGACGATTATACTCCAGCTTCAATTCCCCGAAACCGGTCACGAGCAAATATTCCCTGAAGCCCAGCACAAAGTTTTCGTCAGACAACGAACCGTTGATGCGCACTTTCATAAACATCGTCGCCAGACGTTCAGCGGCCTGTGCATTTGTCAAGGTCGCGCTGCCCACACGGAGTGATTGAATGAAACCCTGATCATGCCAATAGCGCAACGCCAGGGCGCCAACCGCCGGACCGCCGTAGAAATTCCCGAATTCACCCTGTGAAGCGGGATTGCCATCGGCAGTGTCACCATCGACATCACCGAGAGCGAATTGGTTTTGCGTTCCTAAGCCCTGAGAAAACTGCATATCCGCCGTTTTTTTCAGCACAAGTATACTCGACGGATTCTCATCAATGATGTCATATGTTAAGGTTACGGTATCACAAAACCTGCTGAAATACGCAGGCGTTGTCATTGCCGGAACAGGTGGTGTCGGCTCGAGAAACACAGAAACAGAGTCAGTCGCTGTCTGCGCCAGTGAATCATAGATAGTGACCTTTATCCAGTGTGTCCCTTCGGTCTCGGCGCTAAAATTCCAGAGATATGACAAGCCCTGCCCGGCGCCGCTGATAACGCCGCGACCAAAGCCAATATCCTGATTGGCGTCTACTCCGATACGAACCCAGGAGCCGACATCAGTACGCTGTGAAAACACGGCGCTGTCAATTGCCGGGCTTTCTGTTGTCTCAGAAACCCAGATATCAGTCGAGCCATAGAGCCTGGCGCCTTCGTCGGGCCCGAGAATTGCAATCCCCGGTAATGCAACCGGGGGTGTGCCGCCGGTGATACCTTTTGACCAGAGCAATAGTCGACCGTCGAAATCAAAACAACCTATTGTATCATTCGCCGGAGCGCTGAAGCATGGGTCTGTAGGGGGGAAAGCGTTCTGATGGATCAAGGTGTCATTACCCATATCCACGAAGCCGATTGTTGAATCCCAGTTATTGTATGAAACACAAAGCGCTTCTATATCATCTGTAACTAACTCTACTCCCCATTGGGGGGGAATTGAATCAGTAAATGTCAGTCCGACAAAGTAAGGTTCACTCACTTCAAGCGGCCCATCCAGCGGAATAGCAATATCAAAGAAATTAGCTGTAGGAATTTGCACCGAACCCGGCGACCCGCTGAATAATACCGCTCCCGGAGATGTGCAACCGGGAACAGTGGTCGTGTCGACGCTCTCTA
>CAZFAL010000314.1:0-1869 GCA_964516945.1 uncultured Ignavibacteriales bacterium
GCGGCAATCCCGCCCGATATCAAGTCACTGCTTCATTGCTGCGAGCGAAGTTGTGTCGGGTCTTGATTCTCGCACCGCGAGAATTGTGACCCGACACATTACCTACTCAATTAAGTCCCGGTCGCCCACAGCTTGCTGTGGGTTCTCCTTGCCTGATAGACTCCATCATTATTGTGTATTATTCTGTTCTGTCAGTCCTAACCTAATGAGCTTGTCCTATAAGTTTAGTAGAGTTGGCGAAAGCCTCAAACAATGACACACCTGCGCTTTCGTCATACCCGCGGAGGCGGGTATCCAGACAAGATGCGATGATGCGAGATCCTTGAAATAAAAACGACTGTAATGAAAAACACTTTCTGACTATTGGGGAACTTTACCGAGAGATTGCCTGATACACCGGCTTGACTGGATTTCCGCCTCCGCGGAAATGACGGAATCAGGGCGCTGCGCTGAAATTGAGACTGTAACATCTCTGGTAGGATACTCAAAGAGATGGGGCGCCGGTTCCAAACCAAGTAGCCCCTGATGACCTGCCACAACTTTCAAGAGCTTCCTCAACAAGTCCTTTCCATGCCACCCACACTCAAATTCACCACAAATCCACACCAAAATCCATCGCCCCCCATTTGCAGATGGACCATACCAAAAACCCATATAATCCGGACAAAACCCGCAAGAACACTACAATATCCACACTTGGGACACCCTTATCTACAAAACGAACCCATTTTATGACGCATTTTGCGACACTCAGCGCCACAGATTCTGAGCAAAACAAGCTATTACTATATATATTGTCCATCATGAACGCCTACCCCCGCAGAACACGCCTGCAACGGTCTTTGCACACGCTCGGCCGGTCACAGTTCTGGCGGAGCTGGCGCTGGCGGGGCGGGTTTGCGGCGCTGGTGATTGTTACGGCCCTGCTGGTGCGCTTTGTGGCCGAAATCGGTTATGAACGCACGCCGGAGTCCCGGTTTTTGATTACCAAAGTCATTGACGGCGACACAGTCGAATTATCCGGCGGAGAGCGACTGCGTCTGCTTTTCATCGACACCCCGGAGCGCGGCGAGCCGTACTATGACTCCGCCAAAGCCCTCGTGAAGGCGCTGACACTCGGGAAGGTCGCGGAATTGCATTTCGGGAAACGCAAACGTGACGGCTATGGCCGCCTGCTGGCGACTTTGCTGATAGATACCCTCGATATCAACCGTGAATTACTCCGGCGCGGGTTTGCCAATCTGTACCTGTTCAAAGACAACCGCAAGGATTCGGGGGCGCAGAACGAGATAGCCACTTTGCTCCAAACCCAGCGGGAGGCGCTGGCCGAGAAACGTGGCCTGTGGTCAATCGCCAGAACAGAGGAAGAGCGCTATGTCACCACCAAACGCTCACTGCGATTTCATCGTCCCAATTGTCGGTTAATACACAATCATCCACAAGCGACATTGCGCGTATTTCAAACCCGCGAGCAGGCGCTCTCCGAAGGCCTCTCCCCCTGCCGAACCTGCAGGCCGTGACGTTGCCGGGACAATTCGAACAAGTTCCAATCAAGCGTAGGTCGGGTTCCGGAGTCCGGCAGCCGCCGGACGGAGAAACCCGACATGTATGGTTATCAGAGATCATCAGGATTCAAGTCGTAGTGGCGGGGCTTGCCCCGCCTTGTCTGCAAATGTCAAGTATCTTGCATAACCAAACAAGGCGCCTCAGGCCAGCGCCCCTTGATCCATCATGTCCGCGTATGGGCTTATTGAAGAATCATGTACGTCATTGCGAGGAGTACGGCGGCAGCCGGACGACGTGGCAATCTCCCGGCTATGAATCGACGGGATTGCCACGCTTCGCTCGCAATGACTTGATATTGGACGG
>CAZFAL010000315.1:0-1866 GCA_964516945.1 uncultured Ignavibacteriales bacterium
ACATAACAGTATCTATTCGTCGGAGGGAACCCACAGCAAGCTGTGGGCGACCGGCTGTGTGACAGTAAGTTACTTCCGCTTGGTGTGTTTCTTGCGGCTTGAGCCCTGGCCGATGGACTCTTTCTTGGTGTGACGTTTTTTCTTGAATGTTGGCAGGTTTGAGCCGCTGTTGTCAGGGTAATTCTGTGGCGCTTCGGCCTGAGCGATGATGTCATCGAGTGACAACGGGCTTCTATTGCGTTCTCTGGCGGGCTTTTGCTTTCCCGGACGCTTTCTGCCGGGGCGCTTATTCTCTGAATCGAACTCAGAAGTGTCAGATTGTGGCGCAAAGGTTTTTTTCTTTGCGAACTTTTTGAACGGACTCTTAGTAAAATTACGCCTTTTCGCCGGTAGCTCTCTGCGTAAATTACCGCGGGGAGCTACATCTGTGCGTCTGGAATCTGCGCTTGTTTCTGCGTTGGATGCATGTTGCATCAGGAACTTTTCTGACGGCAGAATCGGCAGTTTTGAGACTGTCAGTTTTGTTTTGAGAAAGCGCTCTAAGCTTTTGATTGAGCGAACCTGATCGGACATGGCAAATGAAATCGCATGGCCGGTTTTTCCGGCGCGACCGGTTCTGCCGATACGGTGCACATAGTCCTCGGCATTCGCCGGCATGTCATAGTTGACCACCAGCTCAATTCCCGGCACATCAATCCCGCGCGCGGCGATGTCTGTGGCAATCAGAATTTGGTACTTGCCACGTTTGAAGCCCTCGAGCGCGTTGCGGCGCTGTCCGAGTGAGCGGTCTGAGTGAATTTCAGCGGCGCTGAAACCCATCTTGTTGACTTTGTTGGTCAAACGGCTGGCCATACGTTTGGTGCGGGTAAATACCAGCGCGGGACCGTCACATTCTTTCAGACGAACTGCCAGCAATTTACCCCGGTCCTGATTGTCGACGAAAAACATTTCCTGACTGACTTTGTGCGGCGTGGCTCCGGAGCGATCGACCTCGATGCGTTCCGGGTTGCGTAATAATTGTTCGGCGATAGCGGCTATGCCCTTGGGCATGGTCGCCGAAAAGAGCATTGTCTGTCGCTCCTGCGGGATTGATTTCATGATAGTCTTGATAGCGGGCATGAATCCCATATCCAGCATCCGGTCGGCTTCATCGAGGATGAACACCGAGATAGCGCTGAGATTGACCGAGCGGCGTTCGAGATGGTCCATCAGGCGTCCGGGTGTGGCGATGATGATTTCCGGTTTGCGACGCAGGTCACGCAATTGCGGTGACATCGGCGCGCCTCCGATTATCACTGCGGAGTGTAGGTTCAATGAACGACTGAGGAGCCGCAGTGACTCTTCAACCTGTAGCGCCAGTTCACGGGTCGGGACAAGAATCAGCGCGGCGTCGTTTGTCTTGTTTGAATTATTAGAGCGTTTCGATTGTTGCGCGAGTCGCTGTAACATCGGAACCCCGAAGGCGATCGTTTTGCCGGAGCCGGTTTGCGCGAGCGCGAGAATGTCACGGCCTTTGATGCCGACCGGGATAGATTTTTTCTGAATGGGAGTCGGATCAGTGAAACCGAGACGCGCGAGACCGGCCAGCAGTTTGGGTGTGATGCCGAGATTGTCGAATCCTGATGCGCAAGATGCGCAGTCGGATTGGGTGGCGGCGGGTGAGACGTTGTCGCGGTGATGCGCGTTTGTTGATTGGTGTTGTAAACTCAAGTACTAGTTTCTTTTCTGTGAATGAGTGAATAGTTGTGAAGGAAACCAAAAAGGAGGGAACCTGCAGTCGCGTCAATAAACCTCAATGGGAGAGATTGTCAAGGAAAAAGGCGAATGAGAGGTTCTGAGAGGTCAAAATGGGTTCGTTTTGTCATA
>CAZFAL010000316.1:0-1852 GCA_964516945.1 uncultured Ignavibacteriales bacterium
GGTTTGCAAACCGAGATCGCTCTTCCCTGTCAAATAATGCAACGCAAGATTGTCGTCACGTGACCCCGGAAACCCTGCCAGCGCGCTCAGCGCCTGCGCTTTCAAACGACTGTCACTGTCATTGCGTGCGGCATCCGTCAGCGCTTCTTTGGATTTCTGACATGTGAGTGTTGCGAGTGTCGCAATCGCCTGCGAGCGCAGATTCACATTCTTGGCTTTCAGAAAGGGCAGAACTTTTTCAACCAGCGCAGTGTCATTGACCGCCGACAAGCCACGGAGCGCCAATGATTGCAAATAGGCGTCAGTATCATTTAAGTACGCCAGATAGACATCCTTTGCCTTCTTGGCCTTCATCCGCGCAAGCGCGTAAAGCGCAGTGTCACGCACTGATTTGGCGCTATCGGCGAGCGCCACCTGAGTCAAAGCATCAATAGCGGATTTGGCATTGCTAAAGAGCAAAGCCATCGCGGTGTGCGCCCGGTAGGACGGCTGGGGGTGATTCAGTAAAATCATCATTTTCTGAATCACCGGTGTATTTACGCTATCAGCAAGTCTCCCGGCTGAGACAATCGCGTTCAGCGCCGCCTCCGGCGGGGCGGTGAACGCATACTCAATCATATCATTGGCCAGAGTCGAATCTTTCGGTAGTAATCCATAGGCAAAGGCCGTCATTGCCGAGACAAACACAACCGAATCATGCAAGTTCGGTTGCAATACCGAATTGATTGCTGAAAGCGGGGCTGAATCTATTCCAATTCTCCCGATAGCTCTGGCAGCCAGCGCCCGAATCTGCGGATCCGGATCATGAAGCAGGAGCTTCAACTCTTCGGAAATTGTGCGTGTGTCCTCAGCGAGAATAATACGGGCTTTTTTCAGCGCTGACGGTGAGCTGGAGCCATCTTTACCGGAGCAACCGGTCAGGGCCACAGTCGCAAGTAACGCCAGCAGGGCGCCGCTCAGGGCGTACACAACGTTACAGCGCAAGAAATGATTCTTCGGGGTCTTCATTGCAGAAAACATACGGAGGGAAATTGAGTGAAGCCAATGAAAAGCCAATGAAAAAAATGAAAAAAAGGGATATTTTCGGGCAATTCTCAGCAGGGCGTGCGGAAAAGGAGCAGGACAGAAAGAACGCTCAGGGGCTGGAAATCCCTAATGCGCATATAGTTCGCAGGCTGTCGCTGACAAGCGTCTCGATTGTGACTGACGGAGAAAAGGACTTGGAAGTTTTCAGAGTCAGTTTGCTTTCAGTGGCGCGCGGGACTGTAACTTGTTGTTGAGCAACAGTGTTTCCGGTGTTCAGACTCTTGATAACCGGGGTGAGCAGGGAAACATCTGACTCTCCATATTTCTCAACTTTAGCTGTATTCCAGTCAATCTGGTAGTTGGTCAGATTCGCTGACGAGCCGGATGAGACCGTGCCGTCTTTGTAGACCGAAAAAAGCGCATATCCCAGATCGTAGAACCGTTTCAGCTCCGAAAACTTGGCCATACCGTAATTCTGCACGACCAGAGCCATTTCCGCCGGCGCCGCTGAAATTGTTTTCCCGGCGGCGCCGGAGGATTGGCTTTCTGGAGTTGTCTGCTTTGTTTGCGAATCTGTTTGCGAAACGCTTGAGGCGGCCGATGAATCCGTTTTTTTGTCCGTAGAGCTCTTGCTTGAGCAACCGGTCAGAAAAGCGACATGGAACAGCAGTATGCAGACGGTGACTAACGTTACATTTGCTTTCACGAATTTCATTTTGCGCCTCATTTACTCTTATGATTACTTTTACGGTGTTTTTATGACTTCAGATTGAAAAACACATTCTTGCCCGGGTACTGTGCGCCGTCACCGAGCTCTTCTTCAATA
>CAZFAL010000317.1:0-1845 GCA_964516945.1 uncultured Ignavibacteriales bacterium
TCTGGGCTCACAAATTCGTTTTTCCGGCTCCAATCCTGAGTACACACTCAACGGCGCATCGATTGGCCGTGACCCGGCGCATTATGGCATGTTTTCGGTGTTGCCAAGTGTTGCGATTTCTGAAGTTGGCTTCAGTGGTCAAACGCTTGACACCCGGCAGGAATCTCCCGGACAGGTTGAACTCAAGACTGACAGAAGTTTCGGAGAGCGCTCATCAGGAGAGTTGACACTTTCAGCGCTCGAAGCGGTCGGCGGCTACCGCAAAAGTGGCGAGACATGGTTTTTCAATTCAGCGCTGCGCAAATCAGTTTTGGATAAGATTGTCGGGAAGAATGACAACCAAGCTGAGCATAGAACGATACCACCGACAAATTTTCAGGACGTGTTTGTCAGCGCGGGTGTCAAACTGTCATCTTCAACATCCTTGTATCTCGACCAGTACCATGCGCAGGATTTTCTTGCATTCAATACGGGAGCAACGGTGAATAACAGCGCCGGAATCGACGCCTTCCAGCATACGCGCAACCGGATGTTCGGCGCGCAGTTGCGTCACATCACACCGTCGGCGCTGTTCAATCTCAAAGTCAGCGCCCGTTTTGACAAAGCGATATATATCGCCAACTCAACAGACGCACAAAGTCTGACGGCGTTGGGCCTGGACTTGAAAGATAATACAACGACGATTCGTTCTGATGCCGATATTGAGTTTTCCGTCGGCGCCAATCAGATTACGTCGGGTGTAACACTGTCACATTGGTCGGCGCCGGAATTGACATTGTCACAACGCAATTGGAACTTTCTGCCACCGTATTCGACCAGTGACAATCCAAACTATTATCAGGGACTTGTCAACACACAGTATGGCAGTCTTGATCTTGCCCGCAAAGGGACAGACCTGGCGTTGTTCACACAGGTTGAACGTAACTGGGGCTCATCGTTGCTGCGCGGAGGTTTTCGGGTTCAGCGTTACGACTATTTGCAGAACAAGACTGATATCCTCGGGCGTCTTGCCGTGGCGCAGCGCCTGAATCGCAGTCTCACGGCGCAAGTGTCTCTTGGCTCCTACGCCGAGGCGCCGTTGAGTTCTTTGCTTGAGCCGTATCAGGTTCTTGTGCGCGACAATCTCAATGCCCTGCGTAGTGTGCGCACACAAATAGCGAAAGTGTCCCTGACAGCCAAACAGGACAGCGGCGGACGGATTGATGTTGCGCTCTTTGCGAAGTCAATCAACAATCTGCCGACCTTGACACCAACATTTGACGATGTTACATTCGCTCCGACAGCGCTTTCAATGCAATCCAACGGAAGTCAGCGCTTCTACGGGTTCACTGCGGCATACGCCAAACAGGCGGCGCTCTCAGCTGTTTTCGGTCGACGACTGGACATCACAACCGGCTATGCCTTCACCGTCACATCCGCAGTGACCAATGACATTGTCACACAGTACAGCGAAGATTCGCCACATCGCGTCGAAACAAATCTGACATATCATGCTTCATCGGCTGTGCAGTTTGGTGGATTGTTCACGGTGCGTTCCGGCAATCGTTACACTGCGCCGTTCCTGCCACTCAGCCAGAGCTCACAACTCGGGCAAACATATTATCAGAATCAAGTCGCATCTGAAAACAGCAGTCGTTTCCCGGCGCACATCAACCTGAACCTGTCAGTGAGTTACAAAGCCGGACAGTGGACGACGATGGCCAATGTCGGCAATGCGCTTAATCGCTCAAATCCAATCGTCAGAGCTTATGACGGTTTTGTTTATGACGCGAGTCTTCTGCCGAGTGTCGGTGTGACAGATCGTAAGAGCACACGTCTGAACGTCATACACTCCTGAGATACTAC
>CAZFAL010000318.1:0-1836 GCA_964516945.1 uncultured Ignavibacteriales bacterium
ATACATCGCTTTCTTTACCGGCGGCAAACTCAAAAAAATACTGGCGACCGGCGGTCCGGCGCTAACTCTTTGTGACGCTACGCAGGGTCGTGGCGGAAGCTGGAATCAGGATAATATCATCATCTTTACACCAAATTTTACCGGTCCGGTCTTTCGGGTTTCCGCCGCAGGTGGAGAGCCGACACAAGTGACAACGTTAGATTCGACAACACGGGATGTGACGCATCGCTGGGCGCAATTTCTCCCGGATGGCGACCACTTTCTGTACTTCGCTCGCACCGGCAGCGGAACCGGAAGCGAAAAAGATGCGATTCGTATGTCATCGTTGCTCGATGGCTCCACGAAACATTTGACCTACACAAAGTCTCAGGGAGTGTTTTCGCAAGGATATATTCTGTATATGCGCAACGATATCCTGATGGCGCAACCCTTCGACCCGAATGCGTTGGAGTACACCGGTGACGGAGCGCCTGTGACAGAGGCGGTCTCCTATCTGGAGAATTGGAGTCATGGCATCTTTGACGCCTCCCCCGGCGGAAAACTTATTTTTCGTTCCGGCACGGTTTTCATTGGCTCCAACTTGCTTCTGATGGACTCTACAGGAACCATTCTGGACACAGTTGGTGAACAAGCAGATCAGTACACACCGAGTTTTTCACCTGACGGTGAAAGTGTGGCCTCTGATGCGCGCGACGGAAATTCCGGTGGAGTCGATATCTGGATACACAATCTCCAGCGTGGAATCCGCACCAGATTCACCTTTGACAGCGCCGATGAATACACGCCCATCTGGTCGCCTACAGGAGATAGAATCGCCTACGTCGCTCAAGTTGATTCTGTGACTCATGTTCTCGTCAAGACCACAACCGGGGCCGGCAAACCGGAATTGTTGGCCCAAATCAACGGTGGTAGTCTGTTTCTCACGAGCTGGTCAGCCGACGGCAAATGGCTGTTTGCGGTGAACTCTCCCGGCGGTCAGGCAGATATCTGGGTGATTCCTCTTGATACAAGTATGCAACCGTACCCATTGTTGGAATCTCAGTTTGATGAAAGCGACGCGGTACTTTCTCGCGATGGTCACTGGCTGGCGTATACATCTTTAGAAACCGGCCAGAATGAAGTCTATGTTTCACCATTTCCCGCATTGAACGGCAAGTGGCAGATTTCTATCAATGACGGAGATAGACCCAAGTGGAGCGCAGATGGCACAAAAATCTACTATCTTAATGATGACGACTTCATCAATGTCGCCGAAGTCAGCGCTTCCGGTTCGGCGTTCAAAGTCGGTAAAGTCAGCAAGATGTTTCAGATTAAGGGTTCGCGCCCCGGGTCGGTTTATGACGTACTCAACTCACCCTTGAGATTCATTATAAATCAGGAACCCGGCGCCGGGAATGCGACAACACAAATCAGCTTCATAAACAACTGGCAGGTCGGATTCTCGGAATAAAAGCGGCATAGTGTGAAATACGGTAATCGGAGTCACCGACGAGCTCGCAAAGGCGCATGACGACGGTGTCATCCACACAGCGCGCCCCCGCCGGTTGCCGTTTCTGAAGCGTGTCGGATTCTAATTCATGGATACAGCAGGCGCGTATTCGTTTTGTCCGATTTGTCTTGCCTGACTCCCTCTCTGTCAATACCATATGCGCAGCATGAACGCGCATCGAAAATCCACACCCAAGCCAGGCCCCCGAAGCGGCGGGATACTTTCGAATAGTCGCAATGATAGATCTCTAGCCCTCGGTCTGTTTGCCTGCGCATTCTTGCTCCGCTTATTGTTCATCTATCAAATCTCAGATATGCCGACATTCGACCATCCGGTGATGGACGAAG
>CAZFAL010000319.1:0-1810 GCA_964516945.1 uncultured Ignavibacteriales bacterium
ACCGGGCGCGATGGCGCGGATTTGTTCCGTCGCGCTTGCCGCAGTTGTCACACAATCGACGGTTACCGCAAATTGAAACCGGCCTTCGAGGGCGCTGACAAAGAGTTCATCGCCGGAGTTGTCCGTGGCTCGGAAGCGGCGAAGGGCGCAATGCCGCCATTCCTTGGGACATGGGATGAAAGCGATTCAATCGCCGCATACATTTACCAATACACCGACCACCGCTCATTATCTGAAATCTACGGTGTCTCAGGCGTAGCGCTGGGGGAGAAGGTGTATGAAAAACGTTGTGGAGTCTGCCATGAATTTGGTGGGCACAATGACAACAGTGACGCGCTAATCGGGCTTTCTGAGGATGACTACGGTGATTTCCTGGAAACATCAGGAGACATTGATGACAATATGCCACGTTTCACCGGCAATACCGAAGAGTGGCAGGCGCTGATTCAGTATCTGCTGACGTTGAATGATTCGACGCTGGCGGTCACAAATGATACCAATGGGGGAAACTAATATGGATCCGGCAAATTATCACTTTCTCTCTGCGCCATTATGGCTCATTGAAGTATTACATATCGTAACACTGACATTGCATCTGTTGGCGATGAACTTTCTCGTCGGCGGTATCATCGTCATCCTCTTCGGCAAATTCAGCGATCGCTGGAATAATCCGGTAGTTCAAAAGTTTGTCACGTGGTTTCCGTCGGCGATGGCCGCGACTGTGTCATTTGGTGTGGCGCCGTTGTTGTTTGTGCAGTTGGTCTATGGAAAGCAGGTGTATTCGGCGTCAATTATCAGCGGTTGGTTCTGGTGGGGGATTGTTCCGGTGGCGATAGTTGGCTACTACTTTCTCTATGCGGCGTCATTCACAAAAAAGGCCGCGGCGCGGAAGGGAGTGTTTCTCTCTCTGGCGCTTTTGTGTTTTGTATACATCTCTTACATCTACAGCTCAGTGTTTTCCCTGTCCGAACAACCGGACGTCTTTGCGGCTCTGTATGCTAAATCACAGGGCGGGTTCATTTTGAATCCGGATGTGGGCTCATACATTTTCCGTTGGGCGCATATGCTGCTCGGCGCGGTTACTGTTGGCGGATTCTTTGTCGGGGCGTTAGGGCGGGATAACGAGCGGGCCTATGCCGCAGGGAAGACGTTCTTTCTCTACGGTATGATAGCCGCATCCTTTGTGGGCATGATCTACCTGATGACCCTCGGTGACTATATCAAACCGTTCATGCGCTCATCGGCAATCTGGTGGCTGACCGGGGCTGTTGTCTTGTCGTTCTATTCGCTTCATTCCTTTTTCAAGAAGAAATTCACCTTCTCCGCGATTGCCCTGTTTACATCACTGCTGGGCATGGTAGTAATCCGTCACGAAGTTCGGCTGTTACGCCTCGCGGACAGTTTTAGTCCCGATTCACTGCCGGTCTACGTCCAATGGGCGCCGCTGATTATTTTCCTTGTCAGCTTTGTAATTGCCGCGGCGGTGATATGGTATATGGCGCGGTTGTTTGTGAGAAATAAGTAAGAGAGGATGATCCCAGCGTCGCATTTTACACGCGCAACGAATTGCATAAAGCGCCGATAATGATCGTAATGGCTGTCTGCTTGGCAAGGAGAGAGGAACTTTTGCACAGCCCTGATTGGAGTACTCAGGTGTCGCCGTCCGGCAACACATTAAACGACAATGTGTTAGCGACAAAACCCGAATCCGCGCCACTCGGCTCGTTTCTTGCTCGGTAAGGGTCTGCACCGGGGAAATTCCTTGACATAATCGCAGTCAGGGAATATATTTCCGGGGTATGAGGCGCTG
>CAZFAL010000320.1:0-1794 GCA_964516945.1 uncultured Ignavibacteriales bacterium
GAATCCGGCGGCCGTTCCGACAGCCAGCATAAATGTCATTTGCGTAGAGTCCATATTACTGTCAATATAGATACTTTCCACAAGAAAGCTTATTCAAATTGTTTTGGTTTATGTTTGTCCGCAAAGAAAATCAGGCGAAAAAGAAAAAGTCGCTTGACGACTCCACTATTGAGCATATATTGGAGTAATCGGTCCTGTACTGCAAGGGCTGATAGTAGAGTGTCAAAGTTAACAATCATATGCCATGTGCACAAATTTCAATGGGCCTCACACATACCCATAGGTAGGGAGAAAACTATGCGATGCAAATCTGTTCAAACAATCAGCACAGTCGGGAGCGCTTTACTTATGGTTGTTGCGTTGACCTCTTCGGTAGGCGCCGGAGTGAAATGAGCGAGCCCCAATCTCCCGGTCGGGAGACTCGGTACAGCAGACGCCAGTGTTCCCGGGCGACTGGACGTCTCACTCTCGTATGACTATGAATACTTTGACCACGCTCTCGCCGGGACAAAACCGGCTCCCAATCCAAAGAATGAGCTGACTTTGTTCCGCACTTGGAATTTGCAAGCTTCGTATGCGTTCACGGACCGTCTAACGATGAGTCTTTTGTTGCCTTATCGTCAGGTGACTGCCCCGAAAACGGATGTTTCAGCGGCAGATACCACGCAGAAAGTCCGTTTTACACGCAGATTCTCGGGATTTGGTGATGCAGTGGTGATGGCGCAATTGCTGGCGAAGTCACCGCAACCGAAAAGCCCGTTGTTAGTCGGAGTTGGCTTTGGATTTCGTCTGCCGACCGGCGCATCGCAACCGAACCATGAATGGGCGGGTGGTTTGTCCAGAGATCCTGTCTTGCAGGTTGGCGCCGGAACACTTGATCCTATCGGCTCGTTGTCTGCCGGGTATCGCTTTGGCAGGACGAGCGTTTTTGCCAGCGCTCTGGCGCGGATTAGCAGTAGCGCGAATATTCATAGCTACCGTTTCGGTAACGAATATCAGGCGACGGCGAGTATGCAGAGGCCGATTTCAACCTGGTTTGACGCCTCATTGACAGCCGCGGCAATCATTACCGGTCATGACTATGACAAGGGAGTTCAAGTTGGTAACACCGGTGGAACGTGGCTCTATCTCACACCGGGGCTGACATTCCGCTCAGGCGATATAAACACCGGATTCTCTTTGCAACTTCCGCTATATCAAAATGTCAATCTATCACAGCTTTCATCGAGCTATGTGTTCAATGTAAACTTCTCCTGTGGCTTCAACTTCAAGAAGAGTGTAGCCGAAGATTCCAATCTGATGTCACGAAGGGCGTCTTCGACGATGAGCGGAAGAGTGGATGGATTCACTGGCTTTCAACCGGAGCGAGGACACAAGGCGCCAGATGTTGAAACGATATCACTTGGAAGTCGGGTGAGACTGGAACGTTATACTCAGAAGGACAAAGTCACACTTTTTGAATTCTACGGTGACAAGTGTCTGGCGTGCGCAGCTTTTGAAAGCCCACTGAGAGAGTATCTTACTGAGAGGCCTGATATTGTCCTGCGGAAAATAAATATCGGCGACGGAAATAGCGAAGTTGTCAAGCAGTTCAATATCACCGTCACACCGACATTAATAGCTCTTGACGATAGTGGCGCTATCGTGTTGCGCAAAGATGGCGCTTCAACTGAGACATTGATTGAGTTGAGCAAGCGTCTGAAAGAATGATTCTTTAGCGATTTCAAAAGAGCAACGCAAGCGACAGGCCGCCGTTCTTAAACCTTGTATCCGGAACAATAGAAACGGTCGGTC
>CAZFAL010000321.1:0-1690 GCA_964516945.1 uncultured Ignavibacteriales bacterium
AATGTACCAGACAAGGCAAGAAACACAGCGCGAATCCGACGCTGCCGAGATGGACAATTATATCAGGAAGAGGGATCGCAAAGTTACCAAGAGACGCCGGTCCATCCGTCGCCAAATCCTGTCTCCCTGGTCAATTGCCTTGACTACCAAGCTCGTGCCCTGCCTGGTGCGAGGGTTAATTGTTATGGAGGTGGAGCGGAACTGCGTCTATGCCAAGAACATTGTGGATTTGGCGAGACGGCACCCACGACGCTTGCAAGGCGGGATATATGAAGCTGATATGCAGGAGCTTGAAAAAGCGATCGCTCCGAACTTTGAACGCGTTTGTGTCGCCCTTTCCGAGCAGGACGCCACAGTCGGGAGAACGGTGATGACCGCTGAAAACAATATCAGCAAACTGAGTGAAACTATTCTTGAGAAGTTGTTGACCGATCCTTCAGAGGAACTGTCGCGACAGGACATAGTTTCAATCGCCTTGTATATCCGTTTCCTCAAGCGCATAAACTCACACCTGACGAATGTGGCCAGCGCGATTGTCAATCCATTCCCGCGAATCAGCTTCAGAGAGAAAAAGAACTCCTGAGCGGCGCTGACCTTTTTGAGTCTTTCTGACTATTTGGTGGACAGATATGAGCGCCGGTAGCAACAATGTGCGCTTGAAAGACATTCGCGCGCTTTCGAGAGATTGTCAGGTTAGATGCGGGCGATGGCACAGTCAGTGGTGGGACTGACAATTCCTGCCATGCGAATGTTGGAGATGTCACTTTCTTGATTTCCCGTAACTGCAAAGACTCGTTTCGAGCGACGGTAGGTTTTCTACTGATAGGGAAGTTGTGGAACATCCTCAGGCCTGACAAAGCAAGAAACAGAGATGGCCATGGGAACTACCCTTTTTCCTCCTCATCAATTGCCTCGAGAAACCGCTTATTTCCGTCTATGACGAATTGGTCTGTTGGGTCTTCTTTGTCTGACAACTCCAAAAACCGCCTTGACTCCTTCAGGTGGTCTGTTTGAAAGTATGCCACGCCCACTGTGTGGTGAAGAACGTCTTTCTTGGGTAGTTTCTCGAGTTCCTCTGAATAGGTTTCGTATGTATGTACTATCTCTCGTTCCTTGTCAAGATCATAGTATCTGTATATAAGACTGGCAATCGCGTTTGGGCGCTGTACATCTTTCAGATGTTCGAATTTTACTTTCAATAGCGACTTCAACGCTTTCTTGGGTTGTAGCAATCCATTAGCATACACTATGCCAGTATAATGATGGAAGTTTGATGTCCAGTATAATGCTATCGATTTATCTTCAAGTTCAGACGCTACTTTTATACCAGTCTTGAACGCGGAAATCGCGGCCTCATGTTCTCCGAGTTCATTCAACACCATGCCGTGCAAGAAGCAGAATGTCGTACGCCCCGCTGTTCCTTCTGCATCTTTGTAGAGATAAAAGTACTCTTGTCCTTCCGCGCAACGGCGCTTTGCTTTGTCACCCTCTCCGAGATGTAAATATATGGCAGCCAACTGATGGTCGATGAAAAGTATGTCCAAATACCTTTTTCTTTCATCTGAGGCACATAAGACGTCTTTTCTGGCCAGTTCAAAGTACTTTAAAGAGAGCTTGGCTTCGGCAAGATTGAAATAACTCATGGCTATCCATATTCGTATTTCTACAATATCAACTATCTCAGAGTAAT
>CAZFAL010000322.1:0-1683 GCA_964516945.1 uncultured Ignavibacteriales bacterium
ATCGCTGACTCCACTAACTCAGTTGTCCTTGAGCAAGTCACAAACGGACAGGCGGTGCGGATGGCCGTGCTTTTCCTGCTTTCCGGAAAGAAAGACGAGCAGGAGGGAGATGTATCATGAGTGACACTCCTGCAAAAAAGACTACTAAGAAAACCGCAAAGAAGACTTCTGTGAACAATAGTTATGATTTGATAGTCACCGGCGGGACAGTTATTGACCCGCGTATCGGTCAGCTTAATGACGCTACAATTCTGATTCGTGACGGTGAATTCGCCGCTGTTGAAACTGACAAAAAGAAAATCTCTGCGGCGCTGAAAGCCACGGACAAGAACAACATCGTCAAGGCCGACGGCAAACTTGTTACTCCGGGGTTGATTGATTTGCATGTGCATCTACGCGAACCGGGTCGTGAGGATGAAGAAACAGTGCTCACCGGCTCACAGGCGGCGGCCGCCGGCGGGTTTACCACAATTTGCTGTATGCCGAATACGTCACCGGCGATTGATGATCAGGAAACTGTGCGTTTTGTGCTGTCTGAGGCGACACACGCGCCCTGCCGGGTGTTTGTTGTCGGCGCTGTCACCAAGAACCGCGCCGGAAAAGAACTTGCCGAAATTGGTGATCTGGTCAAGGCCGGAGTGGTGGCGATTACTGATGACGGTGATTTTGTGCAGGACCCGGATTTGATGCGTCGCGCGCTGGAGTATGCCTCGATGTTCGACATTCCGATAATGCAACACGCCGAGGATAAGTTTCTTGTCGGTGACGGGGTGATGAATGAATCATTCGCCTCGGCGAAACTCGGCATCAAGGGTCGTCCGGCTGTCGCAGAGGAAATCGCTACGTTGCGTGATATTCAGTTGACGAAATTCACCGGAGGCCGGGTGCATATTCAGCATATTTCCTCAGCCGGTACAGTCGCTGCGATTCGTCGCGCCAAAGACGAAGGAGTCAAAATTACCGCCGAGGCCTGCCCGCATCACTTTTCGCTGACTGATGATGAAATCGAGAAGCGCTTTGACACTAACTTGCGTGTCAACCCGCCGATTCGCACACAGACCGATGTCGAGGCGGTGATTGCCGGACTGGTTGACGGTACAATTGATTGTATCGCCACCGACCATGCGCCGCATAGCGCCGAAGAGAAAGATTCAGAGTTTGATCAGGCCCCGGCCGGGATGGTCGGACTTGAGACTGCGCTGGGGCTGATCAAGACACGCCTGATTGACAAGGGCTACTTGTCCTGGGCTGATGTAATTCGCAAGCTGACAGTTAATCCGGCGCGGATTATCAATCAACCGCTTGGTGATTTGACTGTCGGGCATTCGGCGGATTTGACAATCATTGACCCCGAAGCCGAATGGACAGTTGACCCGTCACAGTTCAAATCCAAGTCACGTAATACGCCGTTCGCGGGTTGGAATCTCTCCGGCAAGGTTGTGACAACGATTTTGCGCGGGCAGGTTAGTTATTCAGGTGAGTAAGAGCAATTCGACGTAACTTCCTGAATGGCCGATTCAGTCGTAGTGGCGTCCCTTGGGGCGCCTTGCTGGACGACAAACAACATTTGATATGTGCAGACAAGGCGGGGCAAGCCCCGCCACTACGGCTGATGTCGCAACAACTTCTTGTTATCGAATATGTCAAGTCCCAAAAGCGGGAACTTGACCTACGTGAAGGTCT
>CAZFAL010000323.1:0-1657 GCA_964516945.1 uncultured Ignavibacteriales bacterium
CTGGGCACTCGCCAAGATGAACATGTTTCTGCACGGCGAGGATAATCACCGCATTAGTTTGACGCCGGACTACTCGACAAAGACGAAGCCGGCGCGATTGCGCGGAGAGCGTTGTTATAGAGCGCACACATCATGCTGTCCCGGTTCGTGGACAATGGCGCAAGGCGCTTGTCGATCCGGTGTACTTCGCCGAGCGCTTCCTGCATGTCACACCGCATGCCGGTCAGCGACGTTGGCTACGTAGCGCAACGGGCAAACAGAATCTGCTTGTCACCGGCAATCGCTGGGGCAAGTCTTTTGTCTCGGCGATTCGCGCGCTGCATCATGCGGTTTTTCAGATTCGCGACAGACGCTTCGACAAGACCGGTCATTATCGTGTGGTAACCGCATCTATCACACAAGATCAGGCCGGAATCATCTGGGGAGCGGCGTTGAAGCTGGCGCGTGAGTCGCAGATCATTGAGCCGCTTATCAAGGAAATCACCCGCACACCGTTTCCGAAGATTGTCTTTGGAAACGGCAGTGAAATCACCGCGCGCTCAACCCAGAATCGCGGTGAGTATTTACTGGGCAATGACTATGATTATTTCATCTTTGATGAAGTCGCTTTTGAAACTCATGCCGATTATGTCGTCAATGAAGTGATTCTGATGCGCCTCGCAGACCGTGAAGGACAACTGGATTTTGTCTCCACACCGAATGGCAAGAACTGGCTCTATCACAAAGCGCGTGAGATGGAGGCCGACACGAGCGACAGCTATACCCAATTCGGCGATAGTCGGGAAAACACACATATTTCGGCGGATTATCTCAATCGTCGGCTGGAATATTTCAGCGCGGATCGTGTCGCGCAGAATATCATGGGGCGTTTTGTGGATTCAGGCCGCGAAATAATCCCGTCGGAGATGATTGACTCCGCGTTGCTACCCGTCAATCACACGGCGTCGCCAACCTTCAAAACAAATCACCACCGTTTCCTCAGTGGCTGGGATCTGGCGCGTAAGCGCACAGCCACAGTTGGAGTGACTGTCGCGGTTGACACAGCCGGTGTGGCAACTGTCGCCGCAGTGGAGCGCTTCAAACGCATGGATTGGAATTATGTCTTTGAACGAATTCGTAATCGGCAGAGCATGTATCCGGGGGTTCTGGTTCTTGACGCGACAGGTCTCGGCGATGTTGTCACTGAAGAGTTACAGGACCTGGCGCCTGTGCCCTTTATTTTTTCAGAGAAAAGCAAAGCGGCGCTTCTGACAAATCTGGAGATGTTTCATACACTGAACAAGATTCACTACACGCGTTGGGAAATTAGAGAAAGGCAGGGAAGAGTCTGGGCGCTCGAAGATGAACTACGTTCTGCAACATGGGATGACAATGGTCGCTGTGACGGAGTGATGGCGCTGGCACTGGCGCTGTGGCCCTTGCGACGTCAGGCGTTGGCGCCGGTGATTCAACCGAGGATTAGCGCCGTTTGAGCAGATTCGGAACTTTTTCGCCGGTAGCGCTTTGGTGTTGCGGGACTACAAAGATTTTCTGTAAAGCTGCGTCATCGACATAGCCACCCTTATACGTATTACTGACACTAGTTCGTAAGTGCGTCGTGGAGTGGTAGAGTGCGTCGTATTGTGTATAAGTTGATTGGTGCTCCCCATAAAGTGGA
>CAZFAL010000324.1:0-1656 GCA_964516945.1 uncultured Ignavibacteriales bacterium
GTTTGAAATGGGAAGACGCGCGTGAGATTGATTCGATTTCAGATGTTGTGACGAAAACTGTGCCGGTGACATCCTCAAGCGCCATGACAAAATATCGTGACAAAAACTGGAACACCCGGCTCACAGGCACAACACCGGCATACAGCAGTGTAGACAATAGTGTCCCCGCTGAAGGACAATTCTTCACCGAGCGTCATCTACAGGAGCGCGCGCAAGTGTGTGTGCTTGGCGCCACGGTCAGAGACAAGCTCTTTGAAGGCGCCTCACCAATCGGCAAGACGATTACGATAAAATCGAAGCGCTTCAAAGTTATTGGAGTCCTCGAACCGAAAGGCGAGAGTTGGTTCAACCCTGATGATCAGGTGTTTATCCCGCTGACCACTATGCAGGAGCGCATGTCCGGTAAGGACAATCTCAGCTCGATTCTGGCGCAATTGGACAACGCCGATGACTATGAGGAAGCGCTGTTTGATATTGAATCCACCCTACGCAGAAATCATCGCCTGAGACCTGATCAGGAAAATGACTTTCGAGTCCGCCGACAGGATTTTTATCTCTCGGCGATTCAGGACACAAACAAGGAACTCGCACATTTCATTATCTTAATTGCGCTGATTTCACTTGTTGTCGGTGGCATCGGCATCGCCAATGTCATGCTCGTCTCAGTGACCGAGCGTATCAGGGAAATCGGTATCCGTCGCGCAGTCGGAGCGAATCGGCTGATGATTATGGTGCAATTCCTTGTAGAGGCAATTACGCTGGGACTCGTCGGTGGAGTGGTAGGTATCGCCGCCGGCATGGTTATCAACACTGTCATTGTCGGTGAAGAGTTGATTCTGCCCTGGTTCTGGATGTTCAATTCGGTGTTGATTTGCATGGCTATCGGAGTTGTCGCAGGGCTTTACCCTGCGATGCGCGCCGCGAATGTCAATGTCATTGAGGCCCTGCATCATGAGTGATGTCAAGCTCAGCGCTACGGCTCTTGTCACTGGCGCAACAAAGTTGTATCATGGACCGGCAACAGGGAGCTTTTATTTTCAGCGCAGGGGATAGAAATCTGATTATGGCGTCAAATATGACAAATATGATAATGAGCGGGGCAGAAACAGAAACAACAATGACAAAAGCGACAATGGCAAAAACGACAATCAACAATCTGCGGACCAAAATCTACGGCATCGACCGGATGACTCCGCTTCTTGACGGGACACTGGTTCCCTATGTCAATCTGGACAACGCCGCCAGCACGCCGCCGCTGATTGATGTCGTCGAAAAAGTGCATGAGTTCCTGCCATTCTATTCGAGTGTGCATCGCGGCACCGGTTTCAAATCCCGTCTCAGCACTGTCGCCTATGACGACGCGCACGAGCTTGTCGCAAAGTTCGTCGGAGTCGACACAGAAACGAATACGGTGATTTTTGGCAAGAATACCACCGAAGCGGTCAACAAGCTTTCATTTCGCTTTCCGCTCCAACCTAATTCGGTCGTCATCACCACACAAATGGAGCATCACTCCAACGACCTGCCATGGCGCAATCATGCGCAGGTTGTGCATGTCAAGGTAACTAAAGAAGGGCGACTCGACGAAGAGGATTTCGACAAACAACTCGCCACCTACAAAGGCAAAGTAGCGCTCGTAACGGTGTCTGCCGCCTC
>CAZFAL010000325.1:0-1629 GCA_964516945.1 uncultured Ignavibacteriales bacterium
TCCCGGGACTCTCACCATTCAGAATGCGCTCACAGAGTTCACCAACCTGGCGTCCTATATCCTTATAATCAAAGTCAAGCGCGAACAGGGCTCCCGAAGCGACAATTGTTGACGAAAAACCCATGAATGGGACTTTATTTGCAATAGTTTGCCGTACTACAAGCTTGGTGGAAACACGGGAAAAAATTGCCGGGTCAGCGAGAGACCAGAGTCCGTCGACTATTTGCAAGAGACTATCGAGCGCCTTTTTCACTGCTCGCCCATTCGCTCTCCCGGAGCGCTGTTCAACTTTCAGGGCGTACAACTCAATACCGGCAGCTTTGGCAACAACTTTGGCGTGTGGAATGACCTGAGCTGTCTCATCCGAATAGATTATTCCCAACTTGTGTAAATCCGGATAAATCTGTTTGAAGTATTTGAACTGCAACGCGGGGGAGATGTCGAGTGACGCTCCGGTTATGTTGCCGCCGGGATGTTCTTTGCTCTTGATAAAACCACTTGACTCCGGTTGAATGACCGCCCCGAAAACCAGCGGCGCGTCGTGGATAGAATCCGAAATGAGGGACGTTATGTGACTGCCAAGCGGGACTATGATTGATGGATTGAGAATACGAAGAGAATCAAGCAGTGACCGGTTACCGTTTGATAGCGTGGAGATTGTGACAATACTAATGGCAACATCCTGATTGGAGCGCTTGAAAGTCGACTTGATGCCTCGAATCAAACGTTTGGAGTTCTTGTCTTCCTGCTGGCGAACAACGACAATTGATTTGGATTGGCCGAACGCTGACAAAGCGCCGGGAATTAAGCCGACGAGCGCCAGAGCGCCTGTGACAAGAGCAAGGCGTGACCAGTTGACAGTCAGAAGCCTCAATTGAGAGAGTGGCGTCGAGCGAGATGTTCGAGATGTATGGTTGTCGTCTTGTTTCAACTGGAACTGTCCATGTCGTGAATGTCAGTATCTGATTGTTGACTGTCTAAGAGGGCATAAGCGAAGGAGTCCCTCCTTGTGAACGGCGCTAAACGGTTTATTTCTTCAGTGTGAACTAGCTCAATGTCAGTAATGCCGTTCATCGAATGTATCGGAGAATTGTCAGGGTTGCTTAAACGATAACCGTTTACATACTGTAGAATCGGATTGACATGTGTCAGTATCAGCATTGACGTTGCAAGGTGAGACACGCGAAGCGCAACATCAGCGTTTCAGTGTTGCAGAGTTCCGGGACTCCCACAATGAAACACATAGAGCCCGGCTTGAATACCTCATACGCCCCGGAAGGCGCACTAGCTCCGAGAGTGTGGAAGAGTTGTGTTGTTGAAAGTTTGCACAGACATCAATTGTCAGTAGAGATTTCCAGTGTCTGACTCTTCAGATTAAACTGGAACCGTCGATTCAATAGGTAACGCATTCCTGAATAAGTAATCCTTCCGCAGGTCGGCTTGTATCCCTGCAGTCAAGAGAATTTCAGGGAAACCGATACAAAACAAGTGAAAGTTGTCGTGATTCGGTAAGCAAGTTCGTAGTAGCTGATGCGCATTGCACGCAACTAAAAAGCAATACTGAAAAAAAACAATACAATAAGTATAATTGCCGACAATGGCATAGACCAGATGAGACAGACCAGATGA
>CAZFAL010000326.1:0-1565 GCA_964516945.1 uncultured Ignavibacteriales bacterium
CTATCAAGTGTAATATGGAAAAAATTCGTCGCTGAGACTTTACTGGTCACGTCTGTTACTTTCAGTTCGGCTGTATACTTCCCCGGCTGAACGACCATTCTCAAGCGGTTACCGATGAGCATCGTCCCACCCGAAGCGGTTGCGGCGCGTGTGGCAAAAGCCTGCGCGACGGAATCAACCGGAAGATTCTGGCTGTCGAACAACGTAACGCTGGCAAACACTCCGGCGACAAAATCTCCGTTGAGCGTATCAGGTAAGAACGTCAGTCCGCGCCCTTGGATGGAATATGAGAATTCAACCAGCGTCGCAGGACTCAACGCAGGATTGGGATATCCAATTGGCGCCGCCCGGACCTGCAACTCCTCCGCTGAAGCCGGAATCACGCCAGAAGCTACTGTAAAAAGAACGCCGGCCAGAACCGTCAAGGCGCTTGAGACTGTGTGTCGCGCAAATCTATTTGCGGACTGAAACATGAAAAGCTTTGTGTCATGCTTGCTCATAGGAGGTGTTTCACTTCACGTTGGCGACGTTAGCGTATTTTCCCATCATAGGGATACTGGAGCCGAAAGTCCTCGTCGCCGTATTCGTCGAGGAAAACAAAGCGCAGTGGCTCTCCATTGACATTATAATAGTACCAAATCTGATAGGCCCCGGCGTTCAGAGAAACCGGCTGATCGTCAACCTCATCGGGTCTTCCCTGCCGGAGGAACACCGAACCTCTGTCGCTCTTCCACCCTGTCCTTCTCGGAGAAGAAAAATGCGCATTGGCGTACCGTACGCGCGCATAGAAGGCAAGTAACGCTTCATTCTCCTTTGTTCCCGGTGAGGGGTCACGATTTGCCCAAAACGTATTCCAGGCCTTGATGCGTTCTTTGACGGTTTTCGCCTTCTTGAGAGCGTCACGCTCATCAGGGGTTGCAATCGCCTCCAACTGATGGACGACCGTCTCATAATCATGCCGCACCTTGCCGAGCAGTGACCAATTGACCGAGAATGCGTCCTCGCGCACGAATGCCGGTTTTTTCTTTCGCATTCTTTTCTCGCTGGTATAGAGCGCGAGCCTTATGTCATACACTCCCGGGACAAACTTGCTCAGGTTAACACTACGGAGCTCTTTTGATTCGGGGCCGTCCATTTTGACATAAATGCTGTCGTGGTAGACCAGCCCCTTAGTTTGATGTATGATTTTGGTTTCGACAATCAGGTTGAGGGCTGTGTCTTTGCCACGGTATATCTCGAAATAGTAGAGCACCGGTCCACCGTCGTCGCCTCCTTGCAACCCTCTGTCGACCAATGGCACGGCGACAATATCGCCCTTGCGAAAGAACTTATCTTCTTCTTTTCCCGGCCGCGAAGAATACAGAAATTCAAGACCGGAAAGTTTCGGGTTTTTTGAGGGACGAAAATCAGAGAGCTTGATTTTGATTTCCTTTTTCGCTCTGCGACCGGCGTTCAGGTCTTCAAAATTGGCGACAATGCGATACTTGCCGCTCTGCAAATTGAATTCCATCATGTTCAACACGAAATCTGAATAGAGTCTGGTGCGCTCGCGGGTGGCTACTGTT
>CAZFAL010000327.1:0-1561 GCA_964516945.1 uncultured Ignavibacteriales bacterium
TGCAGGAGGCAATCCGGCGTTTCGGACCGAGTGTTGAATCCTACAACAATATGGGTGTGCTGAAGATGCGTCAGGACCAGCGCAAGAAAGCGGAGATTTTCTTCCGCAAAGCCTATGCCATAGACTCAACCCGTGATGAGACGCTGATGAATCTGGGAAACTGTCTGGCCTCAACTGATAACCGCGCGAAGAAACGTGAGGCGATCAACTGCTTTCGGCGCATGTCACAGAAGATGTATGATAAAATGCGGATGGACACGTTGGTTGCGAAGCTCGAGTTTGAGTTGCAGAATTAGCTCCATCGTTTACGCGGCAGGGTAGCGATCCAGAGTCCACAAATAGCCAATCATAACGAATCCAATCACAGAAAGCCCGACCACACTGTATGAAACTGTGGTCGGGCTTTCCTCTGTCACCCGGTAGAGGTGAAGCTCTCGGGAAACGTGGTGAGATGTTGTTGCGATGTCTTAGGACTTAGAACTCATCATCTCCGAGCATGCGTCCATCACGGCCACCGTCATCGTCGACCATCCTGCGTCCGCAGTTGAGTTTCCATTTACCGGCGAAGCGACCAGAGAGATCCTCATCTGAGCTCTTATTGCTCTTGTAGTGTCCGCGCAGGAACCCGATAGGAGCGCGGTCTGCGCTGAAGATTTCGCCCTTGAAACGGCCACCGGCATGTTCACGCGCGACGTCACTGGCGTGTTCATTCGGATGCGGCGCCCAGGTTCCGCGCAGGAAACCCTCAAAGCGTCCGTCACCGGCAATCCACTTGCCCCAGAACATACGACGACCCTCGTCATTTCTGCCCCAATGACCAAGCAGATGCCCTTCAACATTACCATTTCTGGTCATCCAGACACCACGGAACACCTGTTCGCCATCGGCATTGACACCCCATTTACCGGCCAGATACCCCTTCGGGCAGGCGCGACGGTCAATTTGCGTGGACTGAATCAGCACCGCATTGGAATCGTCCGTATAAATCACAGTGTCAAGCGCCATCAACTCTGAACCGCTGAAGCTGATTGTCAGCGGCGCAGTTGCGAAAGTCATAGTCAACGGACTGTCGAAGCGGATAGTGTCGACGCTGATTTCTTCTTTGTCGGTGATGACCGTGTCAACATCGGTGATTGTGGTGTCAGAGATTACCACAACTGTTGTGTCAAAGACAACAGAGTCCGGTCGACGCGGATTAAATATCTCAACCAGCAGACCATCATTGTGTACGGTCGTTTTGGAAGTCCACTCAATTAGCCGTCTGTCGGTGCGCGGCAATAACTCGTCCTGGCCGTCCTCAAAGCGAATGACCCGGCGAACCGCTTCGGCGCCACGATTGATAGAAAGTGAGCCCGACCAGTCTGTGGCCACAGTCATAGTCGAATCAAAATCCAGCTTACCCCAGAGAATCCGCACAACATACGAGCGCGCTTCGGGAGCGTCTTCCATGTCAACAACTTCCGGCCCTACAAGCACAGGGTCGGCGACCTCTACTCCGGCGGCCCCTGTGTCGACTGCCGCAAACTCCGGACTACCACACCCCGGTCTCGCATTGGTTGGC
>CAZFAL010000328.1:0-1523 GCA_964516945.1 uncultured Ignavibacteriales bacterium
ACTTAGGGGAGGACTATAGCCCGTATTTGATGAGCAGTTTCTTGTCCAGAGACTGTCTCTGCAATTCTGTTACAGCCTGCCCATAGGCCTTAAACTCGGCGACATAGACTCCGGCGCCGTTCTTCGTCCCGATTCGTGCGCCAAGGAAAGAATTCAGCGCGGTTGTGATTGCTTGATTCGACGCCTTGGGGGTTAATGAACCATTGACAAATATCTCCAACCCATTTGTGCGACTAAAGCGGATCGTGTACAGCTTGAATTGATCCACAGCAGTCGTCATTGAGGCGTTCAACGTGTCCCCGATATTAGTCGCCTGGATTTGTTTGTTATTGCGGAACCCGATATTAAACGATGAACCCGGGCTGGCGCCTGATCCAAAGAAAAACTGCTCCGGATATGAGCCAAACTGCGTTTCTAATCTGGCAACCGCACAGATTGTGAAATCAGTCCCGATAAAGTTCACACCGGAAAAGCCGAGAGCGCCCTCGTTGCTGGCGGAACCCGAGCCCGGCCTGAAGTACAAAGCAGGTAAATTCGGACCCGGCAAAGCGTTCGGTATGAGCCTCCCACCGTAGGCCTTTGTCGGCGGCAGGGCGTCAAATTGCGCATTACCGAAGAAATTCGCCCAGCGTGTTACCAGTCGCGCCGAACCGGTTGTTGTGACACCCTTGTCGGCTTTGAACCAGACAATCGGATTGTCTATTGTTTCACCAATCGGCACACAGTCTACGATGTCATACTTAGTCGCGACCTTGACTTTGACAATCTTGTCGGGACGTGACAGTGAACGCACAACATAAGACAACGGCAGGCCGGTTTTGATGTCTGCGCCCTGCGCGAGAAACTTCTTCAGTTCGTCGAAGTTGGTTGTGATAGCTCCCAGCGCCGCCGAGGACTCACCCCCGAGCGCATAGGCCTTAATGCGTACATTCTGCAAATCGGTGACATACTTGGCGCTGGCGCCCAGACTGCCCCCGGCGACAGCGGCGCTGAATGAAGCGTTCAATGACGCTTCCATATCCTGACGCGACGAAGTCGACTCAACAAGCAGATAGAACTTGCGCCCGTATGTTACTGAAGAAATGAACGCTGCCGGATTACCCTCACCGACAAATTGCGCCAGGCGCTCCGGTGTGACATCGGGTGCGAAGATTTCGCTCTTCGAAGTTGGCAATTGATACGCCATGGTGAAGAATGATTGGTCCAGTTTCACAAGAAACCGATGATATGACTTGTCTGAGCTGAACGCTAACTGTGCGGAAACTTTTGTTGTGAGATTGCTGAAACTCACATCAAGCGCCAGCGCGAGTTGTTCACGTGAATCAACCTGCTCAAAGGTAAAGGCAAACCTTGCAGGAATCGAACCCGGATTTTCTGAAATAATCTGGTTCTGCGCATTGAAGACATTCGAGAGGTTTACTTCCGGAATTGTGCGACTGACTGCGTCTGCGCCATTGTTGAGCGTCATTACAATTGTACCCGGGCCGCGTTTGACCGGAATCGGATCCGGTGTGGCCTGCTCG
>CAZFAL010000329.1:0-1515 GCA_964516945.1 uncultured Ignavibacteriales bacterium
AAGTACATTACCGTCTCCTGCGCGCAGATGTTTGGTGAAGCAATTAGAAGAATTTCTGAAGAGAAGTCAGTGTCATCATTATTCGACTTTTGATTCAGGAGCTGATACAAAGTTGTAATCAATTGTGAATAAAACAGTGTTTTTGGAGGATACAGAAGAATCATGAAAGAAGCAGTATTAGCAGTCACCTCCCGTGAGGGAGTTGGCAAGAATGTGGCGCGTTCATTGCGTAGAGAAGGCAGGATTCCTGCGGCTCTCTACGGTCCGGAACGCGAGCCCAAGAGTGTGTCAGTCGCAGCTGTAGACGTTCTACGTCTTCTGCGTGACGGCGCCGGTAGCAATGTGCTCATCTCGTTGGACATTGACGGCAAAGGCGCCGGAGAAAGTAAGTCTTTGATTCGCCAGATGCAGCGCGATCCGGTGCGCGGAGATATTCTGCATCTTGATTTTCATCAGATTTCAATGACCCGTCCAATCAATCTGACCATCCCGGTGCGACTCAACGGCACACCGGATGGTGTCAAGAATGAAGGCGGCGTGTTGCAACATATCATTCGTGAAATCGAAATCTCCTGTCTGCCGACAAACATTCCAGACAGTTTGGAATTGGATGTCAGTGAGCTCGGGATTCAGGATAGTATTCACGTCAGTGATGTGACGGTGGAGAACGCTACTGTTCTGGCAGACCCGGACAGGACTATTGTCATTGTCAGCCCGCCGACAGTCAGCACAGAAAAAACTGAAGAAGAGGAAGCCGCAGAAGCCGCCGCCGAACCGGAGGTTATTGGAGCTGAAGCCTCAGCGGAAGATGACAAAGGTAAAGAAGGGGAAGCCAAGTCCGGCGACTGATTCACTGTTTTTCTTTTGCCTTTTTATCAGCACAAATACAGCAGGGTGGCGCAATTGCGCCACCCTGCTTTTTTATACGCTGATATGTCTCATTAGCAAATTATTGAAAACACCAACTGTTGTGTCGGGTCTGGATTTTCGCAAAGCGACAGTTTCATGGCTGGAAAAATGTGACCCGACACGTTGCCCCAGTGAAAGCGTCAGGTCACACGACAGCAAAAAGCGCTGTCGCAAGACCTAACGCAACAAACCGGGTTTTTTTAGCAAGCCCCTCCGAGGGTATGACGATAACCCAAGCATGTCATTGCTGAAGATGAGCTACAAGAAGTCCACCGGATCAACATCAATGGCGATGCGCACTGATGCAGGCAGACCAAACTTGGCCTGGCGCTCTTCCCATTGTGACAACGCGTCGACTACGGCTTGTGTCTTTTTTGTGTAAAGCAGAATATGCCTGCGGAATCGTCCGCGAATACGATACAATTGACAGGGCGCAGGCCCCAGAATCCTGACTGCTGTTCCAAAGGACTCCAATCGAGTGTCCAGCTCCGACCGCAGACGAAGCGCATGTTCGCTCAACAACGCTTCATTGGTTGAACTGACAATGACACGAATGATGCGACAGAACGGCGGAAACTCCAGTTGTTTGCGTGGAGTTATTTCGGT
>CAZFAL010000330.1:0-1510 GCA_964516945.1 uncultured Ignavibacteriales bacterium
GATTCCGTCATTGGCCGAACGCAAGGCCGATATTCCGGAGTTTGTCACAGCGTTTTTGCAGGCGCATAATCGTGAGCCGGAGGCGCTCACCACTGAGGCGTTGCGGGTTCTGCAGGATTATCACTGGCCGGGGAATATCCGTGAATTGCGCAATGTCATTGAACGCGCAGTGATTCTCGCCGGTGAAGCGCCGATTACTCCTGAACATCTCAGTGTCACAAGCGCCACAAACAACCCAAGCGACAGCGCCGAAATAACTGACACAAACACCGGCGGTTTGGCAGAGGCCGAGCGCGAGATGATTGTCAAGGCCCTGCAGTCTAGCAACGGCAACAAAACCACCGCCGCCGAAAAACTCGGCATCACCCGCCGAAGATTATATTCCCGCATGAAGATTCTGGGGATAGAGGGATGAAGCGCCCGGTTCCCATTATGATAGCGCTATTCAAAAAGAACACCTCAATACCATTGTGTTGTCTGACGATCCTCTTGGTATGCCTGACTTCCAACATCTCAACCGGCCAGGAACCATACGCCAAGTTTTCCAATTACCCGAATGAAGAATACCTGAAATTAACCAGTGTTGACACTGTGGGCATTCGTCTTCATGATGTTGACCCTGGACTCCTCTATGGCAAATGGAAGGCTATCAAAACATACGATGTTGGTGTCTGGCCAACAGCTTATTGGCCACTCATGCTCGGCTACAACAAGACCGGATTCACGATTAACTCAAGTGGTGTATTCTACGGGGGTGAGCGCTTAGAACTCATTGGCGTAGACTATTTCCGCGTCAGCGCGACAAAGTATCTTAGTATCTCAAAAAACTTACACCCTCCTGAGATAGGCCTCACGCGGGATTCTATGCAACTTGCGCGTGTGCGTACGATACTTCGGACAGCAACAGACCATCAAGTGGACAGTCTCGACTTCATGTTCTTGCTCAATAGCGATACGACCTTTGTGTACGAAACAACAGTATTCCGCAGACAGGCGGATAGTCTCCAGCGTGAATTCGTCTTTCAAGGCCGGGGCAACGGACGCTTTCTGCTTCCGCTGGAAGAGCCAATCTACAAACTGAACGCGCATATCAGCGATTTGCAAAGTCCCACCCGGTTCAGATTGTCGGCGCCAAACGGACTTATGTTGCTGGACACTGTTCTCGACAGTTCGTCCGATGCGAACGTGGCGCTGGATTTACTCAAGAATGAAACCTATGTTTATTCAATCCGGATTCTCGTGAATCCGGTTGATAATGAGTCATCTGCATGGACAATAAGACTCTGCACCGATTGTGGCCCCCGGCCGACGCGGTATAAGTACCAAAAGTACTGGTAATGTTTTGGCTGGCGACCAAAGGAGGTTCCATTGTGAACTCAGTATTCAAGAAGAGCACCTCAATACTATTGTGTTGTCTGACAATCCTGTTGGTATGCCTGACTTCCAACATCTCAACCGGCTGGGTGGCCCACCTTAAAGGTGGGTTTCTTTTCGATTGATTTGTCATATT